>CAXSGV010000059.1:0-20102 GCA_964236615.1 uncultured Polyangiaceae bacterium
CGTGAGGCGCCATCGCGTCGCTCTGACTCTCGCTCTCGCTCTCGCGCTGAGCGTCGGGACCACGGGGTGCGGCGGGGACACGAAGCCGCCGGAATCGCAGAGCGGCCTGTCGGCGAACGGGCTGCCACCAACGCGCGCGAGGGCCGCCGCGAGCACAGTCCCGGATGGAAAACCACCGGCGCCGAGCTTCGACGCCGCGAGCTTCCACAACACGGTCGACGCCAACGTCGACGTCTTCCTCACGGCGGACCCGGTGCTCGCGACGCACCTCGGCGATCACCGCTTCGACAGCCGTTGGCCCGATACCACGAAGGCGGGCCAGGAAAAGACCGCGGCAGACTTTCGCGCGCGCGCGCTGGTGCTCCGAGCGCTCGCGGCCAAAGTGCCGCAAGAGGCCGTGGCCGCCGAGGCCGGGACGGATCGACCCGCGCTCGACGCGGAGCTGCTTGCGGACGAGCTCGAGGGACACGCTTTCGTAGCGACCGAGCTTCACGTCGCCGAGCGGCATCCGTCGCATGTCGTGTCCATGATCGGCAGCGGCATCACGTCGCTCACGTCGCACGCTTACGCCCCGAAGCACGTGCGCATGGACGCTCTCACGGCGCGCCTCGAGGGGGTGCCCGGCCTGCTCGCGACGGCGCGCGCGCGACTGGGGAAGCCCGAGAAGTCGTCGCTCGAGCTCTTGCCCGTCGTCGCAGGCGGCCTCGTGATGACGCTTCGCACGGACCTCGCGAAGACCGATCCGGCGTCGATCGACCGCGACGCGAAGCTTGCCGAGCGCCTTGCCAAGGCAGCGCTTGCCGCAGCGAGCGCGATCGAGGCTTACGTGGCCGAGGTGACGAAGACGTTTCCCGTCGCGAGCGCGAAGGACGTGCCGATCGGGACCGCGTCGTGGTCGACGCTCGCCCGGTTGCACGAGGGCGTGACCGAGTCACCGGCCGACATCCGTCACACGGCGGAGGCGGAGATGCTTCGGCTCGAGGTCGAGCTCGACGCGCTCGTCGCGAAGAACGGCAAGCCCGGCGACACCCGCGCTGCGTTCTTCGCGCGGCTCGAGCAAGATCCCTTCAAAGAAGACACGCTTCTCGAAGAGTACCGCTCCTCGATGACCTCGGTGAACGAGTGGCTCAAGGCGCACCCCATGGTGACGGTGCCTTGGGACAAGGTGAGCATCGCGGTGGTGCAGGTGCCGCCGGAGCGCCGCGGTCTCGCGTTCGCGTCGGTGAACCCTTCGGGCCCGCTCGAGCCGCGCGCCGAAGACGCGAACTTCGAAGTGAACATCCCCGACAAGACCATGCCCGACGCACGCAAGAAGGCGCTGCTCGCATTTCACGCGCGGGGCGCGGTCGATCTGGTCACGATCCACGAGGCCATCCCGGGCCACGTCTTGCAAATCCTGGCGAACCGCGCGACGACGTCGAAGGTCCGCAAGATCGCGTGGGCTGCGACACTGGGCGAAGGCTGGGCGCACTACTGCGAGCAAGCGGTGCTCGACGGCGGATTCACCGGCAAAGATCCGGTGCGCACGCGCGCGTTCTACCTGCGCATGGCGCTCCAGCGTACGACGCGCGTCGTCATGGACATCGGCGAGAACGATGGCTCGCTCAGCCCCGACGACGCGGCGAAGCTGCTCTCGGAGACGGCGTTCCTCGCCCCCGAAGCGGCGAAGATGGAGGCGCGCCGCGCCGTGCTCTGGCCCGCCAACATGTTCACGTACACCTACGGGAAGCTCGCGATCCTCAAGCTGCGCGAGCGCGTGAAGGCCAAGGAGGGGGCCGCGTTCGATCCCGTCCGGTTCCACGACAAGCTCTTGTCGCTCGGCGCCATTCCGTTTCGGCACGCGGCGCGCGCTTCGTTCGGCGAGTGACGGCGCACTCGGCGCACCCGGCTCACCCGGCGCACCCGGCTCACTCGTAACGAAGCGCCTCGATCGGACCGAGCTGCGATGCCTTGCGTGCCGGGTAGAGGCCGAACACGATCCCGACGCTCGCGCTGAAAGCGACCGAGACGACGATGACCTCGGGCTGAATCAGCATCGGCCAACCAAAGCGCGAGGCAAGCCAGCGCGCCACGCCGACGCCGACGGCAATTCCGATGAGACCGCCGGCGAAGGAGAGCGTGAGCGCCTCGACGAGGAACTGCGACAGGATGTGGCTCGGCTTTGCACCGACGGCCATGCGAATGCCGATCTCGCGCGTTCGCTCGGTGACGCTGACGAGCATGATGTTCATGATGCCGATGCCACCCACGAGCAGCGACACGCCGGCGACGGCGGCCAGCAGCGTCGTCATCGTGTCGGTGCCTTCTTGTTGCGCGCTCGCGAGCTCGCCGAGGTTGCGGATCGAGAAGTCGTCTTCGCCGCGAGCGCCGATGTTGTGCTTCTCGCGGAGCAGCTGCGTGACGTCGGCTTGCGCCTTTTGCGTCGAGCTCGCAGCCTCGACGTAGATCGTACCGGCGAGGAACTTCCCGAGGCCGCCTTGGATCTTCGACGCGAAGGTGGTGACGGGAATGAAGGCCGCGTCGTCGTAGTCCTGCCCAGCGGCGGACTGACCCTTCTTCGCCGCCACACCCACGACCTGGAAGGGGATGTTGCGGACACGGACGCTCTGCCCGACGGGGTTCGCGTTTACACCGTAAAGGCGATCGGACACCGTTTGCCCGAGCACGATGATCTTGGTGCCGGTGTCGACGTCGGGCTGCGTGATCGATTGCCCAACCGTCATTGGCCACGAGCGGATCTCGAAGTACTCCGGCGACGTGCCGTAGATGGTCGTGGTCCAGTTCTGCTCTTCGCTGACCACCGGCGCGCTCGAGCGAAGCACCGGTGCGGCCGCTTTGACGCTCGGAAGCTCGGCGCGAATCGCCGCGAGATCGTCCCACGTCATCGTGGCGCCGGAGCCGAAGCCGCCGCGCACGCCGCCCGCCGTGGTCGAGCCCGGCTGCACGATGAGAAGGTTCGTGCCCATGGCGGCAAACGACGCTTCGATCTGCGCGCGCGCGCCGGCGCCGATCGCCATCATTGCGATGACCGCGCCGACGCCGATGATGATGCCGAGCGTGGTCAGAAACGCGCGCATCTTGTTGCGGAACACGGCGCGGATCGCGACGCGCAGGGTCATGAGCGGGTTCACGACGAAACCCCGGAGGCTGGCGGTGGCTCGGCGATCTTCGGCTCGTGCCGCTCGTCTCGAGTGACGAGCCCGTCCTTCACGACGATGACGCGGGACGCGAACTCGGCGATGTCGGGCTCGTGCGTGACGAGCGCGATCGTGATCCCCGCGCGACCGAGCTCCTGAAGCAGCGCGATGACCTCGATGCTCGTCTTCGAGTCGAGGTTGCCCGTGGGCTCGTCGGCGAGAATCAGGCGTGGCTCACCAACGAGCGCGCGCGCGATTGCGACGCGCTGCTGCTGGCCGCCGGAGAGCTGACTCGGCTTGTGATCGACCCGCGACCCCAGCCCCACGCGTTCGAGCGCACGCGTGGCGCGGCGCTGCCGCTCCCGCGCGCCGACGCCGGCGTAGACGAGGGGGAGCTCGACGTTCTCCAGCGCGCTCGTGCGCGAGAGCAGGTTGAAGCTCTGGAACACGAAGCCGAGCACTTGATTGCGCACTTCGGCGAGCTCACTCTTGCTCATCGGCGCCACGTCGCGCCCCGCGAGCAGGTACCGGCCGCTGGTGGGTCGGTCGAGGCAGCCGAGCGTGTTCATCAAGGTCGACTTGCCCGAGCCCGAGGGGCCCATGATGGCCACGAACTCGCCGGGCTCGATGGAAAGCGTCACGCCACGGAGCGCGTGCACTTCGACATCGCCCGTCTTGTAGACGCGCTTGATGTCCTCGAGGACGATGATCGGCTCGGTCGACATCTCAGAGACGCATGCTCCGCGCAGGGCCGCCCGCGGGGGTGGGGGCGGTGCTCGTAGTCGCTCCGGTCGTCTGGGCTTCGACGATCACCTGGTCGCCCTCCTTCACGTCGCCGTCGACGAGCTCGGTGATCGTTCCATCGGAGAGCCCAGTGTGGACCGTGACTGCGGTGGGGACGCCGCCGCGGAGCACGTAGATCGTCTTGTCCTCGAGGACCACCGCCGGCGCGGCGTTCTCACCGACTCCGCCGTCTTGTTCGGCCGCGGCGGCTGCGCGGCGCCCCCCGCGGCGGCCCGACGACCCCGACGAAGCTGGCGACGCGCTTCCACTTCCCCCACCACCACGTCGCGCGCTCGGGGCTGCATCGATCGGGCGGTAGCGAAGTGCAGTGTTCGAAACCGCGAGCACGTCGTCGCGCTGCGCGTACACGATGGTGACGTTCGCGGTCATGCCGGGGCGCAGCTTGAGCTCGGGGTTCGGGACGTCGATGACTGCGTTGTACGTGACGACGTTCTGCACAGTCTGCGCCGCGTTGCGGATCTGGAGCACGGTGCCGCGAAAGCGCTGGCCCGGAAAGGCGTCGACGGTGAACCAGGTCTCCATGCCCGGCTGCAGGCGTCCGACGTCGCCCTCCGAGACGTTGGTCGCGACCTGCATCTTGCGGAGATCTTCCGCGATCGTGAAGAGCACCGGCGCCTGCAAGGAAGCGGCGACCGTCTGACCCACGTCGACCGCGCGCGAGATCACCGTGCCATCGATGGGCGACTTGATCGTCGTGTAAGAGAGGTTGACCTCGGCCTGATTGAGCTGCGCTTGCACTTGCGCGACCGACGCGTTGGCGACGGCGATCTGCGCCTGGGCGCTTGCGAGCGCGGTCTCGGCGGCGTCGAGGTCGGCCTGCGAGGAGAGCTGCTCGGCCTGGAGCTTCTTCGTGCGGTTCAGGATCTTCTCGGCGTTCGTCGCCTCGATCTTCGCCTTCTGCACGTTCGCGACGGCTGCGAGGTAGTTCGCTCGCGTTTGTGCTTGGGTGGCGAGAAGCAGCTGCGGATCGATCTTCGCGATGATCTGACCCTTCTTCACCGTCGAGTTGAAGTCGGCGAAGAGCTCCGCGATGCGCCCCGATACCTGGCTACCCACCTGAACCGTGACGGTGGCCGAGAGCGTGCCTGACGCGGTGACGCGTCCGCTGATCTTCCGTCGCTCGACCGGCGCGGTCTTGTAGACGACGTCGGGTGGCTTGTTGGATGCGCGCCACTTCATGAAGGCGAAGATCCCGCCGGCGATCAACGCGAGGACCACCAGCCAGCTGACCCACTTCTTCCAGGAGCTCTTCACCGTTTGGTTACCTTCCAAGGCCATAGCGCGAAACCAAGCGAGCCCGGCGTCCGATTGACTTCCCCTCGCTCCCCCGTACCTTTCGCTCGTGCTTTCCCAGAAGAACCCCGACGCCCTTCCGCCACCGCTCGCGCGGACGCCCGAAGAGTGGGCGAAGGCTGCGGTCGAGCTGGGTGGTCGTACGTTCCACGGAAAGCAGATTTTCCGCTGGATTCATCTTCGGAGCGTCCTCGATCCTCATCAGATGAGCGACCTTCCCAAGTCGCTTCGCGAAGCTCTCGCCGCGAGTGAGCTCGACAAGGTGATGACCATCACCACCGAGCGTCGCGCGCTCGACAAGACCCGCAAGATCCTCGTGACGATGCGTGACGGCTCGACCGTCGAGACTGTCCTGATTCCCACCGTAGCCGCTGGAAAGAGCACTCTTCCATCACCCGTAACGCCCTACGACACCGATCCAGAGGCCGACGCCGACGCGGCGGCAGCCGTCGAAGATGAAGACGATCCGGACGACGGGATCCCTACGGTCTCGCGCGTCACGCAGTGCATTTCGACCCAAGTCGGCTGCGCCATGGGCTGCGTGTTCTGCGCGAGCGGCGTCGCTGGGCTCAAACGACAAATGGGCGCCGACGAGATCATCGCTCAGGTGATCGCGGGCCGTGCGCGGCTCGATCCCGACGAGCAGCTCCGTAACGTCGTGCTCATGGGCATGGGCGAGCCGCTTCACAACTACGACGCCGTGCTGCGCGCTCTCCGGCTGCTCACGCACCCCGACGGCATCGCAATGTCCTCGCGCCGGGTCACCGTATCGACGAGCGGCCTCGTGCCCGAGATCGGGCGTCTCGGCGCCGACTTCGGCGGCAACATTGGCCTAGCGATCTCGCTCCACGCCGCGGACGACGAGACGCGTTCGCGCCTCATGCCGATCAACCGCAAATACCCGCTCGCGAAGTTGATGGAGGCCCTTCGTGCCTACCCACTTCCGAAGCGGCGCCGCATCACGATCGAGTACACGCTCGTCGCAGGTAAAAACGATACGGCCGACGAGGCACGGAAGGTGGCGCGCCTTCTCCGCGGTCTCTCGGTGAAGATCAACCTGATCCCGATGAACCCAATCGAGGCGAGCACGCTCGGCCCGACTGACATGGGTGGGGTACTCGCGTTTCAGCAGGTGCTCTGCGACGCGGGCTATTCGTGCTTCATCCGACGGCGCCGGGGCGACGACGTCAGCGCGGCGTGCGGTCAGCTCGCGCTCCTCGGCGCCAAGCGCAAAGTCCGCGTTCTTCGTGACTGAGAGAGTCGCGCTCGGCCTCGCGTGTACGCTCGCCTCGTTGCTCTCGGCGGGGCAGGGGAGCGCGGCCGAAAAAGCGGCCCCCTCCGAGGTGGCTATCGCCGAGACGTCGGGCGTCGCGCCCCGCGCGCGCGGGACCTACGTGGGGCTCTTCGCGACCAGCTTCATCGGCGATGGCCTCCGCTTCAACAACCCGTACCGCCTTGCCACGCCCCTCGGCGACGACGCCGAATCCATCGCGCGCACCGCTTCGTACGTCGACCTCGGCGCGGCGATCACACTCGGCGATCCGCGCGCGTTGCAGCACGGGCTTGCTGTCCGCACGTCCGTCGCGCTCGAAGGCGTGCGCGAGCTCGGCTTCACGCCGTCGTACCTCTTGTACCGGCGTTGGCGCTCGCTCGCGGCCTACGGGCGCCTCGGCATTCCGATGATCATCACGCCTACGACCAACGCCGGTCTCGAGGCCGCCGGCGGGGGCGTGTGGTTCTTTCGCGCGGGCGTTGGTGTTGCCGCCGAGGTCATCGGCGATCTCTTCTACGGCGCGGGCACGCGTGAGGCCGCGCGGCCCGCGTACCCGATTCTGAGCGCGCAGCTCGGGCTCGTCGTCGCGTACGAGGTGCTGCCGTGAAGCGGGTCCGTCGGCGTGAGCTGTTGGTGCTCGGGGTCATCAGCCTCGCGTTCGCGGCGGCCCCAACCGCCGGGGACATCGGCGGTTGCGGCGCGCCCGCCGAGGAGATCAGCGAGGAGCGCTACGTCATCTCGCGCAAGCACACCGACTGCCGCCGCTGCACCGAGTGCGGGTTGCAGACGAAGCGCTGCGCCGCCGCGTGCGACGACAACGCGCCGCCCGACATCGACCTCCCGAGCTCCTGCCACCCGCTCGTGCACGACGCGCAGGTTTGCTTGAACGCGCTCGTCGCCGCATCGTGCAGCGCCTTCGCCAACTATGTCGACGATGAGGCGCCGTCGTCGCCCCCCGAGTGCGATTTTTGCCGGCTTCAGGCGGACGGAGCCCCCGCGCGATGAGGCGTGCGAGAGCCATCTCTGCGCGCGCTGCGCTCGTTCTCCTCTCCGGCTGCAGCAGCCTGCAGAGCGTGGGCGGCGACACCGCCGATTTCGTCGACTACCGCGCGTTTCGCATGGCGGAGAGCGAGGGGGATCGCTTGCGTCACGCAGAAGACTACCTGCACGTGCACCCGCGCGGCGCCTGGGCCAACGAGGTCCGTGAAGCGTTCGCGCTCGAGGAGCCCGCGTGGTTCGAGGACGCGAAGAGCTCGCGCGCGAGGACGAGCGAGTACCTCACGTGGTTGCCACGCGGACCGCACGCGGAGGCCGCGATTGCCGTGCTCACGGCCTTCGACACTCGACTCGAGGACGAAGAGACCGAGCGCACGCTGAAGGAAGCGCGTCGCACCGAGTCGACACTCGCGAACGCGAGCGCCCAGCGTCGTGCGGTGGGCGAGTCGGTGCTCGACGCACTGGCCGCGCTCACGGAGCCTGGTGTGTATGGTGCACCCATCGAAGAGACGCCGGCGCACCTGCGGCGCGTGCTCGGCGGCGAGGCGCGCTCCACGTGGGGCCCGTCACCCACGACGCGAACGCGCGAGGTGTTCTTCTCGATTCCGACCAAGCTCGAACGCGAGTCCCGCACGGTCTCGCTCGGCGTGATGCTCGGAATCGAGCGCGGCGTCGTGCGAGGCGGCACCGTGACCGGCGCCGATCTCTTCATCAGCTGGGCCGAGGCCGACGAGATGCGCGCGCACGATCCCACCGATCCTGCCGAGCGCGCGGCGGCGGCGCGGCACGCCATCGACGTGCTCTCCGGCTTCTTCGAAGCGCGCCTTCCACCGGCACGCTGCCGGGTCCCCGGGACGGGCGAGGAGCTCTTCGTCCGCCGCTGCGACGGCTGGGAAGTGGTGGCCAAGATGGGTGAGCGCCCCGGCGAGCTCGACTGGATCCGCGTGAAGGGTCCTTGAGGCGAAACCCGGACGAATAGGATTCTCGGGAAGAAATGCGGTAAGAAGCTGGCTACAGGCCCGAATGCTTCCGTACATCCACGTCAACGACATCATGGTCGGCGGGTTGCCGCTTCACCCGTTCGGCCTTCTCGTGGCCACGGGTGTGCTCATCGGGACAGCGCTTGCCACCTGGCGCGCCAAGCAGCGCGGTCTCGATCTCGACAAGCTCAACTCGTTCATCACGTGGATGCTCCTCGCCGGCTTCATCGGCGGCCACATGCTCGACACGATTTTCTACCACCCGACCGAGATCGCGAAGATCGAGAACGGGCATTTCATGTTCACGCGGCCGTGGTCGCTCCTTTTGCTCTACGAGGGGCTCAGCTCGTTCGGGGGTTTCGTCGGCGCGATCATCGGCATCGTTCTGTGGAAGTTCTTCATCATCCGCCCCCACAAGGTCGGGCCTGTGAAGCTCCCGTGGTTCTCGCGTCGCGAGGGGGGCGCGCTGCCGATCGTACCGTTCTGTGACGTCATCATCTCGGTGTTCCCTGTCGCGTGGGTCTTTGGTCGCACGGGCTGCACCGTCGTTCATGATCATCCCGGAGCGCTCGCGCCGCACGACGCGCTCTTCGCGGTGGGCTACCCCGATCGCAAGCAGACCTACGACAGCTTCATCGAATTCGTGCACGGCCCGGTTGCGCGCTACGACCTCGGGCTCCTGGAGCTGATGTTCACGATCGTGCTCGCGTCGTTGTTCGCGCTCACCTGGCGCAAGCGCCTTCCGACCGGCACGTACCTCGTCGCGGCCGCGCTCTCCTACGGTCCCGTGCGCTTCGCGATGGACTACTTGCGCATCGCCGATACCGAGTCGTCCGATCCGCGGTACGGCGGTCTCACGCCTGCGCAGTGGTGCTGCCTCGCGCTGACGACGTTGGGCGTCATTCTCTACTTCACCGTCATTCGTAAGCAGAAGTCGAGCGGCGTCGATCCCTCCGACGCCGTCCTCGAAGCACACAAGCCCGAAGAATCAGGCGGGGCTGCGGTACCGGTCGAGTAGAGCGAGGATGTCCGCCGGAATCGGCGTCGCCTTCATCGCGTCGAGATCGGTGACGACGCAGACGTGCTGGACGACCGCGACGACGCGGCCGTCGTCCTTGCGCGACAACGCGTAGCGGAGCGTGATCGACGTGGTGCCGCTCTTCACGATCGCGAGCTCGATGCGTACGACGTCGCCGTAGCGGAGCGGGCTCTTGAAATCGACCTCGATGTGCACTGCAGGCAGGCCGACCCGGCGCTCCTTGATGAGGCCCGGGTAGCCGCCTTCGAGCTCCGCAAACATGGCTTCCATCGCTTCGTGGCAGTAGCCGAGGAAGCGGGGGTAATAGAGCATCAGCGCGGCGTCGACCTCGTCGAAGCGCACCGCGCGATCGAAGACGTACGGCATCAGCCGTCGAGATCCTCGGCGAGGCTGAAGGCGGTCGGCTTGTCGATCGGCGTGCGCGCGGTGTACGCGGGATGATCGACCGAGAGCTCGACCTTGCCCGTCTTGGCGCGGACCGCGGCGGCGGCTTTGACCGTGAGCGGGAACTTCAAATAGAGCACCGCCGAAGCACGGCCCGGCAGAATGCGCGACGGATCCCAGGTTGCGGGCTGCCGCTCGCCGTCGACGAGCAGCGCGATCTTCGCCTCGATGCCGCTCGCGTCGGTGAGGAACTTCTCGCGCGTCTCGCGATCGTCGAGCTCGAGCATGATCGTCGCCGACAGCTCGTCTTTTCCGGGAATCAGCTGGTTGTACGTCTCCATCTCGTGGAGGATCGACGGCTCGCGCGTGATGCGCTCGGTGCGGATCATCTCCTGGATTTGGAGCAGCACCGTGTCGTGGTTCTCGAACACGCAGGTCGCGTTCGGCCCGAGGGCGACGCGCCGGAGCTTCTTCTCGGCGATGACACGCGCGCGGAAGGGCTCGCGCACCGTTTCGTACTCACCGATCTTCAGGATCTCGTTGCGCTCGACAGGTTGCATGGCGGTCTCCTTTCAGCTCGAAATGGCAACCCCGTAGGCCTCGGCGAGCGCCTCGACGGGGTGGCGGGTCACGACGCCGTTCTCTTTCAAAATGCGCTGGCCGGCGAGCTGACAGTCGGTGACGACGATCTGCGCCTCCGCGTTGTCGATACCGCGCACGAGCTTCTGCGCGTAGCGGCGCCCCTCCTCGTAGTACTGCGCCTTCATGCCCCACGTTCCGTCGACGGCGGAGCACTGCTCGATGATCTCGACCTCGGTGTCGGGGAGCAGGCCAAGCACGCGCGCGCCGGGCGTGCCGATCTTCTGGGCGCGGAGGTGGCAAGCCGCGTGGTACGCGACCTTGCCGAAGCCCTTCGTGAAGTCCTTCACGAGCTTCTTCTCCTTGCGGAGCTTGTCGAGGAACTCCATCAGGTCGAACGTGCTCGCAGCCACCCGGCGGGCTTCGGAGGTGCCGAGCATCTCGGGGTACTCGTTCTTGATGGTGTAGCCACACGTTGGCTGCGTGACGACGATGCTGTGCCCGGCCTCGATGGCGGCATGCAGCGACGTGACGTTGTACGCGGCCTTGGCGCGCGCGCCTTCGATGTCACCGCCGTCGAGGTTCGGCATGCCGCAGCACTTCTGCTCGGCGCGGATGACGCTGAAGCCGTTCTTCGCGAGCACGCGCACCGCGTTCGCGGCGACGGAGGGGAAGTTGTAGTCGTTGAGGCAGGTCGAGAACATGGTCACGGTCCCGGCGGTGCCGGCGCCCGGGAGCGGCTCGTGGTGCTCGAGCCATTTCGCGAAAGGCTGGCTCGCAAAGGGCGGCAGTGGAAATTCCGCGGAAATGCCCGCGGTCTTTTCCATGACCTTCCGCACGAGGCGGTTGGCGTTCACGAAGTTCGTCATTGGCGCGGCGATGCCGCTGGAGATCTGACCGAGCAGGCCGGGCTCACCAAGCGCACGGTCTTGCACCGTGATGCCGTTGCGGCGCGTGCGCTGCGCTTTCTCGCGCGTGAGCAGGCGAGGGACATCGACGAGCCACTCGTGGCCCTCGTCGGCGGTGTAGGGGCACTTGATATAGCAGATTTTGCACTGCCAGCAGTGGTCGGTGACGCTGGCGAAATCGTTCGCCTCGAGTCTCTCGGAACCCTCGGCGCCGCGTGCAATGTCGCGGTCGATGCGGTTCAACATGTCCGGGAACGAGCCGCAGTAGTTCACGCACATGCGGCAGTTGTGGCAAATCTCGAAGACCCTCTTCAGCTCCCCCTCGAGATCGCCCGCGTCCCAGTAGCGATCCGACTTCATGTCGGTCTCGGGCGGTCGTGCTGGCTTCGGATCGATCTTGCTCATAGGAGGGCGTGATTCCAGGGGAGAGGCGAGATCACAGGAAGTCGGGAAGGCGGCAAGTCCCAGAGGGCGATTTCGTTTTGCTCAGAGCAAAGAAATCTTCTTCCGCTCTTCTCGCCTCCCCGCCTTCCTGTGAAATCCCCCTTTTTCAGTTGAGCGACTCGAGCATCTTCGTGAAGCGGCCCGCGTGGCTCTTCTCGGCCTTCGCGAGGGTCTCGAACCACTCGGCGATGTCGTCGAAGCCTTCTTCGCGCGCCGTCTTCGCCATGCCCGGGTACATCGTCTCGTACTCGTGCGTCTCGCCCGCGATGGCGCTCTTCAGGTTCTTCGAGGTGTCGCCGATCGGCATGCCGGTCGCGGGATCGCCCACGCTCTTCATGTGATCGAGGTGGCCGTGCGCGTGGCCGGTTTCACCGTCCGCCGTCTCCTTGAAGTTGCCGGCGATCTCCGGGTAGCCCTCGACGTCCGCGACCTTCGCGAAATAGAGGTAGCGACGGTTTGCCTGCGACTCGCCGGCGAATGCGTCCTTGAGGTTTTGAAGCGTCTTCGATTCCTTGAGTGCCTTACCCATTTAGTCGTTCTCCTTAACGTGATCTTTTTTGATGGCGCACCCGGTCGGGCTGCTCCGAAGCGGCGCAGGCTGCGCACAGCCCGCGGTAGATCCGCTCGACCGCGTGCACCTGAAACCCGGACGCGCGGTGGCGAAGGCGCGACACCGTCGCCGGCGTGGGCGCGAGGGTATCTGCAGGAATGTCGGCGATGGCGCCGCAGCGCTCGCAGACAGCGTGGTGATGCGGTGACGTGTTGGGATCGAACCGCGCCGCGTTGCCGAGGCGAAGCGTGCCAGAGAGCCCGGCCGAGGCGAGCGCGTCGAGGGTGTTGTAGACCGTCGCGAAGCTCATCGTCGGGAAGGTTGTCTTCAGCCGATCGTAAAGCTCCTGCGCCGTCGGGTGCGTCAGGTCGTCTGCGAATTGCTTCAAGATCGCGAGTCGCTGGGGCGTGAGCTTGAGCCCGGCCGCCTTCAGATCCTCGAGCATGCGCTCGGTGCGGCTTGCCTCGCTGCGGCGGGAAACGTCTTCGAGCTTTCCCTTCACCCGCGAGAGCCTAATTATAAAGTTTCTAAATTGCAACCAGCTAACGGATCTTGCGGCCTCCGAGGACCGCGAGCTTCAAATAGCTGAGCTGGCTGCGCGCGGCCTCCTTCGCCACCTCGAGCCGGCCCGCGTCGGTCTTCGCCGGCGCGCGTTGCTCGAGCTCGCCGGCTTCGTAGAGCGCGCGCGTCTTGAACCGCTGGAGCTTGCCACTCGAAGTCTTCGGTAGCGTGCCCGGCGCAAGCACGACCACGTCGTCGAGCGTGAGGCCGATACCCTCCTGGACCGCGCGGCGCACGGCGCTGGCCGTGAGCTGCGCGCGCGTGGCGTCGAGCGCGTCCTGCAGCTCGAACGCGACGATCACGCGCTCGCGATCGGCTTCGATGCCCGACGGATCGCGCGCACCAAACGCGATGACGTTGCCTTTGCGGACGCCCTGCACCTTGCCCGCCTCCCACTCCATGTCCTGCGGGTAGTAGTTGCGGCCGTTCACGATGACGACCTCCTTCGAGCGCCCGCAGATGTAGAGCTCGCCCTCGTGCGCGAAGCCGAGGTCGCCCGTCTTGAGGAAGCGGCCGGCGAAGGTCTCCTTCGTGCGATCGGCGTCCTCCCAGTAGCCCTTCATCACGCTCGGCCCGGTGATGCGGATCTCGCCGACGCGGCCGGTGGGGAGCGGACGCTCGCTGAGCGTGTCGTCGGCTTCGAAGATGCCGATTTCGTGCTCGGGGAAGGCGTAGCCGCAGGAGACGAGACGCACCGCGCCGTCGGCCTCGTCGGTGGTGGGGACGACCTCACCGCGCTCGAAGAGAGCGTTGCTCTCGAGCGCGAGCGTCTTCACGCCGAGGCCCAGGCGGCTGAACGCGATAGCGAGCGACGACTCGGCCATGCCGTACGAGGGAACGAGCGCCTCTCTCTTGAAGCCGACCTTGCCGAAGGTCTCGGCGAACTGTTCGAGCGTCTCGGGGCGGATCGGCTCGGCGCCGCAGCCGGCGACGCGCCACGACGAGAGGTCGATGCCCTCGAGATCCTTCTCGCGGATCCGCTTCAAGCACAGCGCGAACGCGAAGTTCGGAGCGTAGGCAATGGTGCCACGGTGGCGCGTGAACGCCTGGAACCAGGAAAGCGGCCGTTTCAAGAAGAGCAGCGGCGGCAAGAACACGATCGGGATCTTGAGAAACAGCGGGGCAATGACGAATCCGATGAGCCCCATGTCGTGGTAGAGCGGCAACCACGAGACGCCCACGTCGGCGCTCGAAGCGCCAATGCCGTGCTGCATGATGCACGTGACGTTGGCGGTGAGGTTGGCGTGCGTGAGCGGAACCCCTTTTGGGCGTGACGTCGAGCCGCTCGTGAACTGAAGGAACGCGATGTCGTCGGGGGAAATCTTCTCGGGCTTGAGCGCCTCCATCGACTCGCGGATGGCTTCGACGGCGACCACTTGCTCGAGCGCCGGACACGCGGCCTGCACCGTGCCGAGCATTCGCTTGATCTTCGCGCTCGTGACGACCGCGCGCGCCCCGCTCTTGGCGACGATGTGGCGGGTGTTGTCGAGGTAGCTCTGAAGCTGGCCGAGCCCGAGCGGTGGGTAAATAGGGACGGGGACGATGCCCGCGCGGATGGCGCCGAAGAAGCAGAGGACGAAGTCTTCGTTCGCGGGAAGGATCAGCGCGACGCGATCGCCCTTTTTGAGGCCGAGCGCTTGGAGCGCGCCGCCGTAGCGCCCGCTCGCGCGCTCGATCGCGGTGTAGGAGAAGGACGCCTCGCTCGTCTCCTCCGTTCCAGGAGTGCCAGGGACACCTGTCTCGGGAATGAAGCGAAATCCCCGGGTAGGATCGGCCTTCGACGCCTCCTCGATAGCCTCCGAGATGGTTCGCGCCGTCGAAATCCTGCCGGGAACACCAACAACGCGGGGGGCATGGTCGCCTTGCATGAGCGCTCCCCTACGTATCATTTCGATGCTGCTTTGACATCCGCTGGCGGGTGCCGCGATACTGGCGGCATGTCCCTCATCGAGACCGAGGAAGCCGCCCGTCGCCTTGCGCGCGCGATCGCCAGCGATCTGTCGCTCTACAACGAGGACAAGATCGTGAACGGCATCACGAACGACAACCTCTTCCAGACGCTCTCCGAAGAGATCGAAGAGGGGCGTGCTCTCTTCAAGCGCCGCGTTTCGCCGGACCTCTACCCGCGCAACTTCTACGATCGCGCCCTCGTCGACATCTTGATCAAGGCCAAGGGGCACATCAAGTCGAAGATCTGGTAGCCGACCTCGTCGTACCGGCCGAGGCAGCCGGGAAGCGCCTCGACCGCTTTCTCGTGGAAGCGCTGGCCGAGACCGCCGTGTCCGTACCCAGCCGCGCCGAGCTACAGCGCTGGATCGAGCATGGCCGCGTCACGGTGGATGGAAGAGCCTGCAAGCCCGCTGACAAGGTCCGCGCGGGCAGCAAGCTGCACGTCGTCCCTGAGCCTCCGCCGCGCACCGACGCCGTAGCCGAGGACGGGATCGTCTTCGATGTACTTTACACAGACGACGACGTGGTCGTCCTGGTCAAGCCGGTCGGCTTGGTGGTGCACCCGGCCCGCGGCCACGAAGGGGGGACGCTGGTGAACGGCCTGCTCGCGCGCGGGCTGTTCAAGGACGACGCATGGGGCACCGAGGCGGACGGCCACGTGCGCCCAGGGATCGTGCACCGCCTCGACAAGGGGACGAGCGGCGTGATGATCGTGGCGCGCAACGCCCGCGCCCGCGAGCACTTGAAAGGGCAGTTTTCAGCCCATACCATCGAACGCGCGTACGAAGCCATCTGCGGCGGCGTCGTCAAGACGCGAACCTTCGACACCCTCCATGGGCGCCACCCCACCGAGCGTATGAAGTTCACGGGGCACGTGAAGGTCGGCAAAAGGGCAGTCACGCATGTGCGGCCGCTCGAGGCGCTCCTCGGCGCGACGCACGTGGAGTGCCGTCTCGAGACGGGACGCACGCACCAGATCCGGGTGCACCTCGCGGAAGCGGGCCACGGCATCCTCGGCGATCCGCTCTACGGGCGTGTTCGTGGGGCGCGCCTCGAAGCGGCTTCGTCGAGGCTCGGGCACCAGGCGCTCCACGCGCGCGTGCTCGGGTTCGTGCACCCGTCGAGCAGCAAAGTGATGCGTTTCGAGGCGCCGCCGCCCGAGGATTTCGCCGCCGCGCTCGCCGCGCTTCGCGCCTAGCGTGACGGTGTATCTCGACGCGTCGCTCTGCAGGTCAGAAGCGGCCGCGCAGCGACAAGCCGTGCGGTGAAATGACGACGGCTGCCTCGCTGCTCTTCGGCTTCGAAGGCGCGATCACGAGAAGCGTCACCCCGACGCCTGCAGCGACGATGCCCGCCGCGCCCAGCACGACGCCGAGGGTGTTGAGTGTCTTGGCGGAGTCGTAGTCGCTCTCGAGCGCGGGGTTGCAGTCCTTGTGGTCCGGACACTGAGCCTCGAGGTCGCTCGCTTTGCCGCGCGCCACGGTAAACATGGTCGCGCCGCCTGCGAAGACCGCCACGCCGCCGATCACGAGCCCCCAGCCGAGCCCCGAAGATCCGCCGCTCGTGGGCGCTTCCTTCGCCGCTTCGACAGGCTGCGGGGCGCGCGGCGTGAGCACAGGCGAAGGCGGAGTGACGATCGCGGCCGGCGCGCTCGACGCGTCGGGCGTGAGAACGATCTTTTGCGCGTCCTTCTCGGCGAGCGTCACCGTCTTCGTCGCCGTCGCTCCCGAGGCAAGCTCGACAGCGATGGTGTGCGCGCCGGGATCGAGGGGCATCGCGCTGCCGATCGTCGCGAGCGCAACGCTCTGACCATCGATGACGAGGCGCGAGGGATCCTTGCCTTCGACCTGGATCTCGAGGCTCGCGACGCGCTTCTTCACCTCGGCCAGCTCGGTGCTCGCGGCCGCGAGAACGTCATCGATCTTCGAGGATCGCGCGAGCGTTGCGGCGGCATCGAGATCGACCATGGCCTGCACGAGCTTGCCGCTGCGGCTTGCGCAGAGACCGAGGTGGTAGAGGATCTGCGGCGTGCGTTTGACTTGCGCCGCACGCTTGAATTGCTCGAGCGCCCCGGCCCAGTCGGCCTTGTCCTCGAGCGCCCGTCCGTCGGCAAACCATTGCCGCGCGAGGGTGATTTCGGAGGCGGTCTGCGCCGCTGCCTCGCGCGGCGTGATTGCACCGCCGAGGACCGCGGCACCGAGCGCCGCGGTGAATGCGAGACGGTGGTTCCTCACGGCATCGACGATACCCCACCGAACGTCGTACTCTTTCGAAATCCATGGGTCTTCAGGAGGGGTCGCTCCTTGCGGGCAAGTACCGCATCGCGAAGAAGCTCGGCGAAGGCGCGATGGGCTCGGTCTGGCTCGCGACCAACGAGGCGACCGACGGCGAGTTCGCGATCAAGGTGCTCCGTGCCGAGGTCACGTCGGCGCCCGAGGCTCTCGCGCGCTTCTTTCAGGAGGCCCGCGTCTGCGGGCGGCTGCGGCACCCGAGCGTCGTGCAGATCTACGACGCCGGACAGTCCGCGGAGCTCGGTGGCGCGCCTTACCTCGTCATGGAACGACTCGATGGGCTTCCGCTCGACGCGCTCCTCCGCCAGCGCGGTCGACTACCGCCACGGCTTGCGGTCGACATCGTTACGCAGGTTGCGCGGGGCCTTCACCTCGCGCATCAGAAGGGCATCGTTCACCGCGACGTGAAGCCGGCGAACGTGTTCCTGCACAAGCCCGGCACCGGTGCGCTCGTCCCCAAAGTGCTCGACTTCGGAATCAGCAAGATGGCTGACCCGCGAGCGCCGGAGGTCTCGCTCACACAGACCTCTTCGTTCATGGGCTCGCCGATGTACATGAGCCCGGAGCAGATGGACAGCGCCAAGAATGTCGACGCGCGCAGCGACGTGCACGCACTCGGAATTCTCCTGTGGGAATGTCTCGCAGGCACGTCGCCGTTCCTCGCGACCTCGTACAACATGCTGGTCGTCGAGATCACGCGCGACGCGCGGCCCGATCTTGCCGCGCGCGTTCCGGGTGTGTCGCGTCAGCTCGCGCAGATCGTCGCGCGCGCCATCGCGATCGATCGCAAGGACCGCCACCAGTCGGCGGCCGATCTCGCCGATGCGCTCGACCAAGAGCTCGTCTCGCTGGGTGGCGAGATGCTCGACTCGAAGACCGCGAGCGCCGAGGTCTTCGCAGGGCTCGACATGCTGTCGCGTCCGCCGCCGCCGGACCACGCGTCCACCACATCGCCGACGTCACGCGATCGGCCGAGCGCCGTCTCGCCCGCCGCGCAGTCGGTGTTCGGAAATCCGCCGCTCGACAGCACGGAGGTCGCGCCTCTCGCGGCGCGCGACGAGCCGGTTGCCGTCGCGGCGGCAACGGCAAGCCCGCATGCGGCTGCGGCTCGGCGTGGCTCTCGGTTGCTCCCCATCGCGCTCGGTGCCGCCGCGATCGTTTCTGCCGGTGCACTCGCCTTAATCGCGACCGTCATGCCGCACGGGTCCGGGAGGTCGGTCACCGTCAAGATCGAGTCGAGCCCGTCGATGGAGCCGAGCGTCGTGCAAGCCAGCGCCGACGCGAGCACGCTGTTCGCGGCACCGGTGAGCTCGGCGACTGCGTTGCTCGCGTCCAGCGCACCAGCCGCGAGCGCGTCGAGCGCGTCGGTGTCGAGCGCGTCGGTGTCGAGCGCTTCGAGCGCGTCGGTGCCGCGCGTGAAGAAGACCGTGCCGACCCACGCGACCTCGACGAAGTCCGGCCAGCCGGTGGGAAAAATCGATACTTCAGGGCTGTGACTAGGGCGCGGTCTTCGCGCAGCGGAAGCCCATGTCGTTGAACGTCGGGCTCGCCGGGAAGCCCTCGCGACGACCGTAATTGCGAACCACGCCATCTTCCTGCAACGAGTTGAAGGAGCCGCCGCGGCGGACGCGCGGTGTCGAGGCGTTGGGGGCGCTCGCCTCGGCCCCGGCGTAGTCCGTTGGAATCACGTTGGGCAGCGAGTCACCGACGTCCCACACCCACTCGAAGACGCTCCCGCTCAGATCGAAAATACCCTCCGTCGATGCGCCGAGCGGCGCCGAGCCAACGACGCGTGGAAAGTGGCAGCCACCCCCGCCCGATTGCGCCAGTCCGACGTCGATGATCGCGTGGGCGCAGTCGAGCTCCGTAGTGTCAGTCGAGCCGATCCACGGGTACGAGGGGTTCGTTCCCTGCGACGTCGCGGCGTACTGCCATTCCATCTCGGTCGGAAGGCGCTTGCCCTCGGAGGCGCAGAACGCGACCGCGTCGAACCAGTTCACGCACGTGATCGGAAAATCGCTGCCGCCTGGTCCGCTCACCTCTGGCGCGTTGGTGCCGAATGGCCCAAAGGAGGCTGGCCCCTCGGTGCACTGCGAGGTCACCGCGCTGTCGATGTTGGTCGAGCGGAGCGCATTCCAGCTCGCGAGCCACTGCATCTTCGTGGCGTAGGTGCCGCCGGGGTCCAGGCTGCACGTGCCGGTGGTGCAGGGCGCCGGCTGCGTTTCGAGGTACTTCCGGAAGCGATTGACCGTGACCTCGTAGCGATCCATGTAAAATGCATGCGTTAGGGTGGCGCTCGCGGATGTGGGGCCGCCGCCGGTCTTGTCGATACGGAAGTTGAACGTCGTTCCACCGGCGGGCATGTCGAAGAGGACGCTGCTCGACGCGTCGAACAGGAGCGCACCGTCGCCGACCAGCGCATCCCCCAAGCGTCCGTCGACGCTTCCGTCCGCAGACGCCGCGTCGGTGCGGAACGTGTACTCCGGGAGACACGCAGCCATCGCGAGGGACGCGATCGAGGCGCCGACGGCCGCAACGAAGAGGGCACCCCGGCGCGTCATGAGCCCGAGCCTAGCAGGGCTCGCGTTTCACTTCGCGAGGAGCGTGGGGTGACGGCGTTTGAGGGCGCTCAGCGAGAGAAACCCGATGAGGACGGCGAACCACAGCGTCGCGAAGCGCACGAGGATCATCGCGGCGGTGCTCGTGTTCTCGGCGACGTGCCCGAGCTCCATCATCTGCCCTTGGAGCGCGCTCTCGGTGACACCAAGACCACCGGGCACAGGAACGAGCGCGCCTGCGAGCGTGCTCGTGGCGTAGAAGAACATGCAAAGCGGAACGCTCGTGTCGACCGCGAAGCCGCGGAGGATCACCCAGAGCGAGAGGCACTCGAGCATCCAGGCTGCGATCGAAAGG
>CAXSGV010000060.1:0-4803 GCA_964236615.1 uncultured Polyangiaceae bacterium
TTCCTCGGGTTCGCCCTCTCGAGCATTGCGTGCGTCATGCTCGCGGCCCTCCCGGGCGTTTCAGGCACCGCGAGCACGACGGCCACCTTGCCGCGCCCTCTTGGCGTGAGCGGTCGCGAGTCGATAGCTGCCGTCGTGTGCTTGCTGCTGCTCGCCGCGATCTCGACGTACGTCGGTGCGGTCTCGGGAGCGTTCATCGCCGGGATCGCGGCGATGACGCTCGCGACCGGCCTCGTGCTTCCGGCGCGTCATCCGAGGACCGCGGCGCGCGACGAGATCGAGCGCGGCGCAGCGGGCGTGATCGCGGTGCTCCTCGCGATCGCCGTGGGCTTCGCACGCGTCGAAGCGCGTGAGGCCGTGCTTTGGTCGACCGATGCCACGCGCGCCGATCGCGCTGTCGAGATCGGACGCGCGGCCGTCGAACGTCAGACGACGACGCTGCTCGCGCTCGCCTCGCTCGTGCTCGTCGTGGGCGTCGAGATCGTGCGCATGCGCCGGCTTTGGGGGCGCGCGCACTTGGAACGCCCCTCGGCGCGCACGCTCGGCCTCGCGGCAGTGATCCTCCTTGCCGTTGCGGGCGACATCGCGATCCATGCGCGCTTCCGTAGCGTCGTGACTGGGCTGCACGAGGAGCTCACGGCGCAGTTCACGTTGTTCGCGCACATCGACCCGCCGCGCGCCGAGGGGCTCGATCCGAGGAAGTTGCCGCCGCACCCCGCACCCGCGCTTCAAGTCGCCCGCTCGGTGATCGCCGTGAACGGAAAGCCGGTGGCCCCCATCGCTGCGCTCGCGGGAGCAGAGGGGCGCGCGTCGGTGGCCACCGAGCTTCACCGGGCGCTCGCGCAGGCCGCCGTCGAGGAGCGCGCCGGCTCGGCCGAGCTCGCGATCATGATCGACAAGAACGTGCCTTACGGCGTCGTGACGACCCTGCTCGGGATCGCTTACGCCGCCGGCGTGCGCAAGATCGAGATCCTCTTCACGCGCGGGCGTGCGTTCGTCGTACCGGTCGGCGCGCCGCCCGAGATGGGCTTCGCGCTCCCGGGCGACTTCATCGCGGTCCCTGCGGCGCTCGCGGACGAGCCGGCCGTATGGCGCGACGACGCTCCGTTCGGCGAGGTCATGCTGCTTTACCTCGACCTCGCGCGGTCGAATCGTCTGGTCGTTCTCGACGTCGGGGTGAAGTGACACCGAGTGGCCGGCAGAGAGGACAGCCCCACTCGTGGGCGTGTCCGGCGGAGAGGACATCTTTCGCCGCCAGTCGCGTGATACGCCGCAAAAACACGTGGATTGCGGCGGTGGCGGGCGGCGGCACGCGGGTCGCAATAGCCCTTTGTGCGCGGTCGACGCCACGCCGCCAAGGAGCCATCCCCATGAAGACGTCCACCATGAAGTCCGTCACCGTTGCCCTCGTTCTCACCGTCGCAGGCTCGCTCGCCGGTTGCAGTCAGGAGACTGCGACGCCGAGCGATCGCCCGCCGACGGCCAACCAAGCTACGCAAGCCGCGCACGGAGACCCGATGGTGAAGCCGACGTACGAGAATCTCTCCGGTCGCTGGAAGTTCGTTTACGACGAAGCGCGGCGCGCGTCGGTCGAGGCCGAGCTGGCCGCGAAGATCTCGGATCCGAGGAAGCTCACGGCCGCGAAGAAGGAAGCCGAGGAAGAGGCAGAAGCCTCGGAGATCGAGTTCACCGCCGACCGTGTCTACGTGTCGCGGATCGGCAGCGAAGAGATCTTCCACTCGGGCTTCACGGAGCGCCCCGCCGCGGACGGGCAATCGCTCTTGTTGAAGTCGAGCTCGCTGCTCGGCCGGTTGAAAGGCGAGATCACCATCGTCTTCTTCGACGCGAGCACGATCGTGATGAAGGACCCCCAGAAGGGGGACCTCGTCTTTCGCCGCGCTGCGAAATGACAGCTACGCGCGGGTCGCGATGCGGACCGCAATCAGCGCGAGCAGGCCCATACCGACGAGCGCGGTACCGCGCGAGCTCTTCGCCAACGCGGTATAGAGGCTCGACTTCGCGACGTGCCCCTCGTAGGTGCCGCGCTCTTCGCCCTCGACGTTCGGGGGCGCGAAGAGGCTGTCGCCTGGCTTCGGGGGGCGGTTCGTGCGCTGCATCTTCCACATCGTGTGCTCCATCATCAGGTCGGCGACGCGCGGCATCGTCTTCTCGACGAGGCTGAACATCTTCGAGGCGCCGCCGACCAGGACGTCGCGCTGCGGCACCTCCGCCGCCTCGAGCACGGCGTCGGCGACGATGTCCGGGGCGTAGACCGGCGGCGGGTTCTTCGGCTCGACGTCGAGGTGATTGCGTGCATGCTGCACGTACGGGGTATCGATTGCGGCTGGCTTGATTAGCGTCACCGAAATGGGCGCGTTCTCCATCTCGAGCTCCATCCGAAGCGAGTCGGTGTAGCCCTTCACCGCGTGCTTCGACGCGACATAGATCCCTTGAAGCGGGATTGCCCGCTCCGAGAGCACGCTGCCGACGTTGATGATCGCGCCACCGCGTGTCTTGAGGTGCGGAACGGCGGAGCGGCACCCGTGCACGACGCCCCAGAAGTTCACGTCGAAGAGCCGACGCTTTTCATCGAGGGGCACGTCCTGCAGCCGGCCGTAGATCGATACGCCGGCGTTGTTCACCCAAGTGTCGAAGCCACCGAACACCTCGATGGCGTGCGTCGCGATTCGCTCGACGGCGTCGGGGTCGGCGACATCGGCCACCACGAGCTCGGCCTGACCCCCGGCATGACGTATCTCGTCGACCAGGATGCGAAGCTCGCCCTCGTTCCGCGACGAGACGACCACCTTGGCCCCGCGCGCAGCCGCGGCCCGCGCCGTGGCGAGGCCAATCCCGCTGGTCGCGCCAGTGATGACGATGATCTGCTCTGAGACCTTCTTGAGCTGCAAGTGCATCAGGACCTCCAAGGAGACGTCCTCAGCAAGCATCGCACCACACGATTCGGCACTAATTGCGCCGAATCGCCGTTGTCACGCGCGAAGCCGAGCCGGCGAGCGTGCCCCAGGCGGGGCAGCGCGCCACGTTACGATTGGGGTTCGACGAGCTTCGGTGATTCGCGGACGACCTTCGCGATCGCCTCTTGGCCGAAGAACTCGAGCACACCCTGGACGCGGAGCTTCTGCTGGTTCGTGGCGCGCACGAGATCTTGTTGCGACGTGAGCTGAAGCTCCATGAGCTTTTTGATCTCGTTGATCTCGTTCGCGAGCTTCTCGGTGCGCGCCCGCGCGTCGCCGAGCACGTTCTGGGTGTGGCGCTCGCCGTGCTGGATGTATGCCTCGAGAGCCTGAATTTGCTGCACGCCGGCCTCGATGATCTCGTCGACCGGGATGCCGAACGCCGCGAGCGACGCCTCGACAATCTGGCGCTTCACCGCCTGGGACGCCTCGTTCGGCAGCGATCCGAGGAGCGCGGCCGCCTTGTCGACGCGACCTTGCTCTTCGGCCGAGATGTTCGCGGCCGAGTAGACGCCAGTGAACACCTTGGTGCCGAACGTCGCGCCCGCGGGCACTTGCGGCACCTTGCCGGGGAGACGCACCGACGGCGGCGCATCGTCGGCGGGAGCGGGAACCGGCGGCGGGCGACGTCGCTGGACGCGATCGACCATGGCGACCGGATCGGGGGCGGGAGCGGCTTTGGCCTCTTCCGCGAGGTCCTCTTCTGCACCATCGTTTTCGCGTACGACGAACCAGCCGAGAACCGTCTCTCCAATTTTCTTGCTCACGACGATCGCCTCCTGAGGGGTGAGAAGCTTATCATCCTCGCGTGCCCGCTCCCGGCAAACGGCGTAGCAAGTCGACGGACGATCCTCCGTACGGCCGCTATGCGTTTCTGAATCCGTACAATTTGTCGCTCCTCGCGGGCACCGCCGCAGCAGCGGCCGCCACCGGCCATTGGTGGCTCGCCGTCTGCGGCGTCGCGGCCGAAAGCATGTGGATGCTCTTTGCGCCGGACTCGAAGGTCCTCCAGCGCACCTGGTTCGACAAGCTGTGGACCGACGAAAAGAACGCTGAACGCGACGATCGACGTCGCGCCAAGCTCGCTCAAGTCTCGCCGCCCTACCAGCAGCGCATCGCGCTGCTCTACCAACAGAAGCAGCGCATCGAGCAGCTCGCTCACGACAACCCCTCGGTAACCACCGAGCTGCTGAGGAGCGAGCTCGACAAGCTCGAGTCGCTCATCGACGACTTCCTCGAGCTCTGCCTCGTGTGCGTGCGCTGCGAGCGCCATCTCGGAAGCTTCAATTTCCCCGAGATGGAGCGCAGCTGGCAGATGTACGAAGGGCTCCTCGGAACCCTGAAGACCGCCGACCCGCGCCGCGAGATCGCCAAGAAGAACCTCGACGTGCTGAAGCAACGCCGCCATCGCTGGGAAGAAGTGCAGCAGTCGCTGCAGACGACGCGCGGCCAGATGGACTTGATGGAGCAGACGTTCCAGCTCCTCGCCGACGAGATCGTCGTCGACAAGCCGCACGAGCTCGGCATCCGCCTCGACGAGCTCCGCGTCGGCGTCGACGCGGCACGCAGCGCGGGCGACACGGCGGGTGATGACGAGTTCGCCGAGCTCGAGCACATCGAGGACGAAGCCGAGCATCAGCAGCAGCGCCGCGCGCGCTGACGTCTCTTGCTACGGCGCTGGCCACTCCTCATCACGCTGATCTCGCTCCTCTCCTGGGGAACGTGGCGAACGCTGCATGACGCGGGGCACCCGTACGGCGATCTGTCGCGCGGAAAGTTCACCGATCACGTGAGCCACCTCAACACGACGCGCCTCTTCGCGCGCGTT
>CAXSGV010000060.1:4877-6280 GCA_964236615.1 uncultured Polyangiaceae bacterium
GGACATCGACCCGAAAGGCCCGCAGCGCGAGCTCCTCATGGTCGACGGCTGGCCCATCGAAAAGCCGCTCGTCGCGAGCTGGACGGGTCGCCCGCGCATGCACCCGCCGGGCGATCACGTGCTCGTCGGGCCCGTCGCGCTCCTCTACCACCACACGACGCTCTCGTTCACGAGCGCGAACCGTCTCCTCATCCTGCTGTTCCTCGTCTACGCGCACATCGCCGTCTTCGTGGTGCTCGACACCTGGGCGCGCGCGACACGCTCGCGCCTGCTCGGTCCAGGCCTGCTCGTCTCCGCGCTCGTCTGCCTCGAGGCCGTGCATTGGAGCCTCGAAGGGTTCTACGAGCCGATCATGATCGCGCCGCTGCTCTTGATGGCGCGCGCGCTGGCCGCGCGGCGCTGGCTCGCCGCGGGGCTGTTTTATGCGATCGCGGTGACGATCCATTTCCGCGCGCTCTTCTTCATGCCGTGGGCGCTCGCCGCGCTCGCCGGTGCGGTGACGACGGGCGCATGGAAGGAGTGGCGCGGCTGGGACTGGGCCGCGCTCGCCCTGACGGTGATCCTCGTGGCGATCTCGGGGACCGTGTTTCTCCTGTTGTGGCCGACGCTCCGCTCACTCCCGATCGAGCACAACCCGGCGTCCTGGTCAGCTCAAGGCGACCCCCACGCGCGCCGCGCCTTGCTGACGATCGTGGTCGCGGCCGGTCTCGTGATCGCGTGGTCGCGCGCGTGGCTGGACCTCCTCGTGCTCGCGTGGATGACGGTGATGTTCGTGTCGCTTCGCGAGAGCTACGAGTGGGACCTCCTCACTGCGATGGCGTGGCTTCCGGCGCCCGTGATCGGGCTCCAGCGCGGGGGTATGCGCGCGGTCCGGCGCGAGGAAGCGGTGAAAGCCGCGCGCCTCGTCTTCATCATGTTCGCGGGCGTGATGCTGTTTCGAAACGACCTGATTCCAACTTGGTTTCGGCAGATGTGAGCCGCCTTGAACGCGAGCCGCTTCCATCCCTGGGTCCCTGACCTCGCGCGCGGGCTTCGGGCTGCGTTCGCGACGCTGGTGCCGTTCTATTTCGCGACGAAGCTCGGCCTCGGCGAGCTCGCCTGGACAGCCCTCGGTGGGTGGCTGGGAACGCTCGCGGATCCGGGCGGAACGCGAGCGACGCGCGCGAAGGTGCTCATTGCGTTCACGATCGCCGGTGCGCTTGCCGTCACCGTCTCCGAAGGCGTCGCGGGCTCGCCTCTTCTTGCAACGCTCGTTCTCGGAACGACTGCGTTCGGCGCGTCGCTGTTGCGACCGTTCGGCGGCGGCGCCGCCGTCGTGGGGCGCATGGTCGGCTACAGGCTCAGCAATTGGGGAGCCTCCGGCTGCGGTGACAGACGCGTGACCTCGTGGGTACCGCTGCGCG
>CAXSGV010000060.1:6290-12340 GCA_964236615.1 uncultured Polyangiaceae bacterium
TGCGACCGTTCGGCGCAGCGGCGTGGACGCCCGCAACGCTCGTCGTCGTCGTGGTCGCCGTCGGCTCTGCACGCGGCGGTGGTGCGTCGCACGTGCGTGACGGTCTGTTCTTCGCGATCGGCGCGGGTTGGGCCGTCGTGCTCACGTCGGTCGTGTGGCCGGTGTGGAACTACCTGCCGATCCGTCGCGCGATCGCGCGCGTGTTCGACGAGCTAGCCACGCAAGCCACGGAGGTCGAGGCGCTCGCGCTCGGCACCGTCGAAGGCGACGTGCGCTGGACGGAGCTCCTACGGAAGCGACATCGGAGCGTGCGCGATGCGATCGAGGTGGCACGCGAGCTCGTGCTCGCCGATCGCGCGCGACGAACCGGCGAGGCGCGCGTGGGAAGCAACCTGCGCGTGCTTCTCGGGCTCGCGGAGGCGCAAGTGCCGTTGCTCGTCACGCTCGCGACCGAGCTCGAAGCCTTGCCTCCGCTAGAGCGCCCGTCGCGTGAGATGCGGTGCCTCGAAGAGGTCGCCGCCACCGACAGGGCGATCCAAGCCATCCTCGTCACGCCGGTGCTCGAGACGAACGTGACGCTGCTCTCGCCGTCGCAGCCAGCCCCGCAGTCCGAAGGCGGCGATCGCGCGCCCGTGCTCGTGCTCGCGTCGCGCCTGGCGTCTTCGAGCAAAGCGGCGCTCGCGCTGGTGCGCGCGCTCGACGCATCACGTGACGAAATCGACGCGCCCGAAGCGACAGCACGACCGGGTACCCTCGAGACGCTGCGCGCCGACTTGCGGCGGCTCCGCGATGCGCTGTCGACGAAGTCCACCTTCCTTCGTCACGGCCTTCGCGTCGCGGGCGCGGTGACGGTCGCGTCGCTCGTCGGGCAGACGGTATCGACGCACCCGCACTGGGTGACCGTCACGACGCTCTCGGTGCTCCAGCCGTACCCGGGCGCGACGATGAGCCGCGCCGCGCAACGTGTGGTTGGCACCTTGCTTGGAAGTATCGTGGCGGTCGTCATCACGATGACGATCCACAACCCGATCGCGCTTGCGCTCGTGATGGTGCCGCTCTCGGTCGCAGCCGTCGCCACGCAGCCGCGCAGCTACCGGTTGTTCACCTTCTTTCTGACACCGGTGTTCGTGCTGCTCGCCGAGCGATCGCAAGGCGACTGGTGGACCGCGGCCGAACGCGCGGGCGACGCCGTCGCCGGCGGGCTCATCGCGCTTGCGGCGGCGGTCGTCGTGTTCCCTTCGCGAGAGAGCGCAGTCCGCATGCCCGAGGCCTTGACGACGATGTCGAGGGCCGTGCTTGCCTACGCCGACGTGGTGCTCGCGAGCTTCGACCACCGCCGCGAGCCCGAAGTCGACGCGCGGATCGCCGGTTGCCGTCGGATCGTCGGCGTGGCTATCGGTGAAGCGGAGACCTCGCTCGAGCGCCTCTTGGGCGAGCCTCGCCACGACGCAAAGGTCGCCGCGCGCGCCCTCGAGCTCGTCACCTACGTACGCCGCACCGCGTCCGCCCTCACGTCGATCGACACCTACGCCGCCGCCGGCCTTTCACGCGCATCCGCGGGAACGATCCCCGAGGCGGTGCGCGCCTACGTGCACGACGTCCTCACCCGCGTCGCGACGCCATCCTCGCAAGCCAGTGCTGCGACAGCGCCCGCGGAGGAGCCCGAGCTTGCGCCCGACTTCGACCCGCACCTCGGCGCGGCGCTCCGTCGTCTGCTTCGCCATACGTCACTCCTCGGCGCCGTCGTGACGCACGCGCGCTGACAAAGAGACCCAGATTCAGAGGGAGGCGGGGGAGGCGGGAAGCCAGGTCAGAGCGTGCGGAATTTTTCGCGGATCTCTTTTTCGAGCGCGACGAAGCGAGGGTCCTGAAGAAGCCCCGGCTGCCACGCGAGATCACGTTCGACGAGATCGTACTCGGCGACGATCTTGGCGCCGGGGATCTTCTTCTTCCCGTCCGGCGCAACCTTGCGCCCGAGCATGTAGAGCGTGTCGCTCACGCTCATGGCGGCGCGGATGTCGTGGGTGATGACGACGAGCGTGTTGAACTCGTCCATGTTGGCGACGTCGACGATGAGGCGGCTGACGTCCTCGAGCGCGACGGGATCGAGACCGCTGAACGGCTCGTCGAGAAGCAAAAGTGGCGTCGGCACGACGAGCTGCTGCGCGATCGCAAGGCGCTGGCGCTGACCGCCGGAGAGCTGCGCGGGGTAGAAGCCGCGACGCTCTTCGAGTCCGAATGTTTCGAGCAGCTCCGTGCAACGTGCACGCGATTTCTCGGCGGTGAGACCGCGGATCGAGCCAGCGAGCAACATGTTCGACTCGGCGGTGCGGTGCTTGAGCAGCGGGTAGTCCTGAAAGACGACGCCGACGGTGCCGGGGACGAGCGGCGCTTTCTTGATGCCGCTGACCGTGCCTTTGTCGGGGGCGTCGAGACCCGCGATGATCCGGAGGAGGCGCGTCTTTCCGACACCCGAGGGGCCGAGCAGCGCGACGACCTGGCCGGTCACGGCGTCGACACGGATGCGATCCTTCACCTCGAACGACACGCCTTCGAGGATCTTGGTGTCGCCGAGGGTGAGGTGAACGTCCTCGACGTGGAGGACGACCTCGCCAACGCTCGAGCCCGCGACGGTCATCGCTTTACCCGCGTGAGCGCGATGTGCGGGCATGCGAGATTTCGTAGGAGACCCATCCCGTAGTCGATCATCAGACCGACGACGAGGATGACGACGAGGATCGCGTAGACCTCGGCGAGCCTGAAATGCTTGTTCTCGTTGAGGATGAGCGCGCCGATGCCACCCTCCGCGCGCGAGATGCCTTCGACCATCGTGATCAGCGACCAGCCGATGGCGACGTTCTGACGAAGGACGTCGAGCGCGCGATCGAGCGTGCCGCGGACGACGACCTCCCACACGATGGTGCCTTCGCTCGCGCCGAGGACGCGCATGTGATCGAACTCGGAGCGCGGGATCTCGAGGACGATCTCCGCCATCGACGTGACGAAGAAGCTCGCCATGCCGAAGGTGAGCATCGCGACCTTGAGCGAGTAGCCGCCACCGGTCATGAGCGTGAGCGGAAACACGAGGCCCGTGAGCCCGAGGAAGCGCAGCTTCGACGCCGCCTCGACGAGCGGGCGCATGAAGGGGACGACGGTCATGTACGCGAGCACGAGCGCGAGCGCGGTCGTGATGAGCGTGGCGTGCGTGATCAGCTTGAGCGTGGTGAACAGCTCGGGACCGAGCCCGCCCTGCCACCACAGCTCGCCGATCGCGTGCCAGATCTCGATCGGCGTGGGGAGCGTCTTGAAGGGAGACGCGATCCAGAGAACGAGTGCGACCGCAACCCAGAAGGCGACGACCAGGCTCGCCGTCTTTTTATCGACGACGTGGTTCGGGGAAAAGACCCGTAGCGGGCTCAGGCGCCGGTTCCCATGACGATGACGACGCGGCGGTTCTTCGCCTTGCCTTCTTCGGTCGTGTTCGGCGCGACGGGCTCCGTCTGGCCATGCGCGAGCACGCGGATTCGGCCTTCGGGGAAGCTCGTGGGCGCCTGCTTCTCGAGCCACTGCTTCACCGCGAAGGCGCGCTCCTCGGAGAGCTTCATGTTCGCGTCGGCGTTGCCGGCGTTGTCGGTGTGCCCGTGGACCTCGACGATGGTGCCGCTCGCGATGACGAGATCCTTGAGGAGGCTCTGGAGATCCTTCTCGGTGCTTCCGGTGAACGTGGCCGTGCCGCTGTTGAACTGGATGTCCCAGGACTTGCGGCTGACGACGGTCTGCACCTTGTCCTTGGCGTCGAACTTCACGTGCTCGGCGAGGGTGGTCGGCGCCTGCGTGGCGGCGAGGTTCTTGAGGTAAGCCGTGTCGTGGATCTGCTCGGCCGGGTAGAAGCTCGGCATCAGCGCGGGGTACTGCGACTTCACGACGTTGCCGAACACGGTGTACGTCGCGGCGAACGCGTTGATCGATCCAGGCGTGAGGCCGAAGAGCTCGAGGTTGTCGGCGAGGTTGTTGACCGTCGAGCCGCCGAGATCGACCTCGACCCCCTGCTTGTCCTTCTGCGTGACGCCCTTGTAGTACTTGTACCAGTAGGCGGCGTCCTTCTCCTTGTAGACGAGCGCGCTGATCGCGGCCGCTTGCTTGAGCGCGTCGTCGCTGCTCTTGATCTTGTCGCCGGCCTCGAAGATCGCCGAGAGCATGCCCTCGACGAGCTTCGGGTTCGCCGCCATCCATTTTTTACTGCCGATGATCACGTTCGGCATCTGCGAGCGGTACTCCTTCGTCGAGACGACCGACACGAGGCCACCCTTGTTCTCGGCGACCGTCACGTCACCCGGGGTCCAGGTGACGACGCCGTCGACGCAGTGCTTCTCCTTCTTGCCGGTCTTCGTGTTCTTGAGCTCGGTGCAGAAGCCCGAGACGTACTTCTGGCCGGCCTCGATGTAGTCCGAGGCGTTGACCCAGTTGAGCGCGTCGGGATCCCACGACGTCTCGTCGGGGTTGTTCGCGATCTTGTTGTCGCCGAGCCATTTGAGCGCGATGTTCCAGTCGCCGTCGCGAAGAACGCCGGCGACGAGACCGCCCTTCGCGGCTTGCGGGTTCTGCTTCCAAGCGGCCGGGCCCATGAACTTGTCCTCGCCGCGGCTGTAGCCCGCCGAGCCGACGACGATGTCGAAGTACTCGGGGCCGAGCTTGCCGAGCTTGTCGTTCAAGCCCTTGAGGAACGCGGCCGATCCGTCGCCCATGATCGCGACGAAGTGCGTGCCGTCTTTCGGGTGCGCTTCGCCCTTCTTGAGCGACTCGGCGAACGACACGAGGGCCGCCTGCATGTTGTCGTTGTTGTCCTCACGAACGAGCTTGAGGTTCACGCCCTTGGCGCACATCAAGCTGTCCTTCGTGGCCTGCTTGCCGCCGTTCGCGAGCATCATCCCCATCTGGGCGTTCCATGCCCAGTGGTAGAAGCGCACCTCGGGGAGGCTGGCGCAGCCGGCAGGAAGATCCTGCGCGGACGGCATCTGGCCGACGTTCTCGCCGGGCAGGATGGCGCTCGGCGGGATGTTCGTGGTGGGCACGTTCGACGCGGTCGGAGCGACCTTGCCGAGCAGCGACGGGTTGAGCGCGAAGACCAGAACGACGACGCCGAGAATGACGGCGGCGATGAAGATCTTCGCGGTCAGTGTGAGACGGATACGCGCCACGGTGTGACTCCCATCGGGGGTGAAAAGAGGAACGACTGCGGCCCGTACGGTACCCGCGGGCCTCGGATCAGGTCAATTCCGCGTGAAATCAGGTGGCCGCGGTCATCAGGACCATCAAGAACTCGCGCTTCTCGGTGACGAAGAGCTCGTGGCAGATGACGCCGGTGAGCTTGCTCGCCTCCTCTTCCATCTTCTTCTCGAGGCGCGCGAGATCGGCCGCGTCGAGCTTCTCGGCGACGCCGAGCTTCACGGCGTGGAGCTTGATCGGGTAGCCCGCCTCATCGTCGCGGTAGCCCAGCGTTACGACGAGCGTGCTCGATGCCTCGAGGTACTCGACGCCGATGCTCTTTGCCGCGGCGTTGTTCGACTTCGCGAAGGCTTCGACTTCGCCCGACAGCTTACCGAGCGAGAGATCGGCCTCGAGCTTGCCGGTGAAGATCTTGAACTTCGAGTGGGCCTGCTGCGCGACGGGGTTTGACATGCGCCGGAGGCTATTCCGCTTTCAGACGGTAGCCAACGCCTGGCTCGGTCAGCAGGATCCGCGGTCGCGCGGCGTTGACTTCGAGCTTGTTTCGAAGCTGCCCCATGTAGACGCGGAGGTACTGCGTCTGCTCGGTCGCGTTGGGGCCCCACACTTCGCGCAGTAGTTGGCGGTGCGTGACCACCTTGCCCGCGCTCTTCACGAGCGTCGTGAGCAGCTTGTACTCGAGCGGCGTCAGGTGAACCTCCGCGCCCGCGACGGTGACGGTGCGCTTGCTGAGATCGAGGCGGATGTCGCCCGCGACGAAGACGGAGTCGTGTGTGTCGGCCGATGGAGTCGCGTGACGAAGCGCGACGCGAATGCGCGCGAGA
>CAXSGV010000060.1:12350-19875 GCA_964236615.1 uncultured Polyangiaceae bacterium
CGAAGGGCTTGGTGAGGTAGTCGTCAGCGCCGGCGTCGAGCGCTTTGATCTTGTCGTCCTCTCGGTCACGCGCCGACAGCACGATGATGGGCATCTTGCTCCACGCGCGGATCTCCTCCGTGACCACGAGGCCGTCGATGTCGGGCAGGCCGAGATCGAGCAGCACGAGGTCCGGCGTGCGCGACCGGGCTTGCAGCAAGCCGTCGCCGCCCGTCTGTGACTCGACGAGTCGAAAGCCGTGGCTCGCGAGCGAAGCCCGAAGAAAACGCCGCATTTGCGCTTCGTCCTCGATCAAGAGGAGGAGAGGCCCTTGGATCGTCACGAGACCGTCGGTGCCTCGCCCGCGATCGGGATCGAGAACTTGAACGAAGCGCCGCCGCCCTTGCGGTTCTCGACCCAGAGCCGGCCGCCATGCACGTCGATGATGGCGCGGCAGATCGCGAGGCCCAGGCCGAACCCGCCGGTCTCGCCTTCGCGCGCGGCGCGCTGGAATTTTTCGAAGATGCGCGTCTCGTCGCCGGCGGGGATCCCCGGACCGCGATCGGCGACCTCGACCACGACCTCGTGCTCGCCGGCCGTCGCGAGAATCTCGATGGGCTCGGACGGCGACGTGTACTTCGCTGCGTTCTCGAGCAAGTTGATGAGGAGCTGCTCGAGCAGGACGCCATCGAGCGGCACGAGCGGCAACCCGGCCGGCAAGCGAACATCGACGCGGTGCGCTTCGAGCTTCGACTCGGATCGATCGAGCGCGGCGCCCACGACCTCCTCGAGCGGCTGCCACTCTTTTTTGATCTTCACGGTGCCCGACTCGAGGCGCGTCATGTCGAGCAGGTTGCGAATCAGCCGATTCAAGCGGTCGGCCTCCTCGAAGATCGTCTGCACGAGATCGCGTCGCGTGGCCTCGTCGAGACGCTCGCCGTCCTGCACCAACGTGCTCGCCGATCCGGTGATGACCGCGAGCGGTGTGCGGAGATCGTGCGAGACGGAGCTCAGGAGCGCGCTTCGAAGCCGCTCGGTCTCGACGAGCACGCGCGTGTCCTCGGTCTCCGCGGCGAGCTTCGCACGCTGCTCGGCTTGCGTGCGCACGCGCTGGGTGAGCCCGCTGATCACGACCGCCACGAGGAACATCACGGCGAAGGTGGTGATGTGGTGGAGGTCGGCGACGAGCAGCGTGTAGTACGGCGGCACGAACAGGAAGTTGAACGCGAGGACGCTGAGCACCGTCGCGAGGAGGCTCGGTCCGTAACCGAAGCGAAGCGACACGAGGACGATGCCGAGCAGGTAGACCATCACGACGTCGGCGCGCTCCGAGCGACCGAAAGCGGCGCCGGCGCCGAGCGACGCCAGCGCGACGGCGCCGATGCTCGCTACCCAGCCCGAGAGACGAAGTTGCACGACCGTCAGAGAGCACCGACATTGGCATGGCGGTCAAGCGCGCCCGAGTCTTTACGCCTCCTTGATCCCGCGGGCGCTAGGTTCGCGCGGTCATGACGAGCCCCTACGAGCAGCGCCGAGGGTGGACCCACGACACAGCCTTCGGGCTGTTCGTGTGGTTCATCAGCGCCGTTCGCGTCGCCTTCGCGCTGGCTCGCGCCGAGCCGAGCAGCTTCGAAGTGAACGTCGCGTTTGCTCTCGCCATCGGATCGACCTGGCTCTTTGCGCGGGGCGCTTGGCGCCTGTTGCGCGCCGAACGCCCCGTGATTGCCGACTTTCCGGACGCGTCGCATCCCTACCGTGCGAGTATAAGGAAACCATAAAGAACGCGCCTCCGGGCCCGCGTACGTCGCTTCGCAGCCACATCCTTGGTAGCTCAGTGGCGCTCGTGGTCGATCGGTCCAGCAATTTGCCATCTGTCCGTCCGACCGCAGTGCGAAGCACGCGCTCCCTCCCAGACGTGGGTCACGAGGAGTCCGGAGCCCACGGGCACGGGCACGGCCGCATCGCCTCCCTCACTCTGGCCGCGCTCGGCATCGTGTACGGCGACATCGGCACGAGCCCGCTCTACACGCTCCACGAGTGCACCACCGGCGAGCACGGGGTGAAGGCCACACACGACAACATCCTCGGGGTGCTGTCGCTCATCGTGTGGTCGCTCATGATCGTCGTCGGCGTGAAGTACCTGAGCTTCATCATGAAGGCCGACAACCGCGGCGAAGGCGGCATCCTCGCTCTCCTCGCGCTCGTGCCGGAGAAGCTCCGCGGCGCACGCGGCACGGGCATTGGGTTCGTGCCCATCCTCGTGCTCATCGGCGCGGCGCTGCTCTACGGCGATGGAATCATCACGCCGGCGATCTCGGTGCTGAGCGCGGTCGAAGGCCTCGGCGTCGCGGCGCACTCGCTCAAGCCCGCCATTCTCCCGATCACGTGCGTCATCCTGGTGGGTCTCTTCGCCATACAAGCCGGCGGCACAGGCAAGGTCGGTCGCCTGTTCGGCCCGGTCATGCTCGTCTGGTTCGTCGTCATCGGCGGGCTCGGCTTCTGGCAGATCGTGCAGAACCCCGCGGTGCTCGCCGCCCTCTGGCCGGGGCACGCGCTCGGGTTCTTCGGCCAGAACGGCTTCAGGGGTTTCGCGGTTCTCGGCGGCGTCGTGCTCGCGGTGACCGGCGGCGAGGCTCTCTACGCCGACATGGGTCACTTCGGTCCGCGCCCCATTCGCTTCGCGTGGTGGGGCCTCGCGATGCCGGGGCTCGTCCTCAACTACTTCGGCCAGGGCGCGCTCATGCTGCGTGACGCGTCCGCCATCGAGAGCCCCTTCTATTCGCTCGTGCCGCAGGGGGGCTGGACCTACGCGCTCGTCATCCTCGCGACGTTCGCGACGATCATCGCGTCGCAAGCGCTCATCTCGGGCGCCTTTTCGCTCACGCACCAGGCCGTGCAGCTCGGCTACTTCCCGCGCGTGACGGTGCGCCACACGTCGAGCTCGGCCGAGGGCCAGATCTACATCCCGCAGATCAACTGGCTCTTGATGATCGCGTGCGTCGTGCTCGTGCTCACGTTCAAGGAGTCGACGAAGCTCGCGGCCGCCTACGGCATCGCGGTCACCGGCACGATGGGCATCACGTCGGTCATCTATTACGTCGTCACGCGGCGCACCTGGGGCTGGCCTTGGTGGCGCTCGGCCGCGCTGCTCGTCTTGTTTCTCTCGTTCGACATCCCGTTCTTTGCGGCGAACCTGCTCAAGTTTTTCGAAGGCGGTTACGTGCCGATCCTCGTCGGAGCAGCGTTCTTCCTGGTCATGATCACGTGGAAGCGCGGACGCACGTTGCTGGGCGAGTACATCGTTCAGCGCTCGCCCGACATGGACAAATTCCTTCAGAACATCGACAGCGAGATCGTGCGCTGCGCCGGCACTGGCGTGTTCATGGCGTCGAACTCCGGCCGCGTGCCGCCGATCCTCTTCCACCAGGCGCAGCGCATCAAGGTGCTCCACAAGACGGTCATTCTCTTCACCGTGATCACCGAGCACGTGCCCGCGCTCGAGCAGGGTAAGCGGCTCGAGCTGCTCAGCCTCGGGTGCGGCTTCTACCGCGTGCTTGCCCGCTGCGGATTCATGGAGAGCCCGAACGTTCCGGCGCTGCTCGAAGAGGCGATCGAGCGCCTCGACATCGGAAAAGAAACCACCGATCACGTCACCTATTACGTGGGCCGTGAGACCTTCCTCGCCACGGGCAACGGCAAGATGGGGCGATGGAGCGAGACGCTGTTCGCGTTCCTCTCACGCAACGCGCAGCCCGCCACGATGTATTTCGGCATCCCGCCGGACAAGGTCGTCGAGCTCGGTACGCAGATCGATCTCTGAGCGCCCGATAATGCGCGAGTGAGCCGCGCGCACCTTCAGCGTGTCTGGTGCCAGCGCCACGCGGTCTTCACGATCGCGTCGAGCTCGGTGTAGCGCGGCTGCCAGCCGAGGGTCGATCGCGCGAGCGAGCCGTCGGCGACGAGCACCGGAGGATCGCCGGCGCGTCGATCGCGATCGCGCGTGGGGACCTTGCGACCCGAGACGCGCTCGACGGAAGCGATGACCTCGCGCACCGAGTGGCCCGTGCCGGTGCCGATGTTCAACGCGACGGGCGCGCCGCCCTTTTCGAGGTACGCGAGCGCGTCGACGTGAGCCTGCGCGAGATCGGACACGTGCACGTAGTCACGAACCGCGGTGCCATCGGGCGTGGGGTAGTCGGTGCCGTAGACGTCGATGGACTCGCGCCGACCCAGCGCGGCGGCCACGACGAGCGGAATCAAGTGCACCTCGGGCTCGTGCTCTTCACCGAGCGTCCCGTCCTCGTGTGCGCCGGCCGCGTTGAAGTAGCGGAGGGCGACCGATCGCAAGCCGTAGGCCGCGCCGTACCAGTGGAGCGCGCGCTCGACGAAGAGCTTGGACTCGCCGTACGGGTTGACGGGGAGCTGCGGCGTGCGCTCGGTGATGGGGACCTCGGCGGGGATGCCGTAGGTCGCGCAGGTCGACGAGAAGACGATCTTCTTCACGCCTGCCGCGTGCATCGCGTCGAGCAACACGAGCGTCGAGACGACGTTGTTCTGGAAGTACTTGCTCGGATTGCTGACCGACTCGCCGACGTACGCGCTCGCCGCGAAGTGCACGACGGCTTCGATGCGGTGCTCCTTCAGCGCGGCGTCGACGCGCGCACGATCGGACAGCTTGGCTTCGACGAAGGGGACGGTGACGTTGCTGCGGTGACCCGTCGAGAGATCGTCGATCACGATCGGCTCGAACCCGTGCTCTTCGAGGTGGCGAACGGTGTGGCTGCCGATGTACCCGGCGCCACCAGTCACGAGAACGCGTTTCACTCGGCAGGCTGGGCGAGCGGAAGCTGCGGCACGGCGACGTTGCTTCGGTAAAGCCACCAGCCGCCCTGGTGCATGACCAGGCCGAGCTCCTTCGGCGTTTCGGGCGCCGACGCGTTGGGCCGCGTGCGCACGAGCGCGTAGTCCCAATCGGTCAGGCGGAAGTGCTCCCACGTGACGTGGCGGATGGTGCTCGACTTGTACTCGGCCGGCAGAGCGAGCACCGGGTTGCCAGGGCGGGGGTAAATGCCGGTGCCCTGGTGAAACCAGACGTCGCTCGGCACGATCGGCCGCGAGATCATGATGAGCTTGTCGTAATGGACGAACGGGTGCCCGGCGAAGATGTCGCTGTCGGGATCGATCGGCAGGTTGAGCAAGCGCGCCTGCGCGGGGACGGCAGCGAAGACCTCGCGGTACCCCTGGGCCTCGCGCTGGAACCCGACGGATGCGAACCACATCCACGCCACGGCGACGCACGAAAGCATGGGCGCGCCGACGTCGAACGTGAACGCAAGGCGCGGGCTCAGAGCGTCACGGCGAATCGCGACGAACGCCAGCAGCATCGCCATCGGAATGAAGCGGCCGTCGACGAAGCCGAACCAACCGACCTCGTGCGGCATGACGAGAAACACCACGAGCAGGCCGGCGGCGCACGCGAAGAGCGCGGTGACGTGGCTGTTTGCAGCGGTGGCAGCGTTTGCACTGCTCGCGGCGGTCGCTCCTCCCCGGACTCCGCGTGTGGCGCTGAGATGGCGCAGCGTCGCGATCGTGCCGGCGATCGCGAGGCCCCACAGCGCGATGCCGACACCGAGATCGACGCCGAGGCGCGTGGTGAGGGTCGGCGTGAAGAGGAGACTGAGCTTGTCGGCCGGACCCTGGAAGAGCGGCGCCATGTCGGGATGCTGCGCAACGGCGCCCGCGGCGGTGACGCGATCGAGAAGAACGCTGTAGCCGGCGAGCATGACCGCAGGCGCCATGGCGACGAGGTGCAGGACGCGGCGCACGCGCTTGCCCGTGGCGATCGAAGCGACGAACGCGCAGAAGCAGAAGATCAAGAACGCGTGGCCGTGTGCGAGGAACACGACCGGAGCGATCGCTGCGACGACGAGCGTCTCCTTGCGGAGGAACGGCGCCCCGCGATCGACGCCGACGAGGAGCTCGAGCCAGAGCGTCAGCGCAACGAGCGCGACGGCGGCGCCGAGCAAGTAGCTCGCGAAGCCGAACACCGTCATCAACCCGAACGAGAGGACGACCGCGAAATGCCCGTAGGTCGACGAACGATCACCGTGGAGCCGCAGGCGCGCAAAGAGCATCGCGGCGGGCGTCGCTACGATGGGCAACGTGCCGAGCACGCGCACTGCGCCTAGCGGGGTCGTGACGTGGAGAAGTAGCTCGCCGATGCCGCGGAAGAGCGAGTACGGGCCGACGTGCGGCGCGACGACATAGAGGCTTTGCTCGAATGGCGAGTCGGCGATGCGGTGCCGCAGCGCCATCAAGCCTGCGTGCGCCGGCAGATCCATGAAGGGAAGGGCGTCGAACGCAAAGAACACGAGCACGCCAGCCGCGACGACAGCGACGAGCCCAATCGACGACCGCGTGATCCAACGCTCGCGCGCGTTGTCGCCCGCGCCGGACGCCGCGGGTTCGGCGTACGCGAGATCGGTCGTGGAGGAGGTGTTCGCGGTCATCGTAAAACCTCGAACGGGCGCAGCCTCGTGCGAGCGCGGGAAGAGTACTTCGGCCCCGCCGGGACGCTAGGGATTCTTCCATCGATTGGCCAGGCACGCCCGTACGCACCCGCCGCCTCGGGCGGGTCAATTGACAGCGCCCCACCCACCTCGGTAGACAACTCCGCGAGGTGACTGTCGGAAACAGCGTGAGCGGCCCCGAGATCCGCGTCGTTCACGTGGTCGTCGCGGGCGACATCGGCGGCGCGGAGCGCTTGCTCGTCGATCTCGCGTCGCGCCCTCAGGCGAGCCGCGCCAGCCACGCCGTGGCGCTGATGACGCCGAACCGTAAGCTCGCCGCAATGTTCGACAAAGCGGGTCTTCAGGTCATCGACCGCGGCCCCGTGCGTGAGAACGCGCTCGCGTATCTGTGGCGATCGCTGGGCCCAAGCGATGTGCAATGGCTCGAGGAGGTCTTTCGCCGCGAGCGCGCCACGATCGCGCATCTCCACACGTTCGCGTCGCATGTGCTCGGGACACGCGCGGCGCGCCGGGCCAACCTGCCCATCTTGCGCACCGAGCATCACGTTCAATATTTCATCGACCGCGACACGGCGCCCTTTACGCGCTGGTCGCTCGCGCGGATCGACGCATCGGTCGCCGTCAGCCAGTACGTGGCCGACGCGGTCATCGCCATCGCGCCGGAGATCGCGCCGAAGATGCACGTCGTTCGCAACGGCGTCGACGCGACCTACTTCGAGCCGAAGGAGCGCACGACCGCCGCGGCGGGAAGGCCGTTCACGTTCGTGGTCGTGTGCCGGCTCGAGGCCTGGAAGGGGATCGACCTCGTCATCGAAGCGACAGCGCTCCACAAAGGCTTCGACCTCGAGATCGTGGGCGAAGGCAGCGAGCGTGCGCGACTGCAATCGCTGGTGACGGCGCGCGGCCTCGCGCCACGCGTTCGCTTTCTCGGCTACCGCCCCGATCCGCGCGGTGCGATCGCGGACGCGAATACGTTCATAAACGCATCAAAAAACAAACCACTCAAACTCTCAATA
>CAXSGV010000061.1:0-8584 GCA_964236615.1 uncultured Polyangiaceae bacterium
CTACACGTCGGGCTCCACCGGGATGCCGAAGGGAGTTGCCATCGAGCATCACTCCCTCGTCGGTCACCTCGACTCCATTGCCGGCACGTTCGAGCTCGGCCCCGGCGAGGTTTGCCTTCAGTTCTGCTCGCTCGCGTTCGACGTCAGCGTCGAGGACCTGTTCCTCACCCTCACCACCGGCGCGAAGCTAGCTCTCCGAACCCCCGAGATGACCGCGAGTGCGCCGGCATTTTGCAGCGCTCTCGACGCGTACGGCGTGACCGCCTTCACGCTCGCGACACCCTATTTCGGTGAGCTCGAGCGCGGTCTGGTGGAGGAAAATATCGGGCTCCCCGCGGCGGTGCGCATGGTTCGCATCGGCGGCGAGGCCGCACCGCGTGACGCCGTCGTGCGATGGCTCGCCGCCGGCCGCGCTCGCTTCGTCAACGGGTACGGTCCGACCGAGACGACGATCGTCGTCACCGAGTGGTGCCCCGCCGAGGACGGTCCGCTCGTCAGCGTGAACGTCCCGATCGGCAGCCCGCTGGCGGGCTCCCAGACTCTGATCCTCGACGACGACCTCGAGCTCGTTCACTTCGGCATGGCCGGCGAGCTCTTCATCGGCGGCGCCCGCGTTGCGCGCGGGTACCTCGGTCGCGCGGATCTCACCGCCGGTCGCTTCGTCCCGCACCCGACGGACGCTGGTCAGCGTCTCTACCGAACCGGCGACCTCGTGCGTCGCCGCGAGGACGGCAGCATCGAATTTCTCCGCCGCCGCGATCGCCAGATCAAGCTGCGTGGCTTTCGTATCGAGCTCGGCGAGATCGAAGTGGCTCTCCGCGCGATTCCGGGTGTGCGCGAGGCGTCGGTGCTCCTCGTCACGGCGCGCAATGGTGACAACGAGCTTCGCGCGTTCGTCGCGCCGCCGGGTCTCGACGTCGAGAGCGCACGCAAGAAGCTGTTGCTCACGTTGCCCGAGTACATGGTGCCGACCACGTACGTACCACTCGACACGCTGCCTCTGAGCACGGCCGGCAAGGTCGACCGGCAGAAGCTCGCCGCGATCGAGATCATCGAGGAGGTCGCGGCCGACGACGCACCGCGGTCACCGGGCGAAGCCAAGGTGGCGCTGCTTTTCCAGGAGCTCCTCGCGCTCCCGCGTGTACCGCGTCAGAAGAGCTTCTTCCGGCTCGGTGGTCACTCGCTGCTCGCCGCGCGGCTCGTCGCTCGTCTCGAGCGCACGCACGGAATCACGCTCCCTCTCCGTCAAGTGTTCGAGACGCCCACGGTCGCCGGGATCGCCGCGGCGCTCGAAGCAAGGACGGGCAGCGAAGCCGGCGCGCCACTCGTGCGGGTCTCGCGCGCCGAGCTTGCACACGTCTCGACGGTGCAGCGTCGCCTCTTCTTTCTCGATCAGCTCGAGTCCGGCAGCGCTTTCTACAACATCGCGGTCGGCGTCTGGATCGAGGGCGCGCTCGACGTGCCCCGCCTCGAGCGCGCGCTCCACCTTCTCGTCGAGCGGCACGAAGGGCTGCGTACGCAGTTCGTCGTCCTCGATGGCGAGCCATGGCAGCAGGTTCATGACGCCCCCCGCACGGTCTGGCGACACGCACGCTGCCATGCACCCACGCTCGATGCGAGGCGCGCGCAAGCCGAGTCGCTCGCGCAAGACGAGGCGTCGCGTGGTTTCGATCTTCGCGGCGGCGTGAGCTTTCGCGCGGCGTTGTGGGAAGCAAGCGAACGCGATTTCTTGCTCACGCTCGTCTTCCATCACGTCATCTCCGACGGGTGGTCGCTAAGGATCGCGCTCCGCGATCTCGTCGCGCTCTACGAGGCGCCCGATACGGCGCTGCCCGAGCTCCCTTTTCAATATATCGATTACGCAGAGTGGCAATCGCGCACGAGCGACGCGGACGCCGAACAACGCGAAATCGACTATTGGCGCCAGACTTTGCAGGGCATTCCGCATCGCCTCGCGCTGCCGACGGACAAGCCGCGACCCCTCCGCAAACGGTACTTGGGGAAATCCCTCGTGCGCGATTTCGGGCATGAGCTCGGCGCGTCGATGCGGCGCTTCGCACAGGATCACGAGCGAACGCCGTTCTTGGTGGCGCTCACCGCGCTGTCTGCGTTCTTGCACCGCCTGACGGGCGACAGCGACGTCGTCGTGGGCACTCCTGCGTCCCGCCGCGTTCGGGTCGAGCTCGAAGACGTCGTCGGCTGCTTCGTGAACACGATCGTGCTGCGGACGCGCCCGACGCCATCGCAGTCGTTCGCGGAGCTGCTCGCGTCGGTTGCGGCGACCAGCGAGGACGCCTACGCGCATCAGGACGTCGCCTTCGAGAAGATGGTCGATGCGCTCGCGCCGGAGCGGTCGCAGGCGCACACGCCGATTTTTCAAGTGATGATCGTCTACAACGCGCGCGAGCCGATGGCGTTCGGCACGCTGCCCGCGCGGTTCATCGATCTCGAGGCGGGAACGTCGACGTTCGATCTCACCTTCACCTTCGACGAAGGGGAGGACGGCCTCAGCCTGGCGATCGAATACGACACGGATCTCTTCGAAGAGGCGACCATCGCCGCCTGGGCCGACGCGGTCGGCACCCTCACGTCGGCCGCGCTGGCACGACCTGACACGCGTCTCGCATCGCTTCCGCTCGTCCACGAAAGCGCGCGCGTCGAGCTCCCCGATGCCCCTCGCGGTGTGTTCGGCGAGGCCCTCGGCGCACCCGATGACGTCGCGGTGCGCGCGGGATCCGCGGTGCTCACCTACCGCGATCTCGACCAGCGGACGGCTCGTCTCGCATCCGCGCTCGCGGCCGAAGGCGTGACCGCAGGCGACCGCGTTGCGGTGTGCCTCGCGCGCGATGAGAATCTTTTGCCGGCGCTCCGAGCCATCCTCTCGTTGGGGGCGGCGTACGTACCGCTCGATCCGGCGTTTCCGGCAGAGCGACTCGAGCAAATGGTCGCCGACGCGCGACCGCGCGCCGCGGTGACGACCTTGGGGCTAGAGAGCGTGCTGCCACGCGGCATCGCGCGCGTTCTCGTGCTCGAGCAGATTCCCCGGGAGACGAAGGGGAATGCGCGCACCCGCGCGCCACTTCATGCAACGACGCCCGCGTATGTGCTGTTCACGTCGGGTTCGACGGGGCGCCCCAAAGGGGTCGAGGTGCCTGTCCTCGCCGCGCTCCAGGTGCTTGCGGGGATCCAGTCGCACCTGCATCTCTCGCGCTCCGACGTCTGGCTCGCGACGACCACGCTCTCGTTCGACATCTCGATGCTCGAGCTGTTTCTTCCGCTGCAGACCGGCGGCTCGGTCGCGATCTTTCCGCGTGATGCGGTGCTTGATCCCATGGCGCTTCTCGAGGCCATCGATAGAACCAGCGCCACCGTCCTGCAGCTCACACCGTCGGCCTGGCGGCTACTGCTCGCGGCGGGCTTTGCCGGGAGCAAATCGCTGAAGCACGCGCTCACCGGTGGCGAAGCGATTGCACCGGGCGTCGCAGCGCAGCTCGCCGCGCGGGTGCCCGTGCTGTGGAACGTCTACGGTCCGACCGAGACGACGGTGTGGTCGAGCATCGCCCGTATCAAGGCAGACGTGGAGCGAATCACGATCGGCCGCGCGCTGCCGGGCAACCTCCTCTACGTGGTCGACTCCGAGCTGCGGCCTGTGCCCACCGGAGTACCGGGCGAGCTTGCGATCGGCGGCTTGCAAGTCGCGCTCGGTTACGTCGGCGACCCCGCACAAACGGCCACGCGCTTCATGCCCGATCCCTTCGTCGCAGGCTCCGGGGCCCGCCTTTACCTCACGGGCGATCGTGCGCGGTCGCTCGCGAGCGGCGAGGTCGAGTGGCTCGGACGCGTCGACGCGCAGATCAAGCACCGCGGTTACCGCATCGAGCTCGGTGAGAACGACGCCGCGTTCTCGCGCGTGCCGGGTGTTGCCGAGTCCGCGACCGCGCTCCACGTGGAGGCAGACGGCCGCACGCGCCTCGTCGGCTACGTCCTCGGCGCCGATCCCGAGGCGGCGGTGCTGCGTCGTGCGGTGGAGGCGACGTTGCCGCCGTACATGGTGCCCGACGCGCTCGTGCGCCTCGAGAGCTTTCCGCGCACGTTGAATGGCAAGTGCGATCGCAAGCGTTTGCCATGGCCCACGAAGGGCGACCCGACATGGGCCACGGCGACCACATCGGCTGGCACCGAAGCGACACTGGATTCAGGCGGCGAGGATGGCGCGACCGCCACCGACGTCGAGACGCGCGTCGGCCGTGCGTATGCGCAGATCCTCGGCGCGGAGATCGCGCTGACCTCGTCGCTCGATCTCGATTTTTTCCGCGCGGGCGGCGACTCGCTCTCGGTGCTGCGACTTGTCGCTCTCTTGCGTCGCGACGGCCTCGAGATCTCTATCGGGGAGGTTGCGCAGCTGCGGACGGTGCGCAGCGTCGCTCAGGCCGCACGGAGCATCACCGCTCCAGAAGCGACGCCCTCGGCCACGAACGAGCGCTCGCCGCTCACCGGCATCCAAAAAGGCTTTCTCTTCCTCGCGCTGGGTGGCGACCGCACGTCGTACGTCGAGCAATGCGTCTTCCATTCACCGACGGCGCTCCGCAAAGCCGACTTCGAGCGCGCGTTCCATCAGCTCATGGAACGACTGCCGAGCGCGCGCGCGTTCGTGGGCGACGGACCCGAGGGTGAGCCCGAGCTCGTTTGCGGCTCGATTCGGACGCCGCTCCGTTGGTTGACGCACGCCGCGCTCGACGCACCGGCCGACGTCGCGCTCGACGCCATCGTCGGCGATGAGCTCTCCGCCTCGTGGGATCCGCGGAAGCCGCCGCTGCTTCGCGCGGTCGTGCTCGAGGGCAATTCTGAGGCTTGGCTCGTCCTCTCGTTCCACCATGTCGTCCTCGATGGGTGGAGCGCGGATCTCGTCGTCGAAGCTTTGTGCGAGCTCTACGAAGGGCGCGCGCCGGAGATTGTCGACATCGGCGCCTCGTACGCAGCATGGGTGACGGCGCGTCCGGCCCTGAGCGCAGCGCAGCTCCTCGCCACGTTCGGCGGCGCGCTCGATGACAGTCTTCGACTGTTCGGTCGCGGGGGCGAACGTTCGCCGCCGTCGGCGCCGGTCACGTATCTCCAAAAGCACCGCGCCCTCGACGCGGCGCAATCCGAGCGCGTATTTGCTGCGGCCGAAGCTCTCGGCGTCTCGCCCATGGCGCTCTTTGCCGCAGCGCACGCGTCGACGATCGCACGGCTGTCGGGCGAGGATCGCGGGCACGTGCGCTTCGGCACCGTGTTCTCCGGAAGAAGCGCGTCGCTTGCGGATGTCGACATCGGCGTCGGCATGCTCGCGAACACGCTCCCCGTCACGGTCGCCATCGCGCACGACGACTCTCTCCGCGCACGAGCGACGGCGATGCAGGCGCGCCTCTCGGAGCTCTTTCTCGTCGAGCACACGCCACTCCAGTCGTCCTTCGGCTCGCTCGGCGGATCGACGCGCGAGCTGCCCTTCGAGAGCATCCTCGTCTACGCGCCGCGCCCGGACACACGCGCACGCGCGACCCGGGTGCTCGAGCCCCTCCGCGATCCGTTGCCGCGCACTGGCTACCCGCTGCACGTCGGCGTTCAACCCAGCCCGCGCGGCTTCGTCGTGACGTGGACGTCGGACACGTCGCGCTTCGGCGAGAGCGAGGTCGACGCGATCGCCGACCAGACGATGGAGTACATCGCGGCGCTCGTCGCTGATCCCACGCGGCGCGCGAGCGCCGTGAGCGACGAGGCGTCGGTCGCAGAGGTCTGGCGCACGGTCAACGCGACCGCTCATACCCACGAGCTGCAGCGGCTCGAAGTGACGTTCGCGGATCACGCGCATGCACACCCGACGCGCACCGCGCTTGCGATGGCCGGCGAGACAGTGACGTACGGCGAGCTCGCGGCCGCCGCGCTCCACGTCGGCGCGCGCATTCGTTCGCTCGGCAAAGGGGACGGCACCGCGCGCATCGTCGCTCTGCTCTTCGAGCGCTCCTTCGAGATGCTGCTCGCGATCTACGGCGTGCTCGAGGCCGGCGACGCGTTTTTGCCTCTCGATACCGCGGCGCCCCAGCAAAGGCTGACCGAGCTCGTCGACGATGCCGCTCCGATCGCGATCCTCTGCGACGCGGCGAACGCCGAGCTCGCCCATCGCGTTGCCGGCGATCGCCCGGTGACGGTGCTCGGCGCGGCCGATTTCACGTCGTCGCGCGACGCACGAGTCACGAGCGCGCGCGCGTTGTCGACGCGTGCGATCCACGATCTGGCCTACGTGCTCTTCACCTCCGGCTCCACCGGCAAACCGAAGGCCGCGATGCTCGAGCACGCGGGCGTCGCGAACCGGCTCGCGTGGATGCAGCGCGCGTTCCCGCTCGACGCGCGCGATGTCGTTTTGCAAAAGACGCCGTACACGTTCGACGTCTCCATGTGGGAGCTCTTCTGGCCGCTGCGCGTCGGCGCGCGCATGGCGATCGCTGCCCCCGGCGCGCACTACGATCCGCGCAACATCGCGGCGGCCATCGAGAAGGAAGGCGTGACCGTCGCCCACTTCGTTCCCGCGATGCTCCAGGCGTTCATCGACGTCGTCGACCCACAGCAAGTGCGGTCGCTCCGCCTGTTGTTCGCGAGCGGTGAGGCACTTTCGCCCAGCCTTGCGCGCGCGGTCCACGACAAGCTGCCGTGGGTGGCGCTCCACAATCTCTACGGCCCCACCGAAGCGTCGATCGACGTGACGTGGTGGCCGTGTCCGCCGGCGCCCACGCTCGTCCCCATTGGCCGCCCGATCGACAACGTGCGCACGTACATCGCCGATCGCGATCTGCGGCTCGTCCCGCCAGGCGTACCTGGCGATCTTTATCTCGCGGGCATTCAGCTCGCGCGCGGCTACCTCCATAGGCCCGAGCTCACGGCGGACCGTTTCCTCCCCGATCCGTTCACCGCGACGGCCGGCGAGCGCATGTACCGCACCGGCGATCGCGCGCGCCTGCTCTCCGATGGCGCGATCGAATTCCTCGGCCGCTCCGACTTTCAGGTGAAGCTTCGCGGCCTCCGCATCGAGCTCGGGGAGATCGAAGAGACACTTCGCGGCCTCGCGGGCGTCGTCGACGCGATCGTGGACGTGCGCGAGCTGGGTGAGCCCGCTCTCGTCGCCTGGGTCCGCGCGGCCACGCCGGTCGACGTCGCCGCGCTCCGTGACGAGCTGCGCAAACGTCTTCCGGCCTACATGATTCCGCAGTATTTCGTCGAGGTGACGTCCTGGCCGACGGGGCGGAGTGGAAAGGTCGACCGGCGCGCGCTTCCCCTGCCGGACCTGGCGTCGATCGGCGGCACCGAAGCGCGAAGCCCCGACCTCTCGGCGCTCGCTGACCTCTCCGCGCTGCCCGCGCTGCCCCCGCTGCCCGCGCTCTCGGCGCTCGAGACCAAGGTCGCGGCCCTCTTCGCCGAAGTGCTCGGCGTGCGCGGTGCGGTCGATCCGCGCGCGAGCTTCTTCGATCTCGGCGGTCACTCGATGCTGGCTCTCCGCCTCGTCTCGCGGGCCGAGCGCGAACACGGCGTCCGCCTCGAGCTCGACGCGCTGTTCGCCGACCCCACGGTGCGCGGATTTGCCAACGCCATCGTGGCCGCCCGGAGCACCAGCCTTCGCGGCGACGACGTCCTGATCCCGTTCGCGAAGGGCACCTCGCCGGACTCGGTGTTCTGGATTCATCCCGTCGGCGGCGGCGTCCTCGGCTACCGCGAGCTCGTGAAGGCCTCCGGGGGGACCTTCAGCCACTACGGCATCACTTCGCGCGCGGCATCGGCGCGTGCGGCGCGCACGCTCCTCGATCTCGTGGAGATCTACGGACGCGCGATCACCGCGGTGGCGGAGGGTCCCATTCATCTCGTGGGGTGGTCGCTCGGCGGCGTGCTGGCGTGGGAGCTCGCCGAGTGGCTCGAGTCCAAAGGCAAGACGGTCGGCGCGGTGATCGGCATCGACAGCTTCGCGCGGCTCCCCGAGGGGGACGCGACGGTCGAGACCATCGAGCTGCTCGCCAACGAGCTACGCCTGCCCGAGGCGACAGTCGCAGAAGCCGTCCTCTCAGGCTCTTTCGAAGCCCTCGCCGCGCAGCTGCATGGCCTCGCCGTGACCGACCTCGCGACGCTCGCCAGCGATCTCGGCGACAACGTCCGGCGTATGCGTGCGCACCTACCGACGCTGCGCACGCGACGCATGCTGCTCGCCGAAGCGAGCATTCGCTCGGCTGGCCTCGAGGCGCCGCGCGAGACCTGGGCGGCGGTGGGTGCAGAGCTCGAAGTGATCGAGCTCGACGCCGATCACGACAGCATCGTCACGGGCGCGAACGCAGAGCACCTCGGTCGCCGCATCGATGACGAGATCCACGCCTCTACGCGACGATGACGCGTACGCCGTCGACGACGCGATCGACCGGGACCGCATAGGGACCACGCAGCCGCGGGAACATCGTCACGAAGCGATGCTTGCCGGGCCATGCGCAGGGCGTGCGCTTGGAGAGATCGGCCGCAATGCGCTCGCCGCGAATGCGCTCGCACGACGGCGCGGTGCGCTCTGGAGAGACCG
>CAXSGV010000061.1:8594-19112 GCA_964236615.1 uncultured Polyangiaceae bacterium
GCGCTGCAGGTCGTCCGCGGAGAACGCCTCGGCGGCGTCCTCGGCCTGCGGCAGGACAGGCCCGAACATCGACGCGTGAACATCCGCCATGCCTTTGGTCTGCCACGGCGATGGCGCCCGGACAAGCCGACCTCCTAGTCGACGTGGATGGTCAGGTCGTACGAGCACGCCTTGCCGGCGGAGGCGGCGCGGTCGACGCGGATGTAGAGCGTTCCATCGTCGGACGTCGTGCCGCTGCAGTCGGTGGTCGACGACGCAGCGACGTCGGCGTTGACGATCGTCGAGCCCTCGGGCGTCTTCTGGTCCTCGAGCTCCTTGCCACGGCATCCTTCGACGTTGCCCACGCGGACGTAATCGGAGTCGCCGTAGGTGCAGTCGAGGTTCGAGGTCTTGCCGCCGTCGCAGACGAACCAGGTGCTGACCGTGAATCCCGAGCTGACGAGGACATCGATGTTGGGATCGCCGCCCGCGCCACGATCGACGATGTGAACGCGGTACCAGTCTGCGTCGGAAGCGGTGTGCACCGACGAAGCGATCGCGCGGCGCGAGTTGGGATCGTCCGACAGCTCGCCGAGATCCTCGGCCGTCTCTTCGCTGTCGTTTGGCTCATTGGCCTCCTCCGCACACGTGGTCGGCGTGGTGTCCGCCTTCGACGGCGGGAGGCACCCGACGCTGGCAAAGAGGAGACCCGCAAAGGCGGAGGAAGCGAGGAGCGCAGGGAAGTGACGAGCCACGAGAGCTTCTACGCAAGATGCATTCCGGCGCGATTCAGCGGCCATCGAGGGTCTGCAGGCTGAAACGACGACGACCGTTCACACCGCGCGCTTCGAGGTTCGGCGCTCTTCAGCCGGGTTCGCTCGCGCCTGCCCCGGCTTGCCGTTGCGGGGTTCGGCCCTAGAAACCATGAAGCATGGACACGCGCCGCAAGCTCCATGTCCTCGCCGACGCGGCGAAGTACGACGCGTCGTGCGCGAGCAGCGGGTCGAAGCGCGCGGCGCAACCGGGGGGCCTCGGCAACACCGAGGGCATGGGTATTTGCCATAGCTACACGCCGGACGGCCGGTGCGTGTCGCTGCTCAAAATCCTATTTACCAATTACTGCATTTACGACTGCCACTATTGCGTGAACCGGATATCGAGCGACGTGGAGCGAGCGCGCTTCACACCGCGTGAGGTGGTCGACCTCACGATCGAGTTCTACAAACGCAACTACATCGAAGGGCTCTTCTTGAGCTCGGGCATCGTAAAGAGTCCCGACGCGACGATGGCCGAGCTCGTCGAGGTGGCGCGGTCGCTGCGCCGCGATCACCTCTTCGGCGGTTACATCCATTTGAAGGTTCCGCCCGGCGTCTCACCGGAGCTCATCGACCTAGCCGGGCCGCTGGTCGATCGCCTCAGCGTGAACATCGAGCTCCCCACGGCCGCGGATCTCCAGGCGCTCGCGCCCGAGAAGTCGCTCGCGGTGACCGAGGCCTCGATGGCGATGATGAAGACGAAGATCGACGACGCCCGCGGTGAGGCGAAGGCTTCGCGCCGGCGCGCGCCCGCGTTCGTCCCTGCGGGGCAGAGCACGCAGATGATCATCGGCGCCACGCCAGCCACCGACGCGGACATTCTCGGCACCGCGTCGCGCCTCTACACGGGCCATGGCCTGCGTCGCGTCTATTACTCTGCGTTCAGCCCGATCCCTCACGCCGACGTGCGTCTGCCGGGGAAATCTCCGCCGCTCGCGCGTGAGCATCGGCTCTACGAGGCGGACTGGCTCGTTCGCTTCTACGGCTTCACGCACGACGAGCTCGTGAACGCGGGTCACCCGAACCTCGACCTCGACATGGATCCGAAGCTCGCGTGGGCACTCGCGCACCGCGAGCGGTTTCCCATCGACGTGAACGTGGCCGATCGCGAGGAGCTCTTGCGCATCCCGGGGCTTGGCGTTCGCAACGTCGATCGCATCCTCGCGATGCGGCGTCACAAGACGCTCGTGCTCGACGATCTCGCGCGCCTGCGTGTCGCCGTTCGTCGTGCGTCGCCGTTCCTCGCCTTTGCGGGCGGGCTCGGCAGTGAGGCCTCGGCCGCACGCAGGCTCGACGCGCTCGATCTCGCGCGCCGTGTGCGGCCACCGACGCAGCTTGCGCTCTTCGAGAGCGCGGTGAGCGCCGTCTCGGGCGAGCTTTGATTCGCGTCGCCATCGCGCCGACGTTCGATGCATTTCGCGATGCTGCGCGGCCGTTGCTCGCCGCGGGAACACCGCCTGAAGAAGTGTTGTGGGAGGACACGGCGAACGGCCAAGCGGTGCTCTTCGGCGCGCCGGTGAGCGGCCAGGCGGCGCCGCGGCGATCGACACCGCGCGGAGCGACGTTGCGGATCTCGGCGCGCGCGATCGAGCTCGCGCGGGTGACGTCGTTTCACCGCGCGCCGGAGCGCTTTGCGGTGCTGTACCGCGTGCTCCATCGGCTCACGCACGGCGAGCCCGAGCTCCTCGAGCTCGCGAGCGATCCGGACATGATGCGCCTCCGCGCGATGGTGCAAGCGGTGCGCCGCGACGAGCACAAGATGCACGCGTTCGTCCGCTTTCGGCGCGTCGACATTCCGGGCGACTCCACGCCCTGGTACGTGGCGTGGTACGCGCCGGACCACCTCATCGTGCGGCTCGCTGCGCCCTTCTTCGAGCGGCGATTTGCGTCCATGCGCTGGTCGATCCTCACGCCGGACGAGTCGGCGCACTGGGATGGCGGTGCTCTCGCGTACGGGCCCGGCGTACCGCGCAGCGAGGCTCCGCGGGAAGACGCGTACGAAGATCTGTTCCGCACGTACTACCGGGCGATCTTCAACCCCGCGCGCGTGAACCTCACCGCGATGCGCGCGGAGATGCCGAAGAAGGCGTGGAGCGATTTGCCGGAGACACGCGTCCTGCGTGAGCTCGTGCGCGACGCGGCGCTTCGCGTCGACCAGATGAAGGGACCTGCGCCGAGCGCGTCGTCGCTCTACCTTCCGAGCGACCGCTCGCTGCCGGCCCTCCGCGAAGCGATCGCCGGCTGTCGCGCGTGTGGCTTGTGCGAGCACGCGACGCAAGCCGTGTTCGGCGAGGGGGAAGCGCGTGGCGCGAACGCCAAGGCGCAGCGCGTGATGCTCGTGGGCGAGCAGCCAGGCGACGTCGAAGATAGCGCCGGCCGTCCCTTTGTAGGACCCGCCGGACAAGTCCTCGACGACGCGATCGCGCGCGCCGGCATGGACCGCTCGGTGCTCTACCTGACGAACGCGGTGAAGCACTTCAAGTTCACCCCGCGCGGAAAGCGACGCCTTCACCAGCGACCCGTCTACGACGAGGTGCAAGCCTGCCGCGCCTGGCTCGATGTTGAGATCGAGGTGGTGAAGTTGATGGTGATCGTGGCGCTCGGCTCGACGGCGGGCACCTCCTTCTACGGCAAGCGCTTCCAGGTCACGAAGCGTCGCGGCCGCGTGGAGAAGTCACCATGGGCGAATGCGTTCATCGCCACGTGGCATCCCTCCGCCATCCTGCGTGCGGTGATGCCCGACGCGGGCCGCGCGATGTTCGAGGAGCTCGTCGCGGATTTGATGTTGGCTCGCGACGCCGGTGCCGAGACCGGCTGAGGTCGTTGCCCAGCGCGGAGGGTCATGGATGCTGAGCTCCCGTTGCGCGTACGGGTTCGAACGACGTTGCGCACGCGTCCGGAATTGCGCAACCTCATCGCGCCGTGGGTACGCGAGAGGCTGCTTTTGCGAGACAAGGCGCGAGCCGTTTCGGCGCGATTGCGGCCGCCGCGATGGCGCTCCTTGCATGCTACGTCGTGGGCTATGGCGTCACGCGTGCGAGCCATCGCCTCGTCCGGTACGAATCGGGCTGCGTCGCGCGCGCGTCCTTGGCCGGGCGGGCTCGCGATCTTTGGGACTGGCCCTACCGCTGCTCGGAGCTGCGCCGGTACCTTGGGCCACGCGACGATTGGGAGATCGCGTTTGCGCCGTTCGTCGCGTTCGAGGAGCTTGCGCGCGGGCCTGGTCGGTACAGACCGTCCGTCTGCTCCCTGCGGAGCGCTCCGCTCTCGTCCCAGGGGCTCTCGCGGCCAAGCTGGTGCGACCCGTGACCGCGGCGAAAGTCGATTTCAAACGCCGCGGAACGGGGATGCTTCACGCGGCCCTTGCTTCGCGATCAGCGTAGGGCCTCGGCTTCGTCCCAATCGAGGACCATCTTCCGTCGGGTAATGCCGCCGCCGTGAGCGCTGGTTACCGCGTGACCGCGCAACGGTGCGTCGTCGTGTTGCAGGACGCGCGGGTGCCTTGCGGGTACACGAGGGCGCAGGAGGGGCATGCGGCACCGACCCCGCCGCACGCCGCGCCGGTGTATGTCGACGTTGCGTCCTTTCGCAGCGCGATCACGTCGTCTGGGTTGTCGCACTCGCAGCAACCCGGGTGCCGGAGCGCGCAATCCGCGTCCGAGCTGCACGCCGATAGCCCATTATCGTCGGCGACATTCATCACAGCGCACTCGCCAGTCGCTGCGCCGCCGAACGGGACCGCGCAATAGGCAAATACCGCGGGGTCTGGACGCGCGTCGCATCCCTTGCAAGCGAGCGGTTCGGTCTGCTTGCAAGTGGCCTCTTTCAACGCCGGCTCCTCGCCGGCTCGGATGGCCACGAGCTCGGACGCGGGCCCGCAGCTGTCGTTGCAGCAGCCCGGTCGCGCGAGCGTGCAGCTCGATGGCCCCTGCGAGCATGTCTTGCTCGCAGGCGGGACGGCGCCGTCAGTGAGGCCAGAATCCAACCCCTTCTGCGAACCGGCGTCCGTCTCCGAAGCATGGGAGTCGCTGCTGACGCTTCCCCCGCAGGCGGCGAGCGAAGGTGCAGCGAAGAGCACGACGAGCGAGGCGAGGAGTGTGCGCATGACCGGTAAGAGGAGCATTGGGTGTGCCAACAGGCCACACGACGATTCCTCGCGATTGTCGCTCTCGACGCGTGCCAGAGTGCGCCGCGGAAGCACTCACCTCGCCGCGGTCGCGCCGCGGTCAACCCTTCACATCGCCGGGGTACGCGTGCGCGAGGCACGATGCAACAGGGGTGCTATCTCGCCGCGGTACTTCCAAGCGACGAACGCGAGGGCGGGCAGCGCGCCGGCGAAGCTCGACGCCGTGAGGTAGGAGCGAATCGGCGGGGGGGCAGAGCGGAGACCGAGTGCAATCAAGAGTCGCTTCATCATGGTGTGACCTCCTTTTCTCCTCCGTACATTTGCACGCACCATGCCCAGGTCACTCGGTCATGAACAAGCAGGACAACACCGGCGCAGCCTGCGACGATTGCCTTCCTTGAACACACCGATGCGTGTCGCGACGTGGAACGTGAACGGGATACGCGCGCGTGAGGCGCAGTTTCTCGCGTGGATGGAGCGAGATGCGCCTGACGTCGTCTGCCTTCAGGAGATCAAGGCGAACGTGTCGCAGCTGTCGCTCGCGCTCGGCACGCTCGGGGCGTACCACTCCGTTTGGCACGGCGCGGGTGGATACTCGGGCGTGAGCCTGCACTTCGCGAAGGCGCGCTTCCCGTCGCCTCCCGTGTTCTCGCATCCGTCGTTCGACCACGAGACGCGATGGGTCGAAGCGGAGGTCGAGGATGCCACGCTCGGTCGGAAGCTCGTCATCGCGTCGACCTACGTGCCGAACGGCGGCAAGGACTACGGCGCCAAGGTGCGGTTCCTCGAGGCCATGACCGAGCACCTGCGCGCGCGTGTGAAGTCGGGAGCGCACGTCGTCGTGTGTGGCGATCTCAACGTCGCGCGATCGCCGATGGACGTGCACCCGTCGCAACGCGATCGCGATTGCATTGGGCAGCTCGACGAGGAGCGCGAGCTCTTCGAGCAGATCCTCGGCCTTGGGCTCGTCGATGTTCAGCGCGCGCTGCACCCAGAGAACGCGCAGCTCTTCTCCTGGTGGCCCTATTGGAGAAACCTTCGGCAGAAGAACGTCGGATGGCGCCTCGACTACGTGCTCGCGAGCCAAGACCTGGCCGCGCGGGCGACGTCGTGCGTCGTGCTCGCCGACGTCGGCACGAGCGATCACGCGCCGGTCGTCGCCACGTTCGAGTAGCCCCGGCTCGGTGTAGCGTGGGGACGTGCCTGCACCGAACCTCCATCGCTTGCGTCCTCACTCCGCGGTTGTCTGCTCGTTCGCCATCGCCGCGCTCGGTGTGCTGACGCCGGTTCGCGACACGCGCGCGTGCGGTGGCTTCTTCGCGCGCCGTTCGACCACGTCGACGGTCACCGTGCCTTCGCTGCAGGTCGAACAGGTGCTGATCCTTCACGATGCCGAGAAGGAACAAGAGCATTTCATCCGCGAGATCGTGTTCCGCGACGCGAAGGAGCCGTTCGGTTTCGTTGTCCCCACGCCTTCACAGCCGACGGTCGCGAAGGTCGACAAGTCGCCGTTCGCCGCGCTCGCTGCGCGGTTCCCGCCGGAGCCGGACCCCCCTCTGCGGCTCGGTGCGGGAGGAGGGATGGGTTCGACCGGCAGTGGCCCGGGAGGCTCGGCCGCGAGGACCGTCACCGTGATCTCGCAGGAGCGCATCGGAAGCTTCACGGCCTTCGTGCTCGCCGCCAACGACGCGAGCGCGCTCAAGAAGTGGCTCGCGGACAACCAGCTCGCGAGCACGCCCGAGAGCGAGGCGTGGCTGCGGCATTACGTCGACCTCGGCTTCTACTTCGTGGCGTTTCGTTACGAGGTTCCGGACGCGAAGAGCGGAGCGCCGAGCTCGAAGTCCGAGACTGTCCGCATCTCGTTCTCGACGCCGCGCCCCTATTACCCGTACCTCGAGCCCGACCACGCCAACGCCAACGCCAAGCACGCCGGCCTGCCTTCGCGCGTCCTCGCGGTGTGGCTCGTCTCGCGTGGACGATCGGTACCCGTCGCGATGGTCAGAGACGGCAACGCCGTCGCGTGGAAGCGACCATGGAAGGAGGCGCGCAGGCACGGCGCGACGACCGCGACCTCGTTGACCGCGTCGCTCGGAACGTCACTCGGCGGTCTGTTGCCGCGCGCGGATGCCGACGCGGGATCGGAGTCCCCGCTCGTCGTGCAGACGTTCGAGGATCAGAAGATCACCCGTCGCGGGTGGGGCGACGTCGTGCTCGTTCCGGAAGCGCCGAAGGCAATCGATGACGCGAAGATGCCGCGTCTCGAGAAGCTGATGGCCGTCCTCGACGATGGGCTCGGGGGTGCGCGATGAACCGCCGTCTGGCTCTGCTCGCGTGCGTCGTCGCCGGCTCCCTTGCCTGCCGTCGCCCCTTTTCGCGCGCGTCGGCGGATGACGCCGCCGCATCCGCATTGCCATCGACGGCGCCGGTGACGACGGTCGCGAGCCCGCCGCCGTCGCAGAGCTCGCCCGCCGCGGGGCCGGCGCCGAAAGGCTCCGCGTCGCCGGCCGAACGGCAGCGCGCCGTGGCTTCACTCCTCTCCGGTGAGTGGAGCACCGCGGAGCTGCCGGAGGTCGCCACGCCCCCGAACGAAGACTTCGATCTCCAGCTGCGACAGCGGCTGACGACCGTCACCGTCACCGTCGACGGTGGAGTCGAAGGCCCGCGTCCCGAAGTTCAGCTGTGGGCGGGCGTATCGACGGTGCCGATCCCGAACATGGATCGCACGATCGCTGGCCTCCGTCCGCGGTTTCGCCAGTGCTACCGGACTGGGCTCGCCGCCGACCCGACCATGGCCGGCAAGCTCAGCATCGTCGCCAAGGTCTTGCCGAACGGGGAAGTGATGACGGCCGACGCCGCGGCCAACAGCGGCCTCTCGCCGAGCGTCGTAGCCTGCGCGATCCGAATGGTGCGCAACGCGCAGTTCGAGCCGCCGAACGCGGCGAGCACCGTCACGATCCCCGTGAGCTTCGCCCCGTTGAATTGAAGCGACGGCGATCGCTCGAAGCTCGCGTCGCGGTTAGACGCTGCGGCCTTGGAGCAGTCGGATGATGACCACGATCACCAAGACGACGAGCAAGATGTGAATGAGGTTGCCGCCGATGTGCAGCGCCATCCCGCCTCCCCAGCCGAAGAGGAGGACGAGGACGAGAATAATCAGGAGGAGGTTGGACACACGGCTTGGATGTCCCCCGCGCTACGGCGGAGTCGACGCGAGGAACATTCGCCGAAGGTGAAGCGCCAGGATCAGGGCTTTGCGGGGCGCTCTCGCGCGGGACCACCGTGCGTGCCGCCCGTGATGTTGCCGTCCGCGTCGACGCCGCGAAGCTGACCGTCCTCGAGGAGGTCGTTGCCTTCTTCGCCGCCGCCTTCTTCGAAGCCGCGCTCGCGACCGGCCGCCTCACCTTCGCCGGGCTTGGCAGACTTGCCCTCGTCTTGGGAGTTGGTCGCCTTGGTCTTCTTGGTCGTCTCGTCGTTGGGAATTGCGCTCATGGTCATGCTCCTTTCGAGAACGAATCTGATGCCGCGGCCCCCAAACCGGCAGCGGCTCATGCCCATTCTTTGCGGCTCAGCGACCACCCCGCGGTCGCGCTCGCTCGACCACATGCTGGTGCGGTCGATGCAAGGCTCATGGTCATGAACGCAACAAAGCGATTCCCGGTTCAGTCGTTGGCAATCGCCTCCGCGCTATTTGCCATCGCATTATCCACTTCGGGCTGCGCAGCAATTGGCGGTGTTTTCAAGGCCGGTGCGTGGGTCGGCGTCGTCGTCACGCTGCTCCTCTTCGCGCTCGTCGGCGGCGCCTTTGCAGCGTTTCGCCGCCGGTAACGATTCACGGCTCCGCTTTCCCGACTGCCACAACGTTCGCGTCGACAGGCGATCTCGCCCCGGTGCGCCTCAGGGCGTCACGGGGCGCTAGGATGGTCCCATGTCCAGCGAAGCGACGCACACGCACCACGCCATCGACTACATCGAGATCTCCGTAAAAGACGTCGCTGCTTCGAAGCGCTTCTACGGCGCCGCGTTCGGTTGGGAGTTCAACGATTACGGACCCGACTATGCCGGAATCAAGCTCGGCGGTCGCGAGGCGGGTGGCTTGACCAAGGCCGCCGACGTTCGAGCCGGTGGGCCGCTCGTCGTTCTCTACTCCCGCGCGCTCGACGCGACGCTCGCGCAAGTTCGGGACGCCGGCGGGGCCATCGCCAAAGAGCCGTTCGCGTTTCCCGGTGGTCGCCGCTTTCACTTCGTCGATCCCAGCGGCAACGAGCTCGCCGTCTGGTCCGAAACGTAGGCTGCCACCCATGAGGAGCTCTCGTCCTTCGGTCGTGGGCGCCTGCGTCGCGGGGCTCGCGTGCGCGATTGCGGTCTTTGCGAACGCGGGCGGTTGCTTCTACGACTGGGGCCGCCCCGCGATCGCCGTCGGTGACGCCGACGTCGACGCTGGCAAGGACGCCGCGATCGTGAAGAGCGACAGTGGGTCCGACGCGGCGGCCGAAAAAGACGGAGCGGTTCGCGTCGATTGCACCCAGGCGGCCCCCTGCCCGGGCGGGAGCTACTGCAGCTACGACGATCATGCGTGCGGCACCGGCGCCAAGACGGGAAAGTGCACGACCCCGCCGCCCTGCCCGAAGCCGGACAGCACCGCGCGCTACTGCGGGTGCGATGGCACGCTCCGCGACTCCGAGTGCGCGACCTTCGCCGCCGGCGTCGACCTGAGCACGAGCTTCGGTGCGAGCCCCGGCGCGACGTGCAAGATCGACACGGGGAAGCTCTTCGCCTGCGGTTACGTCTTCTGCGCGCGCGACAGCGAGTACTGCGTCGCGACAGGCAATGCGTACAAGTGCCAGTCGACGGCTGGGTGCGCGAAGGCCGACTGCGGCTGCGCGCAGCAGGCGACCAAGTGCGCCAAGTGCTCGGACGACACCGCCGGCGGCGTGACCGTGTCGTGCCCTTGATGCCTGACTGCGGACTCGACTCTGCACCCCGCGGAATCGAGTCCGATCCAGGCGCGTGAAATAGCCGGCAAATGACGGGTGATCGTGCCGCGCACCGAACGGCACGCGCGTTGCGATGGAGCTCCTCACAACCTGAGGAGGTTCATCATGACGCTCTCGATCCGTTTCGGTGTGGTGGTTGGTCTCGTCATCAGCGGTGCGCTCGTCGGTTGCAGCGGCGAGAGCGCAGACATCGGCAGCTCGACATCGGCCGAGCAGCAGCAGGGGCTCAAGGCCGGAGAGTGCGTCAGCGAATCGATCACCGCGTGCCTCCCCGAGGCCATGGTCTCGAGCGCGGCCGACGCCTCGTGCAAGGCGAAGGGGCTCGACGTCGCGAAGCTGTCACCTGGCAAGTCGTGCGGCACCGGCACCGAGATCGAGAGCGCCAGTTGGCTATGCTGCAAGGGGGCGCCGACGCCGACCACCACGCCGCCGGGCCCGGGCAACCCGTGCTTCGCCGACAGCCTCGGTGGTCCGAACGTGTGCCGCGAAGCGTTCGACCTCAAGTCGTCGGCCGAGGCCGCGTGCAAGGCCAAGAACCTCGACCTCGTGAAGTTCGACGTGGCCGACGACTGCGGCGGCGGCAAGATGAAGGACTACTGGAGCT
>CAXSGV010000061.1:19139-19762 GCA_964236615.1 uncultured Polyangiaceae bacterium
CCACGCCGCCCACGCCACCCACGCCGGCGCCGAACAAGAAGTGCATCTCCGATCAGTACGACAGCAAGACGTGCGAGCCCTCGGCGTCGCTCGAGGCGACCGTCACCAAGCTCTGCGCGGCCGTCGGGCTCCCCGTCGTGAACGCGTTCACGGGCGTCGGCGCGTGCGGCGGTCCCGGCGCGAGCACGAAGGACGACTTCCAGAGCGCCAAATACGAGTGCTGCGAGAAGTGACGCGACGGGGTTACAATTTCCTCGCGTGAAGAAAGAGCGGACCATGGACGCGACCGCCACGATCGTGCGCGGTCGCGCGACCCCGCCCCGGCCACTGGGCGCGGTCGTCCGTGTGCTCTCCGGCAAGGCGACGCCAGCGTCGTTCCGGCTCACGAGCGACAACAAGTGCGTGCTCGGATCGGCGTCGAGCTGCGACGTCGTCATCGGCGAGGCCGGCGTGTCGCGCCAGCACGTCGAGCTCACGCTCGTGCCCGAGGGCGTGAGCGTCGTCGATCTCGGAAGCCACAACGGGACCTACTACATCGGCCATCGCCTCGAGCGCATGGTGCTCTCGCTCGGCGCGCGCATCACGGTGGGCGCCACCGAGGTCGCGCTCGACGCCGACACCGA
>CAXSGV010000062.1:0-19659 GCA_964236615.1 uncultured Polyangiaceae bacterium
AGTCCTCGTCGATGCCTGCAAATTGCACGCGACGCACTTCGTTCACGATGCGGCCTTCACCGGTCTCGCCGAGCTGGAACCGCGCCAGCGAGCGCGCGAGCACCTCCTTCGGCACGTTCGCCGTCGAAGCCACGACCTCCTCGGCCGAAAGTAGCGGTAGAGGGCGAAGCGCCTGCGCCTCGAAGGTCTCGAGCCAGGTGGCAAACGGCGACCGGGAGGAAGAGAGGCTCGAGCACGTTGTCATGATCGTGAAACGGGGCAGACCCCTCGGATAATCGGCCTCATCCAGCGAGCGGTCGGAACGAGCGAACGAACGGTCGCAGGCGTATTCTCGAGCGATGCGAGGGCGTCCGCGGGTTCAGGTGTTCCTGTCGCGGGCGACCGTGGACCCTGGCGCGTCCCTCAGCGTCGAGATCGTGCTCGACAGCGACGACGAGACGCCGGTGGACTTCATCGACTTCACTCTGCGCGGCACACAGCGCGTCGTGCTCGGCGAGGGGCGTGGTCAGCAAACGCGCGAGCTCATCGTGCTCGCGCTCGCGCGTCGTGAGACGCCCCGCGTGCTTCCACGCGGCGAAAAGTCCTTCCGCGTCCGGTTCGACATCCCGGAGCGCATGCCACCCACCTACCGCGGCCTGTCGGCAACGGTGCTCTACGAGCTCGGTGTGCACGTGTCGATTCCGTGGTGGCCCGACCGTCGTTCGAGCTTCGACATCCGTGTCGCGATTCCGAGCTCGCCGTCGCGGCCGCTCCCGCCCGTGCTCACGTTCGGAAGCTCGGCGAAGGGCGCCGCCGCCGAAGGCATCTACATCGAGGCGTCCCTCGATCGCATCGAGGTCTCCCCCGGTGGCGTGCTGCAAGGCGCGGCGAGCTTCTCCAACGTCGCGACCTCGCGCGTCCGCTCGATCGAGATCGCCTTCGTCCTCACCGAGCACCTGCTTGCGCCCTGGGTTTCGGCGGTGCCGGCGAAGAAGTACTCGCTCACGCTCGTGAAGGGCGCGCCCGCCGAAGGCCAGCCGCTCCCCTTCAAGATCCGTCTGCCGCCCGACGTACCGCCGGGCTTCGCAGCGGCACTCTTCCGCCTCGCATGGCACCTCGAGATTCGCGCGGTCGTTCTCTTCGGCGATGACGTCGTGCTGCGGATTCCGATCGACGTCGTTCCCGCGACGGTAGGCGAGGTACCCGCGAAAACGCGCGTGGCGCCGGTCGGACGCGAACGCCGCGCGATCGTATGGGCCGGCGTCGCCGAGCGGCTCGGGCTCCAGAACGATCCCGAGCACGAGACGATGCGCACGGCCCTCGGCGCGGCGTCGCTCGTGGTGAACCTCCTTCAGAGCGGCGATGCGACTTCGACCGTGGCGCGGTTCTCCTGGCCCTCGCTCGGCCTCGATCTCCGCGTGAGCGAGCGCTCGTGGAGCGAGTGCTCGGCCACACCGTGGATCTCACGAACCCCGTCGCGAGCGAGCGGCTCGTCGCACGCGGGCGTGAGGACGGACAGGTGAAGTCGTGGCTCGGACCCGATCTCGAGGAGGCGCTCGTCCAATTCGAAGAGGTCCGCGTCGACGACGACGGAGCTACCGTCAGCTCGCGCGGCGCGGCGCACTCACTCGACGAGCTGCTCGGCTTCGTCACGAAGGCGACGACCCTGCTTCGCCTTTTTCACACGGCCGCCGCGCGGGTCGCGCCCCCGAGCGTGATGGCTGCGCACCTTGCCGCGTGGGGATCGTTTGCCGCGCGCACCCAGGGACGGCTCGAGCCCGGGCGCATGTGGATCCACGACGCGATGGTGGGCGTCGATCGGTTCGAAGTGCAGACGCTGTGGCGCGCCAACGGTGTCTACGAGGGGACGGTCCTTCGTCTCGCCGTCGATCCTCCGCTCGAGCGCGATCTCGTCGCCGCCGATCCCTCGCTGTCACCGGAAGCGCGTGCCTTGCTCGTGGAGCTCAGCGCGAAAGGCACCCGGCCCCGCGACGAGCCCGCGCTTCGCGTACACCGCGACGCCTTCGAGTGGCACCGTGCCGCCGATCTCGGCGTGCTCGAAGACCCGGCAACGCTCGAGACCACCATCGACGCGCTGGCCCGGCTCGCACGAGCCACGCGCGGCATCGTGAGCGCCGGCCCGTTTCGCTGACTCCGCGGAGCTTGATACGGCGCTATTTCGAGTCGTCGCGCGCGCTGATGAGCTTTTGCCAGAACAAACCGAGCCCGTTCGTGAAGAGCCCGCGATCGTGCTCGAGCGTTTCGGGCTCGGCGGGATCGAACGGTAGTGTCTGGGGATCGACGACCGCGAAGGCCGTGCGCTCCGTTTCCGTAGGCGAGGGATGCTGGCGAAGCCTGCCGTCGCGCCGGTTCGCACGCGCGTCGAGGTAAGCGACGAGGCCGGCACCAGCTTCGGGCAGATCGCGGTCGTCGCCGACGTGCTCCGCGATCAGGCTTCGTCGGGCCCGCCGTATCGACGCGCCGAGATCGCTCCCGGCCGCCGGATCCTCGACCGAGAGATTCAGCTCGGTATCGACGCCGAAGCTACGGTTCGTGAGGTTCGCGGAGCCCACGGACAGCAGGCGATCGTCGACCACGAGGAGCTTCGCGTGGATGTAGGTCGCGACCTCTTCTTCGCCCTCCTTCGGCTCGGGCGCGTGCGCAGGCACCGTGAAGAAGAGCCCGAGCGCGTGACCGGTCACCGCGGCGGCAACGCGCAGCTCGCCGAGCACCTTGGCTTGACCAAGACCGACCGCGACCTGCTCCTTGAGATTCTCGCCGCGCTTGTTGAGCACGATCACGATGTCGAGCTTCGGGCGATCCGGCGCGTGCATGCGCGCGATGAGCGCAGCGCAGACGTGACGCGAGCTGAGGTATTGCGTCTCGATGTAGACGAGCTCTTCGGCCGCCGCGATCGCGCCGCACACGACCGCGTGTATCTCGCAGCAATTTTCCTGCTTCGTCGGCGCGCCGTGGGGATCGGTGCGGCTCAGCGCGACGCGTGTCGTGGCGAGCGGGAGAGCGCCGTCCGGCACGTAGGCGTCGAACCCGAGGGTCTCCGGAGGCGGCGGCACTTCGAATGCGTCGCCGCCCGCGTTGCCCCAACGGCAAGCGAACAGCTCGGCGAGCTTCGCTGCGGGCTCGCGGCCGGCGACGTAAGCCTGAATGTCGTGGAACGGTTGGTGCGGCGCGCCGCGACTGAAACGCAGCGGGTTCTCGGCGAGGTGATTGCGATCGTCCCAGCGGTGATCGCACACGTCGAGGCCGCCGAGGAACGACAGCTCGCCGTCGATCACCACGAACTTCTGGTGATGACAGCCCTTCGGCACGTGGTTGCTGTCGAACTGAAAACGAAGCCGAGAGTTGGTTCGCCAGTGAAAGATCACCTTCTGCAGCCACTCGCGCTCGATGGCGAAGACGCCATGAAAGTCCCACGCCAAAATGAGGATCTCGAGCTCGGGCTTCTGCGCGCACAGATCGTTCAGCACCTCGAGGAGCTCGACCGGTCGCCCCTCGGCCCGCGCGCGTACGGCGTCGTCACCGCGAAGCAGCGCGACTTGACTGTCGAACTGCCAGCCCGAGAGCAAGATGTAACGGCGCGCCTTCTGAGCGGCGCTGTAAAGCTCGCGGTAGTAGGTGCGCGCGTCGACGAGCAAGCCGACGCTCGACGTCGTCTGCTGCGACCACACGCACGCGTCCTCCAGAATCACCATGCGGCGACGATGGCACAATCCTTCGTCTTCGGCCCGGTCGTCAGCACGAACTCATCACCGACGACCTTGCCGAGCAGGTGTCGCCCGACAGGTGACTCTGGCGTGACGACCAGCACCTCAACCTCGGGGCTTCCGTCGTCGTACATAGCGATGCGGATGCGCAGACCGCCGCCGTAGGGGGCCACGAAGTAGAGCTGCCTCGTCCCCTCGATCTCGACGGCGACCAACGCGGTGAGCGCAATGCGAGCACCCTCGCCGTCGAACGCCCGCACGACGAGTCGCTCGACCTTCTCTTCGGCTTGCTGAAGCTCGACGACGCGCGCTGCCTGACCGCGTGCGAGGTACGAGAGCTCGAGTGCGCGCGTGTCCTTGTCGTTCTCCGGCTTGGCTTCGGGATGCGTTGCGGCGGCCCGCGTGTCGCCAACCGCCTTCCGCATGCTCGCGAGGTCGGCCGCGAGGGCCTCGCGAACCGCGGATACCAAAGCCGTTTTGTCGACGACGCTCACGCCGCGAACAATCTCACAGCCGGACGGCCGGCAGCCACGTGATTTCCCGGCCGGTCGCCGTTGCCGCGCCAGAGGCGATGCGTCTAAGACGTAGCGGTGAAGAGCGTCGGCCTCGATTTCGGAACCACGAACAGCGCGATCGGCGTCGCCGACGGCAACAACGTACGACTCGCGCGCTACCAGCATGCAGCGGGCGTGTCGGAGACGTTCCGATCGATCCTCTACTTCCACCCCGACGCACGCGACTCGTACGGCAAGCTTCAGGCGGTCGGCGGTCCGCGCGCGATTGACCGTTACCTCGAAGGCGCGGGCACCGGCCGGCTCATTCAATCGCTGAAGTCGTACCTCGCGGATCGATCGTTTCAGGCAACCAGTGTCTTCGCGCGCACGCACTCGCTCACCGACCTCATGACGCTCCTCCTCGGCGAGGTGCGCGCGCGCGCCGAGGAAGATCTCGGCCCGCTCGGCGAGCGCATCGTGGTCGGAAGACCCGTGCACTTTGCAAACGCCGACGATCCGGACGACGAGCAGCTCGCCATCGATCGACTGCGCACCTCGCTCGCCGCCGTGGGCTGGACCGACGTCATCTTCGAGTACGAGCCCGTAGCGGCTGCGCATTATTACGAGACGCAGCTCGATCACGACGAGCTCGTGCTCATCGCCGATTTCGGCGGCGGTACGAGCGATTTCTCGTTGATCGAGGTTGGTCCTTCGCGCCGCGCCAAAGGGGCGCGCAAGATCCTAGGCAACGACGGCGTCGGCATCGCCGGCGACGCGCTCGACGCGAAGGTGCTTCACCACGTCGTCGCACCGAAGCTCGGTCTCGGCTCGACGTACAAGTCGATGTTCGGCCGCGAGCTCGAAGTGCCGGTGTGGATCTACGGCAAGCTCCGGCGCTGGCACCACCTCTCGTTCCTGAAGACGAAAAAGAACATGGAGATGCTCGAGGAGATCCTCGATCAGACGGACGAGCCCGAGAAGATCGAGGCGCTCATTCACGTGCTCGAGCACGACCTCGGCTACCACCTTTACCGTGCGCTCGAGCGCGCGAAGGTCGAGCTCTCCACCAAAGCCGAGACCACGTTCTCCTTTTCCGACGCGCCGCTCGTCATCGAGGCCAAGGTCACGCGCGTGGATTTCGAGTCATGGATCGCCGACGAGGTCGCGACCATGGCCGCGTGCGTCGACCGCCTGCTCGCGAGCACCGGCGTCGCTGCCAAGGACGTCGACCAGGTCTTCATGACGGGCGGAACCTCCTTCGTGCCCGCGGTGCGGAAGATCTTCGACGACCGCTTCGGCGCTGCGAACATCCGCGCCGGGGGCGAGATGATCTCCGTCGCGACCGGGCTCGCGCTGCGCTCGCGCGATCCCTGATCGCTCAATGCGGGCGCACGACCGCGCTGTATTTCGCGAGGTAACCCGTGACGTCGTGCTTCTTGGCGGTGCTCGCGGACGTCATCGATCGAAGCTTCCCGAACACCGGGCGCTCCGGCCACGGGCGGTCGTAACGACCGAACGTGAAGAGGTAACCGGCGTACGAGTTGGGGTTGCGTCCGTCGAGAGACCAGCGGTTCATGATCGACGTCATCGCTTCGAGCGCCGCCTCCGCGGAGGGTGACCACTCGAGGATCTTCTTCGCCCAGAGCATGCGCATGTAGTTGTGAAACCAGCCCTCGGAGAGCAGCTGGCGCTGCGCCGCGTTCCACAGGGGATCGTGCGTCGTGGCCTGCTCGAGCTGCTCGTGCGTGTACAGGTGCGGTCGCTTGTCCTTCGCGTGCGTGCGGATCGTGTCTTGCGCCCATTCGGGGAGCGAGCTGAGCTTGGCGTAGTCCTCCGGGCGTCGCGCGCACATGTTGTACGAGAGCTCGCGCCAGACGACGACCTGCTCGAGAAACGCTTCGGCGCCGGGACCCATGCGCCAAAATCCTTCGCGTTTGGCGGTTGCCTTCGTCGCGAGATCGTCGAGAGTCCAATCTTCCGCGGTGAAGACGGCATCGAGCACTTCGTGCGCCGACACATGACCGAAGTGAAGGTATGGCGAGAGGCGGCTCGTGCCGTCGGCGCTGGGCTCGTTGCGCAGCGTCGGGTAGTCCGAGAGTCGCTTCGAAAATAGGCGGAGCGCGCGGTGTGCCGCTTTGGCTCCGCCCCTCATCGAAACGGCGAACGGCTCGTGATCGATCGGAAGCCGAGCAAGCGCGGACGCGTCTCCTTCGAGCAGCGCACGATCCGCAACCGGCCACCGGGTCTGGATCTCCGTCAGCGCTCCGCGACGAAGTCGAGGCAGCTCCGTGCGCGCGAGCGCATCCTTCCTCGGCGTCGCCAGCAGCTGATGACGTAGCTCCTTCTGCACGTGACGTCGGAAATGAACGGCCGCGGTGAACGCGTGCTCGCTCGCTTCGAGCGGCAGGATGCCGTTGCTGTCGACCGCCTCGAGGCAGACGTCGAGGCGCTTGCCCGCTGATGCGACCATATGCGGCAGGAAGAAGCAGGGGAACTCGTCGGTGACGACGACGCATGCTCGCGCTCCGAGCGCGGCAAGGAGACCTTTGTCCTCGTCGCGTCGAGGCTCGACATATGGGTAGTAGCTGGCGCTCGTGCCCTCGAAGGCTTCGGCGTTGTCGCGCATTCCGTCGAGCACGAAGCGATGAAGGCGATCCGACGCCCACGGGTAGGCGACGCGCAGCGCCTCGAAGATCACGAGCGGCTTGCCGAGCTCGCTAGCCCACCCGACAGCACGATCGAGCGCGAAGTTGGAGCGCGACCGGCGCGCCGCGATCATCCAGTAGAGGACGAAGTCACGCTCGGGATGCACCCGTGCCTCGCGGCGTACGACGCGCACGCGATCGGCCGGCACGTCCGCGCGCGATCTATGCCCTTTCAAGTGCAGCCAAGAGGAGCGGCGGCACGTCTGCGGCGCGATCGGGAAACGCGATGATGACATCGGCACCCAGGATGGCCGCGGCCTCGCGCACTTCGCGCGCCTCTTCCTCGCGGAGCTCCGACGTGATGACGACCACCTTCGGATGCACGACGCAGATGCGAGCGACCGCCGCGGCCGCGTGCGCCACGCGAAGCACCGGGTAAGGGTCGACGAAACGCTCGCATGCGTTGGCCATTGCGGCATCGAGGCCGACAAGGAGAGCGCCGCTCATCGCGCTCGGGGAAGGCCGCATCGTCGGGGGGCTGGAGTCCATGTTTTCGGTCGCGCTGAAGGAGCCCCCCACGAGCTCGTCACGGGCTACCGACAAAAAGTTACGCGATCGCTTCGGGCGTCACAACAATCGCGCTCTTCAGAAGGTGCCGCGCACGCCGACTTGCGCTCCGGTGTGGCTCGTCTGCACGTCAGGGTGCACCTGAAACGCCGCGCGCGGAGGGACGGTCCTGACCTTGCCCTGCGCCTCAGGCTCGTCTTCGTCGACGACATCCTCACGCGCAAGCGCAGCCGAATCGATCGCCATCGCTGCGGGGAACCCCACCACGAAGCCAAGCGCGCCGAAGACCGCGGCACCGTAGTCCTTACCGCCGCTGATTGCCGAGCCACACGCGTACCCGAGGAGACCGAGACCGACCGGAAGGCCGAGGCGCAGGCCAAGGCTCGCCGCCCCCTTGCCACCGTTGCCGTGTGCCCAGTGCACTATCGGTCCGCCGAGAGCGTAGGTGAGCCCGGAAAGCGCGACCCACGTGCCGGCGCTGTCGTTCGCGCTGGCTCCGCCCATCAGCATCGCGAGGGATGCGCCGTCCGTGATGAGCGTCTGCCATCCGTACCAGCGCGACCTCGGCTTGCGCGCGAGCGTCGGCTGCGCGAGCTCCATACGAGGGCATCGCATCTCGATGCGGACGTTGCCGCAGTCGACCGTGGCCGGTCCGTCGATCGTCACGGTCTGCGTCGGCGTCATCGGCCGGAGCGGAACGGCCACCGGAGCGACGGGCGTGAGCACGGGCGCCGGCGGCAGCGGCGGAAGTGCAGCCGTCGTCGGACCGGTTTCCTGGGCCCCGGCGCCGTGCGCTACGAGAAGGCTGCTGATCGTCACGAGTACTGCCGGCCATCCGCGCATGGGTACATCTCCAGTAAGTGGTTGAACCAGTGAATGACTCAGCCAAAAGCAGGATGTGGGCCAGCGTGTTTCCCGCGAAATCGTGGGTTTGGGGTCGCGTTCGTGCACGCCGGTACGCGGTCAGGGCGGAACTTTCGTTCGCAGCGCGCCACGTGAGAAGCTGCGTTCCGCGTCATGGCCCGCCCTGATCCTCGCGTCGACCCAGACTCCCTTCCGCCCGCCCCGGCGAGCCTCCCGATCGCGTCGGTCCCGCCCCCCGCGCCGCTGGCGCCACGCGCATCGATAGCCGTCGGCCCTGATCCGCGCATCGCGAAGATAGAGCCGCTCGTCGCGCGCAACGACTGGAAGCTGGTCGCCGACATGCTTGGCCCGATCGAGGACGCGTCGAAGCTTCCGCCGAACCTCGGGCTCGTCTCGGCGCTCGCGCACAACGAGCTGGCAAAGGACGGCAACGCCGAAGCGCGCGCCATCGGGATTCGGTCGATGGCCGCGGTCCTCGGCATGCAGGCGGAGAGCGAGATCGTGCGCGTCGTCACGCGCCGTCTCCTCCGGAAGAACCCCATCGCATTCCGTCAGCGCGCGGCGCCCCCCGCGAAGACATCGTTCTTCATCATCGTCGTCGTCCTCATCCTGGGCAGCGCCACGGGATGGTTTCTCTCATCACCGATGTTCTGGCGCCTGATCCACGGCTGACGTGATCGAGCTGCGGAACGCTCGGGTCGAAGCGAACGCGCCAGGGCGAGGTCCACCGCGGCCGCAGCAATTCATGAGCGTGGGTCGCATGGTAGATCGACGGTAAACGTCGTTCCCGCGGAGGGGTAGCTCTCGACCTTCACGAGCCCCTTGTGCGCGTCGACGAAGCCGCGGACGAGTGTCAGCCCGAGCCCCCAGCCCACTTGCCCGAGCGCCTCCGCGTCCAGGCTGCGGTGAAACGGGCGAAACAACTTCTCCTGCTCCGCGACCGGAATGATCGTGCCGAAATTGTGCACGGTGAGGACGACGCGGGTGTCGATGCGTGCGAGCCTCGTCGTGATCGGTGTCCCGTGCTCGCCGTATTTGACCGCGTTGGTCAGGAGGTTGTCGAGGACACGCCAGAGCGCGTCGGCGTTCCAGAAACCCGCGGTGTCCCCGATGACCTCCAGGCGGAACCGGGCGCCGTGCCGCGTCGACTGATCGTCGATCGCGTTCTGGGCGATCCGAGCGAGATCGCAGGTGTCGAACGAGAGCATCACGCGTTCGCCGGCGTCGAGGCGGCTCGCGTCGAGGAGATCGACGATGAGCTTGTCGGCGCGCTCGACGCCGTTGGCGATGCGCTGCGCCCACCTTCGGACCTTGTCGACCTCGCCCGGGCTCTCTGCAATCAGGCGCGCGCCGACCAAGGCCGCGGAGAGAGGAGAGCGTAGGTCGTGCGTCAGGGTCGCCACGAAGCGCTTTCGGTATTCGGCCTCGTCGCGCAGACGGTCGGCGTCCGACTTGAGCAGATCGCGCTCTTGCATGAGCACGCTGCGCTCCGTGAGGTCCTGCACGACCTTCGTGAACCCCGTCAGCGCGCCCCGCTCGTCGTGCATCGGCGAAATCGAGACGTCCGCGAGGTAGTGCTCGCCGTTCTTGCGAACGCGCATGCCTTCGCCGCGAAAGCGGCCCTCCTTGGCGGCGGCGCGTAAGTGCTGCATGGGCTCGTCGCGCTTGCGCCCTTCCTCCGTGTACAGAATGTCGAAGTGCCTTCCCATGATCTCTTGGGACGTGTAGCCCTTCATCCGCTCGGCGCCGGGATTCCAGCTCGTCACGATGCCGGTGGGGTCGAGCGTGAAGATCGCGTAGTCGGTCACGGCGTCGATGAGGCCGCGGAAGAGAGCCTCCGACGCGGTCAGCGCCGCAGTTCTCTTTTGTACGGTCTCCTCGAGCAGGTCCTTGGCTTGTCGAAGCTCGCTGTGCGCGTTGTCGCGTTCCCGGTTTCGAACGGCCGTGAACTCGGCCGCTGCCTCGCGAACGCGGCGCTGAAGAAGCTCGTCAATCGCGTCGCGGTCCTCGTACGTGAGCGCCGGGCCGTGCGAACCCAGGACGTCGAACATCACTTGGCGCATCAGTGCGTGCTCGCCGAACACCTGTTCCAACGAAAACTCGGTGGCCATGGCGCGCTGGCGGCCATGCGACGACGCGGCCTCGCCATCCCCCTCAGGCACCTCACCCGCGATCTCGATCACGAGCTCGTCGACCATCTTCGGCATGCCATCGAGCAGCACGAGTCGATCGTATTTTGCGGCTGCCAGAAGCTCGCGGCGCGCTCGCTCTTCCCATTGCTGGAGGACGGCGCGCTTCGCTTCAGCCAGTCGTCGCGACAGCTGCGCGTTCCGGGCCATGGGTGATCCCGTTGCGCAACCCGTGCCATCCCGGCTCGAGCCGATACGCGAGAGTCGCGGTGGCTCTCGGGTGAGCACATGAGGAGGAAGGCGTCGCGCGGCCCTTGCGCCACACCGCGCTACCTCGCGCAGGCGACCGTGTCACTCGCGAACGAATCCGCATGCCCGGCCACCGCGCCGGCGCGGCCGCGTGAACGCGATCGATTAGCGATACGGGGCTTCGGGCGTCGGCGCACCGACGAGCAGCCGGATGCCTGGTGCATCGAGCGCGATGGACTCGGGGTCGTCCGCGAACCATTGCGTGTACCCGCACTTTCGGCAGACATACGCGAGGAGCTCGCCCTGATCGGCCTCTGTCGAGATCAGTCCAATCTCGCCATATGCCGCCGACAAGCGCCGCAGAATGTTGACGTCGCTCCGCGCCTTGGCAACGACTTCGAGGATCTCGTTGTGGCGGCAGAGAGCGCACTGCCCATCGCGCATGTCGATCATGACGGGGGACTACCTGATGACGCCAGGGTCCGCCAGCCACGGATGCCTCGCCGGTAAGCGCACGACCGCTTAGACCGCCGTGCTCAGCGAACCTGAGCAATGCTTCACTCCCTCCACGCCGCTCGCCACGAGGCGCTCTGCGATCGCTGCATGGCGAACAGCGGCATCCTTGCCGGACTTCGCGACGACGCCGTGGCGGAGCTCCTCGGGCGCGGCTGGCGCTACCTCGCCCGCGAGCACCACATCGACGACGGGCAAGGGCGGTGGTGGTGCGCCGACTGCAAGGACAAGCCGATGACGATCCCGAAGCGAGCGAAGCGGACGCGGTAGCGACCTCGTCCTACTCGACCGCGCACGGTGAAGACACGCTCGCGCGTCGTCTTCGTTGCGATCTCTCCCGTTTGCGCGGCGCGGTCGAGCACGTCGTAACCGCGCGTGCACTGCTTCGCGGCAACCTCGTCGAAGTAGCCGACGAGACCCGGCGCCGCTCCGCGAATGGGCGGCAGGATCGACGCGATCCTCGTGAGTACTGGTTCCAGCGCGTGGATTCGAACCACGATAAGCGGAATCAAAATCCGCTGTCCTGCCATTGAACGACGCCGGAGAGAGAGGCCGAGAACCTGACAAACCCTGCGGGAAAACGCAAGCCGCGCTTACGCCGTACGGTCAGAAGCCGGGTGTCGTGGCGACCCGAGGGTTCCTGCGGGCGCCCGTGACCACCGGCAATGGCTTCCGCGCGGCGCTCGCGGCGGTGCTCCCGGCGGCGCTGCCGATGGCATGCGGCGCCGCTGTGATCGCGACCGGTACGACCCGCGCGCTCGGCTCCGCGGCGACGGCTGCGAGCGTTGGGGCCACGTCTGCGCCAGCGCTCGCCGTGACCGGAACCACCGCTGGGGGCGTCTCGATCGCCCTCGCGCCTGCTGCGACCGGCGACGACGGCGACCGACCCATCCTCGAGAGCGTCCCGAGGATCACGACGAGCGACAGCACCGCGGCCGCTACGACCAGGAGCTTGCGCAAGGACGGGCTCGGCGAGGAGAGACCAGCGATCTCGAGCGAGGCGCCGTCGTCGGTGACCGAACGCGGGTCGATGATCTGCGAGACCGGCGTTTCCTCGGCAGGGGACGTGACCGACCGAGGTGCGGGCTTCGCGCGTTGCAACGTCGCGGCGAGCTCTTTGTCGGTCTCGGGAACCGCCGCACGCAGGCTCTGCGCGAGCTCGCTTGCCGTCGCGAACCTCTCGTAAGCGCGCTTGGCCAGCGCACGTTGGAGCACGAGCCACAGGCGCGGATCGATCCGCGGATCGGGATCGAGCTGCGTCTCGAGCACGGCCGCGAGCGACGCGGAAGGCGAGCTTGCGGCGAAGGGCGAGGAGCCCGCGAGCATCTCGTGGAGCAGGATGCCGATCGTGAAGAGATCGCTGCGGCCGTCGATCTTGTCGTCGGCTCGAATCTGCTCGGGCGACATGTAGCGCGGGGTTCCCAGCACGCCGCCTTCGAGCGTGTGGACGCCGCCGACGGGAACTTTCGCGATACCGAAGTCGAGGAGCTTCGGCGTGACGTGACCATCGGGATCGACGGCGAGCATGATGTTCGCGGGCTTCAGGTCACGGTGCACGACGCCGACCTCGTGCGCGTGCTCGAGCGCCGAAAGGATCGGCACGAGGATCGCGACCGCCTCGACCGGCGAGAGCGTGCCGCGCTCCGCGATCCGATCGGCGAGCGTCTCGCCGCGGAGCAGCTCCATCACCAGGACGAGGGAGCCGTCGGGCTCTTCGATGAAGTCGAAGATGCGGACGATGTTGCGGTGCGAGAGCATCGCGCCGAGCTTGGCCTCGTGCCGGAAGCGAGGCTCGACGTCGACCGAGTGCGCGCGGCGGAGATCGGCGTCGTCACCGGTGGCGTCTGCGTCGGGTGCCGCGTCGGGTCGTAGGACCTTCAGCGCAACCTCCGCGTCCGTCATCGCGTTCCGCGCGAGCCAGATTTGACCCATACCCCCGACGGCGAGCCGCCGAACGAGCAGGTACTTCCCACCGAGCCGCTCGCCTTGCTTGAGCTTGCTGGTGGCCTGTTTTGGCGCGAGGCTCATTGCGCTTTCGAACCGTCAGTATTCCACGGGCCGCGCGCACGCGCGAGCGTCGTCAGGGCTTGTCGGGCTCGTCTTTCGCGTCCCACGTGATCCCGTAGAGGCCACGCTTCTTCAGGACCTCGCGCAGGTGATGGCGCGCGAGATCCGCTTCACGCGCGGCGAGCGAAAGATTGCCGGCGCACCGCTTCATCAGCGCGGCGAGGTACGCCGACTCGAAGCGTTCGATCGCACGCTCCTTCGCCGTCCCGAACGTGCCCGAGAGATCGAGCGCGCTGCGCTCCTCCCGGGTGCCCCGGAAGCCGAAGCCTTCGCCCGCAACGTCGGTGCGCTTGATGACGTCCTCCGACGCGAGCGCCGCTGCGCGCGTGAGGACGTTCCGCAGCTCGCGCACGTTGCCCGGCCACGGCTGCGTCTGGAGATGTGCGAGCGCCTCGGCCTCGAGGACCATCGCGCGCTCGCCGGTGATCGACTGGAGCAGCTTCTGGCAGAGGATCGGAACGTCGTCCGCGCGATCGCGAAGCGGCGGCAACAGAATGCGAACTGGCGCGAGACGGAAGTAGAGGTCTTCGCGGAAGCGCCCAGCCTCGATCTCGAGCCGGAGATCGCGGTGCGTCGCCGCAATGACGCGAACGTCGAGCTTGATGGGAGACTGACCGCCGAGACGCGTGATCTCGTGGCGCTCGAGCACCCGCAAAAACTTCGCCTGCAGCGACGCCGAGAGCTCGCCAATCTCGTCGAGGAAGACAGTTCCGCCCTCGGCGGCCTCGAAGAAGCCAATACGACGATCGGTCGCCCCAGTGAACGCACCCTTCTCGTGTCCGAAGAGCAAGGACTCGGTGAGCGTCTCGGGCAGCGCCGTCGCATCGATGACGACGAACGGGCGACCTTTCCGCTCACTGCGCTCATGGATCGCGCGCGCGACCTCTTCTTTACCGGTGCCGGTCTCCCCTTGAAGGAGCAAGCCGACCGCCTTCGGCGCGATGCGATCGAGCGTGGCGAAGAGCTCGCGCATCACGAGCGATTGGCCCACGAGCTCACCGAACGAGTCATGCGGGCTGACGGGTGACGTGGCGACCGCCTCGTCGACGTCGACGCGGAGCAGTGTGCTGCCGACGGTCAGCTCGGCCCCGGCATCGAGCTCGACCTCGATGACCTTGTGCTTGCCGAGCCACGTGCCATTCGTCGACCCGGCATCGCGCACGTGGAGGTGACCGTCGACGCGGCGGAGCTCGAGGTGCACACCGCTCACGCGGGGATCGTCGAGCACGAGATCGTTCGTCGGATGTCGCCCGACGGTCGCTTGTGCGCTCGCCATCGCGAGAGCCCGCCCCGTACCGGGACCCGACACCGCGACGATCCGCGGAACCGCGACGCCTGATCGGCCCTTGAGCCGCGCGTTGACCTCGGTTGAATCGCCGCTCATCGGAGTCAGTAGTATACTTCCTTCTGATGTCAGCGCGTTGCGGGGTCTTGCGGTCCGCCGCTCTGGCTGCGTCGCTTGCCACCACGGCACTGGTGTCCGCGCCTGCCTTTGCGCAAAGCGCAAACGAGCTCGCTGCCGCCCGAACACTCTTTGCGTCCGCGCTGAACGACGAAGAAAATGAGCACTTCGACGTCGCGCTCGAGAAGTTCCGTCGCGTCCAGGCGGTCAAGGACACGGCGCCGGTGCGGTACCGAATCGGCGCGTGCCTCGAGGGCCTCGCCAAGTTGAAGCTCGCCATCGCCTCGTACGAAGGTGCCGCGCAGGTCGGGGAGGGGGACCCGCAGCTCGCGGAGGTCGTGAGCGCCTCGCGCGAGCGCATCGCCGCCCTCCGTGCCCGGATGCCCGAGGTCACGATCCGCCTCGCGGACGGCGCGCCCGCGGACGCCGAGGTCGAGCTCGACCACGAGAAGGTTCCGGCGCGTGCGCTCGAGCAGCCGATCGCGCTCGACCCTGGTCGACACGAGGTCTCGGCGAGTTGATTGTGTTTGATTTTGGTTGATATGAGGTTTTGGTGATTGTGAAGGGTGTTATTTTTTTTCGCACCGAGCTGACACTCACGAGCGGCGCCCACGTAGCGCTCGTCATTCCCCTCGGCTCGAGCGAGGCGAGGTCCGATTCTCCGGCCAGCGGCGATCCGCTCGTGACCACCAGCGGGAGCTCGCGGCGCACCTGGGGTTGGATCACGCTCGGCACGGGCGGCGTGTTGCTCGCGAGCGCCGGCATCGTCTTTCTACTTCGTCAGAGCGACATCGCGGCGCTCGACACCGCATGCCCCGCGGGCGCGTGCCCGAAGTCGCGCGAGAGCGAGCTCACGAGCGTGCGCAACCGCGCGCTCGTCGAAGGCCCGCTCTCGTTCGTGCTCGCAGGCACCGGCGTCGTCGCCGCGGGTGTCGGCGCTTACCTTCTCCTCGGGGCAAGCGCGGAGCCACGCACCACCGCGGTGAGCGGCTACTTCACGGGGAGCTCCGGTGGCGCTCAGCTCTCGGGTGCCTTCTGATGCGCCCCGGCGCGCTGAGCTCGCTCGCGTTCGTGAGCGTGCTTCTCGCGGCATGCGGAAGCGTTCCGTCGATTCGCTTCGTCGAGGGGGACGGAGGCGTGGATGCTGCCGATTCGGCGGCGACGACCAGCGAGGCCGGCAGCGAGGCTGGCACGGATGCAGGACCGGGCTGCCCCACGCAGCCCCCGCCCGGGGCCGACGGCTGTTGCGGCGTGGTGCCGTGCGCCGGCGCGAAATGCGAGAAGCAATGCGCGAAGTGCACGAGCTGCACCGCCGCTCAGTATTGCTGCGCGCGCGGTGCCACCGCGTGCATCGCCGCGGCGCCCGACGCGGTATGCCAGTGATGCCAGCGACGCGTCAGCGACAGTAGTAGATGCCAATGAGCGGGTGCTGCGTGCACGTCCCCGTGGAGCACCCGACAGCGGGATCGCAGACCTGGCTGTCCTTCGCGCCGTCGCACTTCGAGTCGCACTTCGTTCGAGGAGGGTCACCTCCGAAGGTGGCATTCGACATACAGCACACCGCGCCCGGACAATCGCTGGGCTCGTCGCACGCGAGCCGTGCGCCGTCGCAGCCATCGCCCGTCTGGCACACCTGCGATGAGGTGGATCCGAAGTTGATACAGCAGATATCGGACGCCGCGCACTGGGCGCCGCCGCACGCGACGCCCGGCTTGGGCGTCACTGGCGTCGCCGGAGCAGCGGCGTCCGGCCTCACCACGTCGGGCGTGACGACAGCGTCCGTCGCCGAGCCACCGTCGTCGACCGCGGTGGGATTCTCCACGGGGATCACATCGGCCGTGGATGTCTGCCCTGGATCGGCGAGACGCCCATCGTGATGCCCCTGCACGTCGAGCGAGCACGCCGCGAGCAACGAGACCCCAAGGACCGTCAGGACGAGCAGACCATGTGAGCGGAGCACCATGCCGTCCTGAGTGCAGGACGGGTGCCACGCTCGGTACCGGTCAATACGGGTTGTCGGAACCTTCGGTCGAGGTCGGCTTCGGCTTCGGCGCGGGCGGCTTCGCGGTGGGCGCAGCCGTCTCGGTGCTGGTCGCCGTCGGCGTCGACGTCGGCGCCGCAGTCTCGGTCGGCTTCGGAGCCGGCGGCTTCGGAACAGGCTTTGGCGTGGTCGGCGTGGCAGCCGTGGACGTCGTCGCCGTTGCAGTGGCCGTGGTTGCTGTGCTCGTGCCGACGCCGACTGTCGAGGCCGCGGCGGCGTCCTTCTTTGCGGCTCCGGCGTCGGCGGTCGCGAGCGTGCTCGCGTCTGCCAAAACTGGCGCATCCACAGCCGCGGACTGCGTCACGGACGGCGCGCTCGCCGTCTCGGTCGCAGAAGGCGGCGAGCTCGGCTCGGAGGTCGGCGTGGTGGACACCGGCTTGTCGCCACCCAGCCAACCGCCCTTGTACGCGTAGACCAAGCCGCCGCCGATCAGGAGCAGCACGGCAACCCAGAGAAGAGGGCTACTTCCGCCTTTGCGCTGCGGCTCGTCCACAGCTTCGGAAGCGCGAACCGCTTTCGCACGTTCGCTCGGCGCGGTGGGCCGGTCGCTCTTCGCGCGCGGCGGCTCGCTGTTGGCGGCGGGGCGACTGCTCTTGGCGACGGGACGATCGCTCTCCTTCGCGGCAGGCGACTCGCGACGCGTCACCGGGATCGGCTCGGCCGCGGGACGTGCGACGCCGATGTCCGCGCTCGCCTTCTCGACGGGCTTCGCGGGCGCGACACTGATCCTGGCGGCTGCGGCTTCCGCAGCGGCAGCGGCGCCGGCGGGCCCTGCAAACAGCGGGTTCGTGCCGACTTCATCCATCGAGCCGCCAGCACCTTTGAGCGCCTCTTCGAGCAGCTCGGCGGCCTGCTTCATCATCGTGCGCTCTTGCGGCGCGGGCATGTCGGCTTCGCTGTTGGTGACGGGGAAGAAGCCGCCCATCGCGGTCTTCGCGCCTTCGCCTTCCGCGGCTACAGGCTTGGCGGCGGGCGGCGGCGAGCCGGCAGCGGGCGTGGGGCTCGAAGGTCCAGTCTTCGGAAGGGTGACGGCGGCCATGCCGATGAGCGTCGCCTTTACGGCCTGGGCGCCGGCTCCGGTCACGCGTGGCGTCGTCGCAGAAGCAGCAGGTATTCCAGTTCCGATGAGCGTGCCCTTACCCACGTCGGGCTTGTCATTCGCAATCTCGGACGTGAACGCGCTGCCCGCGTCTTCACGCGAGCCGACGAGCTTGTCGATGACGGCGCGTGACGCTTCATCGATCTTGATGAACTTCACGCCCATGCCGGCCGGGCTTTCGCCGGACGCCGAGCCTGCTTCGCGCTTCCACACGACGCGGCCGACGCCCGCGATCACGGCCTGATCACCGGAGAGCCGAATCTCGAACTTCAGCAGCGTCCCTTGCGGAAAGGGCGTGCTGGTCTTGATGAAGATGCCGCCCTTGCTGACGTCATGCGAGTGGTTCTCGATGAACTCGTCGACCGTCGCGCTCTTGTAGCGCACGTTCAGGCTGACGATCTTCGCGCGCGGGTCCTTCCGAGTGTCCTGAGTCATCCCGAAGCCATGCTAGCCGGTATCGTCCGAGAAACGCCAAATCTAACCAAACGCTGCGTGGTACCTTCGGCGGTGGAATGCCCCCGGATCAGGAACGGCGCGCGACGGCGAGGCGGTTTCGAGTCCACGATCGTCGCTCGGTTCGCCTGGGCGCCAGCGTCGCTCACACGGACGCCGGGTGGAACGCCGAAGCGCGCGTCCACGACGTCGGCCTCGGTGGCGCTTGCATCGAGGTCGCACAGCCTCTCGCCGCCGGCGATCGCATCGTGCTCGGCTTCATGGCGCCCACGCTCTGGGATCCGCTCCACATCCGCGCGAAGGTCGCGTGGGTGCGGCCCGGCGGCACCGATGGTGCTGGCGATCGCCAGGCCACGCTGACGCGCTGTGGTTGCTCCTTCGAGCACGCCGACCCCGCCAGCGTCCTCGCGCTTTTCGAGCTGATCGGCACGCTCGCTTTCTAGGCTGTCCTAGAAACGCGCTCAGCTTTCCAGACGCTCGGCGAGATCGAGCAGCGCTTCTTCGCAGCCCGCGGGCCCCAGGATCTGGAGCGAGCGCGGCATGCCACCAGGGTAGCGGCCGAACGGGATCGCGATCGACGTGGCGTCGGTCAGGTTGCCGAGCTTGGCGAACGCGAGCATGCCGCGCATCTTCATTGCGCGTCCGTGGAGCGGCGCAGCGAAGGTGGTCGACGGCGCGACGATGAAGCAGCCCTTTTCCCAAACACCACGGACGGCATCGCGGACACGGTCGACTCGCCCGCGCACAGGGCCGGCCTTGCGGTAGAGCGTCACGCTTCCGGCCGCGAGCATCGCGAGGAGATACGCCGTGTGCGGATGCACGCGCTGATCGAGCCTGCCCTTCGACGCGAGCGCGAGGGCGACCGCCGTGAGCCCGTCTTTGAGCGGCAGCTCGCCCGTGCCGAGGAATGCCGCGAAGTTCGAGGCGAGGTACCCGTCGTACGCCTCGTCGACGACGCGCGGCGCGGGGATGGCGCGGTCGATGTCGAACGGCACCTTCGCATGCAAGAGCGCAGCGCACGCCTCGCCCACGAACGTCGGCCACTCGCCCATCGTCTTCTCATCGGGCCCGTAGACGACGACGCGCGCTTCGATGTCCTTCTCGCGCGCGCGAGGCCCCGGCATCGCGAGATCTTCGCGCACGGCGCGCATCACGGCGCGGCACCCTGCGACGCGGCGAGCGATGGGGCCCATGCCATGGAGCTCGAGATCGAGCTCGGGTGTTCGCGGGAAAAAATCGGACGGAATGGGCCACGTCGAAGCCAATAGTCGCAACCCCGTCACGCCGCAGAACGCGGCGGGCAGGATCGTCGACCCACCGGTCTGCGAGCCCAGAGCCAGCGGCGTCATGTAGTCCGCCACAGCCGCCGCGGAGCCGCTCGAGCACCACGACGCCGCCTGGTCGAAGTGGCCGGCCCAGCTGCGCCGCCCCG
>CAXSGV010000063.1:0-8793 GCA_964236615.1 uncultured Polyangiaceae bacterium
GCTCGCGCGGGAAGCGCTCAAGCTCGCTGGCCGCACCGATCTCATCGGGCGTGCACCTCAATGCCTCGTGCCGCCCGACTACGGCACCACCGCGCCACGCCGTACGGAAGGCAACCGCGGCGGACCCGGCGCTCCCAACGGCGCACGCCCCAAACCGCGTCCCGACCCCCGCGCCGCCCGCCGCCCGCGCTGAAGGGCAGCTCGGCGGCCTTACCCAGCGTTTCCAATTTGGAAAGGCGCGTGCGCCATTTCGCGCTACTGGCGGCAGGAACCCTGCGCTAAGCCTTCGGCCATGCCGCAAACCCGTCTGCTCTTCGCCGCTGCCCCGTCCTTCCTCGCGCTCGCCGTCACTGCGGTCGCATGTGGAGGGTCGACGGACACGCCGAAGGCAACGGAGCCGGTCGTCGAACAGGACGCGGGCACCTTCGTCCCGGTCACGCCCCCCGACGCCGGTGTGATTCCGGACGACGTGCTCAACCCGACCTACCCGGCGCCGCACGCGCCGATGCCGAAGATCTCGTACCACGGCGGTCGCGTGCTCCATAACATCCAAGTCGTCACGATCACGTACGCCGGCGATCCTCTGAAGGAGCGCCTCGAGACGTTCGGCGACACCATCGTCGCGTCCCCGTATTGGGATGCCATCTCGGGTGGCTACACCGACAAGGACGGGCCCGTTGGCCGCGGCACGTCGTACGGCCACGTCGTCCTCCCCGCCGAGCCCACGGTCACCTCGTACATCGACTCGTCGCAGGGCGGCGCATCGAGCATCCAGGATCTCATCAAGGCGCGCGTCGCCGACGGAACGTTCCCCCCGCCCACGGCGAACTCGCTCTACGCGATCTACTACCCGCAGAGCGTCGTCATCACGCTCGATGGCGACAAGAGCTGCGACCGCTTCGGCGCCTACCACAACACCGTGATGGTCAAGCACCCCACCACCGGCGTCGACATGCCCGCGCCCTACGCGATCATGCCGCGCTGCGGGGCGAGCGAGAAGCGGCTCACCGTCTCCGCGAGCCACGAGCTCACCGAAGCGACGACCGACCCGGACATCGGCCTCGGCACGCTCAGCTACTACATGGACAACCAGGCGTGGGCCCCCGCCGGCGGCGAGAACGGCGACCTCTGCGTCGACTTCCTCGGCAACAACGACACGACCCTCGAGTCGACGTACACGGTCCAGCGAAGCTGGAGTGACCTCGCCGCCGCGGGCGGTCACGATCCGTGCATCCCCGTTCCGCCGAGCGAGATCTACTTCAACGCCGCACCGGCCGCCGCACAGGCGACCGTGCAGCTCAAGGTCGGCGAGACGAAGACGGTCACCGTCGACGCGTTCTCCGACGCGCCCATCAACGATTGGACCGTGAGCGCCGTCGACTACGGCCGCTACACTGGCAGCGCCGCCGTCCTCGACTTCGCGTGGGACAAGTCCACCGCGAACAACGGCTCCCACCGCCAGCTGAAGATCACCCTCACGTCGCGCCCGAGCCAGGCCTACGTCCCGTACGCCATCGTGTCGAAGAAGGGGAACATCACGCACCTCTGGCCCGCGATGGTCAACGCTCGCTGAAGAGCGCGGTGCCGCGACGCTACTTCGCGACGTTCTTCACGTCGCGGCCGAGAGCGTGATCGAGCCGCACGCGCGCGATGCGTGCGTCGGCGTTGGCGTTGAGCGCGTCGAGTCGGGCGCGCGTGAGCTCGGTCTCCGCGTCGGTCAGGGTCGTGGACGTTGCGCGGCCATTGATGAAGAGCTCGCGTGCGACGCGCTGCGCTTCGGTGGCGGCGGCGAGCTCGCGCTTGGTGGATTCGAGAGCGACGAGCGCCTCCTTCGCCCCCTGCCACGCTTGCGTGAGCTCGAGCTCGATGCCGTCGCGAAGCTGGCCACGCTGCGCCTCGAGCGCGTTGGCGCGTGCTTCGAGCTCGTGGGCGCTCGCGGTGCCCGTGAGGATGTCATTCGGCGTCCACACGACCTGCGCGCCGACGGCCCACGTGCCGAACCACTCGGCGGTTGCCGGGAAGCGGCGCGGGTTCGGGTTGGCGTAGGTCGCGTCGCCAAAGGCGGCCACGACCGGCCAGTTGCCGCCGCGCGCGACCGACGCTTGCTTGCGCGCGGCCTCGGCGCTGGCATCGATGCTCTTCACTTCGTAGCGCGCTGATGTGGCCTCCGCCGTGAGCTGCTTCAAGTCACCGGCAACCGGCGGCGTGACGTCCTCGAGATTCTCGCCCGGGGCGAGCACTTCGCTGTCGCCGGCGTGGACCGCAAGACGCACCTGTTTCTCCGTGAGATCAGCGAGGTTCTTCGAGCGCTCGACCTGGAGCTCGGCGGCGGCGACCGCGGTCTCCGCACGAAGCACGTCGGCACGTGACGCGTTGCCGACGGTGAACTGGTTCTTGGCGTCGTTGAGGTGGTTGCGCTGATCGGCTTGCGCTTGCACGGCCACGACCACCGCGCTCCGCGCACGTAGCCACGTGTAGAATGCAACCTTACCGTCGGCCGCGGAGCGCGCGCGCGCAGCGACGGCGTCGAAGCGCGCCGCGGTCTCGGCGTGGGTTGCGGCCGAGTACGCCTGCGTGATGCGCAAGAAATAGTCCGAGATCGGAACGACGATGCTCGCCTGCAACAAGTAGTTGTTGGGCACGATCTCGAACGTCGGACGCGTCGCGAAGAGCGGCGCGCCCGGAGGCAAGAGACCATCGGGCGCTGTCGTCCCCACGAGCGCACCACCGCCGGTGAACGAGGGCGGCGTGAAGTCGCTCAAGCGCGTGTAGCGCGCGGTGCCGGTGAGGCGTGGAAGGAACGAGGCCCACGCGGCGTCGACGCGGGCTGCGGCTGCGCGCAGGCTCTCGTCGGCCGCTTTGCCCGAGTAGCTCGTGGCGGCTGCGCGCGTGCCGACTTGCTCGGCGGTGAGGCCGTTCGGCGCGACGCGAAGGAGCTCGACGGGAACCTCGGACACGGGGGGCGGTGCAGGCGGCGGACTGGGTGGGGTCGAGGGGGCGGCCGCAGGCGGAGGTGGAACGCGGCGCGGCTGCGCAAGCGCACTGGAGATCGGCCAAGTGACGGCGACGGCGACAACTGCAGCGGCAGTAACGGCGGGGGAAAGGCGTCGGGGCATCGTGTTCTCCGGGGTACGCTACTTCGCCTTTTCCGCGGCGACGATCTCGACCTCTATACGCTGCCCCAGGACGATCGGGGCCGTTTCAAGAAGGGCCACCTTCACCAAGAGAACGCGTGTGTCGCTCGGGCGACCGGGATCCTGGGGCTTGAGGCGCCGCGAGACCACCTGGTCGGGAATTTCTTCGACGACCCCCTTCCAGGTGACGCCCGAATTTCCTTCGGCCGACACGCGCACCTGCTGGCCGAGCGTGACGCGCGCCGCGTCGTACTCGTCGATCTCCGCCTCGACACGGCGCTTGCCGAGATCGGCGACCGTGACGAGCTTCGCGCCGACCGCGACGGTCTCGCCCTCTTCGGCGAAGCGCTCGAGCACGACGCCGTCGATCGGCGACACGATGCGCGACTTCTGAACGACCGTTCGAAGGCGGCTCGACGTCGCGAGCAGTGACTCGCGGTGCGCGTGCGCTGCGTCGCGCTCGTGATCGGCTTTGTCGAGCGCGGCCACCGGCAACGCGCCCGACGCCGAAAGCGATCGCGTTCGTTCGAGCTCGTGACCGAAGAAGCCGACGTCGACCTTGGCCTCGACGGCCCGCGCCTCGGCCTCGTGCAGCGCGGCACGTTGCTCGTCGGCGTCGATCTCGACGAGCAGGTCTCCTTTCTTGACGACCGATTTCTCGGTGACGGCCACGCGCCGAAGCTTGCCGCCGATCTCGCTGCCGACGGTGATCCACGCGCCGGGGTAGGGGACCACGCGTCCCTCGGCCACGATTCCGCGACCGCTCGGCGGCGGGCGCACCGTCGTCATCGGCTTCGTGGAGCCGAGCGCGGTCTTCAGCGACGGCAGGAGATCGGTCTTCCACGCGCCGAGGCCGGCGACGGAAACCACGGTCGCCAACAGGGCGTATTTCTTCAAGCGTTCGGCGATGGGCATAGCTGTGCTCGCTTTCGTTTTGAACATTCGTGCGTGGAGAGGAGAGAGAGCCGCGTCAGGCGGCGATGAGACCGTCCGCGATGTGGATCACGCGGTCGGCGTACTGACGGACTTTGGGGTCGTGCGTGACAATCAAGAGAGCGCGCGACTCGCGCTTGGCGAGCGCGCGAAAGAGCTCGAGCACCTGCGTGCCCACCTGCGAGTCGAGGTTGGCCGTTGGCTCGTCGGCGAGGAGCACGGCCGGCTTGCCCGCGAGCGCGCGTGCGATCGCGACGCGCTGCTTCTGTCCGCCCGATAGGTCGCGCGGGTAGAAGCGCTTGCGATCGCCGAGCCCGACCACGTCGAGGATCTCTTCGGACTCGCGCTTTGCTGCGGCACCGACGGTGCCCTTGATGTTGAGCGCGTACTCGACGTTCTCGGCGGCGGTGAGCGAGGGGAACAGGTTGAACTGCTGGAAGACGAAGCCGATCGATTTCTTTCGGATGGCCGGCAGCTTCCCCGGATTTGCGCGATCGACCTCGCTGCCGTCGACGATCACACGACCGCTCGTCGGCGTGAGGATGCAGCCCAGGATCGAGAGGAACGTCGTCTTGCCCGAGCCGCTCGGACCTTCGAGCGCGACGATCTCGCCGGGCTCGACCGCGAGCGACACGCCCTTGAGGACGTCGACCGTCTGCTTGCCTTCCTGGAAGGTCTTCGTGATGTCGTGGGCTTCGAGCGAATAGGTGGTCATGGGCTTGTTCTCCTGGTCTGGGTCTTCAGCCGCGGAACACGAGGCCCGGATCGATCGCGGCGACCTTCCGGAACGAGACCATCGAAGCGAGCAGGCACATGGCGACCGTGCCGACGAACACGATGGCAATGAACGACGGCGGGAGGATCAACTTGAGATCCGCCTTGGCGAGCATCACCGGGCGCTTGAGGAACGCGGGGATCACGCCGATGACGAAGACGTGGACGGCGCTGATCGACGCCTGCCGCGCGAGGATTTTGTAGATGTCGAGGTTCGAGCCGCCGATCGCTTTGACCGTGCCGAACTCCTTCAGGTGCTCCATCGTCGACGTGTAGAGCGTCTGCGCGACCACCACGATCCCGACGAGCACGCCGAGGAAAACGGTGATGTACATGTTCAGGCCGATTCCGGTGTTCTGAACCCAGTAGCTCCGCGAGCGGTCGCGCCACTCTTCCTTCGTGTAGACGTCGTTGTGCGGCAGGCGCTCGGCGATGGCCTGCTTCACCTCGAGCACGTCGGCGCCGGGCGCCACCTTCACGAGCACGTAGGTCGTGTTGCCGCGGAGCGTCGTGTTGAGCGACTGCGCGAGGTCGTAGTCCATGAAGGTGATGGGCGTGGTCGTGAACGACTTGGCCGCCACCGTGCTGCCGGCGATCTTGATCCGCTGCCCGAACACTTCGCGGTAATCGCCGACCTCGAACTTGCCGTAGCGCTTCACGCTCGATGCATCGAAGAACATGTAGTGGCCGCGGCGAAGCTCGGTGACGTCGCCCTCGGTGATGTTCCACGGGATGCCCCACCGCTCGAAGTCGTGGAGCGCGTACACGACCGTTCCCTCCTCGGCGCCCGAGGGGAGCTGCACGTTCATGAACTGCACGATGAGGTTGTCGGCGTGAAGGACGCCAGGCGTCGATCGCACCCGTTCGGCTCGCGACTCGGGGAACGTGTGTGCGAAGTCGACGTTGGGCGTGTTGCGCGACGTGACCCAGAGGTCCGCGTCGGTGTGCTCGATCGTGATCGACGCGTTGTCGAGCAGGCCGAGGAACAGCCCGACCTGCATCAACACGAGCGTGACCGCAAACGCCACCCCGGTCACCGTGATCCCGAAGCGGAGCTTGTCGTGCAGCAGCGACTTCATCGCGAGATCGACCATTGGAGTCAGCCCTTCCTTTTCTTGGCAGCAGGCTTGGCGGGCGATCTCGCGGGGCTCGCAGCGTCCGCGCTCTCGCGAAACAGGCCGCGAATCAGCACGTCGATCATCGTCTTCACGCGGTCCTTGAGCGGTCGCCACGCCGTCCACTTGTCGCAGCTCATGGCGATTTGCAGCGACACGACGCCGTGCATCCCACTCCATACGATCTGCGCGACGAGCTCGGGATCGCTGAGCTCCTCGCGAACGAGCCCCTTCTCGATCGCCTCGGTGACCGTCATCTTCAGGAAGGCGTACGCGTCCTCCGCCGGGTTGCCCTTCCACGCGACGTCGTCCATGCCGTCGACCGGCCTGGCCGGCGACATGAACATCAGGCGGTAGCTGTTCGGGTACTTCACCGCGAACTCGGCGTAGGCGTGGCCGCTCTTCTTGAGGCGCTCGACGACGTCGGGCTCGGCGGCGGCCTTGGCGAACTTCTGACCGAAGTCGAGGAAGTCGGCGACGCACAGCTCGCGCACGAGCGTCTCCTTGTCCTTGAAGTGGAAGTAGATCGCCGTCGGCGTGTACTCGATCTTCTCGGCGATTTTTCGCATCGTGACCGCGTCGAAGCCGTGCTTCACGAACAGCTCGCGTGCGGCGTCGAGGATCTTCTTCCGCGTCTCCAGACGCTCTCGCTCTCTACGCTCGTTCGAACCCATAACGACCCTCATTCACTTAACAACGTTAGAATAGAAACAGACGTTATCGTCGTCAAGGCAGCTAGCGTCCTTTTTGTGAAAATCGAGAGCAACGACGCCATCCGTACGCGGATCACGGAGGCGCGGGCATCGGCGAGGGGCGGAGCAGGGATCGCGTTCGACGGCGACGGCACGCTGTGGAGCGGCGACGTTGGCGAGGATTACTTTTACGGGCTGCTCGACCACGGCGGGATGAAGCCCGAAGCCGTCGAAGCGCTCCGTGCAGAGGTGGCGGAGTTCGAGCTCGGCCGCGAGCTCCTTCACGAAACCGATCCGGGCAAGCTCGCGCGCGGCCTCTACGCCGCTTACCTGGCGGGCCGGTACCCGGAGGAGCGCACGTGCGAGATGATGACCTGGCTCTACGCAGGCTGGCGGCGCGCCGACGTCGAAGCGTTCGCGCGCAAGCTCACCACCGATCGCGGCGTGGCCGGGCGCATCCACCCCGAGGTTCGCGTCGTCGTCGAGTGGGCGCGCGCCGAGGGCATCCGCACGCTGCTCGTCAGCGCCTCACCTCGCGAGATCGTCGTCGCGGCGGGTTCCGTGGTCGGCTTCGAGCCCCACGACATCGTCGCTGCCGACGCGGTCTACGAGGGCGAGATCATGCGCTCGCGCGTGGTGCGTCCGATCCCTTATGGGCCCGGAAAGGTTCGTGGCGTCCGATCGCTGCTCGGCGACGGCGTGCTGCTCGCGGCGTTCGGCGACAACGCCTTCGACCTTGCGATGCTCGCCGAGGCGAAGGTGCCTGTGGCGGTGCGACCCAAGACGCGCCTACGCGACCGCGCGCACGAGGTCCCGCTCCTCGTCGAGATCGCCGCCATCACGTAGCCGGGCCCCCGCGTCGGGCGCGTCGCGAACATGTGCCATTGCGGCACACGTTCTCTTCCAAAAGTTGGAAACGAGGGCGGATTTAGCGGCGATCGGTGGACGGTACGGGAGATGCTCCAACGCGAGAACCTACTCGCCCCCTTAGGAGATCCTCCATGGCTTCCCGATCGATCTTTTCCCGCACCGTGTTTGCAGCCTCGTTTGCGACCGCCACACTTCTCTCGTCGCTCGCCTTGGCCGACTCGATCTCGCCCGATGAGGGTGCTTGCTCGGGAAGGCCCGCCGGCGCGGCCTGCAAAATCGATGTGAAGAACGGCACGTGCGTCAACGCGACCTGCTCGCGCCTCGACTACGCGAACTGGGATCGCGACGCGACCGCGGGCCCGCCCAGCAAGCAGGAGCCATGCGTGCTCTGCAACACCGACGGCGGTGTCGAGGTCGATCCGGTCGACGCCGCGCCTGCCGACGCCGCACACGCGCTCGGCGCGGAGCCGCCCACCACGCCCACGAGCGCGTCGAGCACCGGTTGCTCGGTCGCGGCCACGGTCGGTATCAAGGCCGCAGCTCCGCTCGCCCTCGCGGCCGTCGTTCCGTTCGGCATTCTCCTGCTCGGTCGCCGCCGCCGCCGCTCCTGATCGAAGGCCGCTCGTGATGCGAGAGCGAAACGAGACGACGCTGCTCACGCCGGTCGACGCCCTGCGTTCGGCCCTCCTGCGAGCAGCGTCGCGCGTGACCCCCGTCGTCGGTCGGCGCTTGTTCGCCGACCGCGATACGCGTGTCGTTCTCTATGGCGTCCTCGCCACCGCCACCGCGCTTGCATTGGCGGTGCTGACGCCGCTCTGGCTTCTCGCGCTCGGGCCCATCGTTTTCGGCGTTCCGCACTTGATGGCGGACGCGCGCTACCTCGTCGTGCGGCCGGCTCTTCATCGCCGCATGCCCTTTCTGATCGCCGTGCTCGCGCCGCTCGCGCTCGTGTGGTTGTGGCCCACGCTCGCCACCGGCCTCGTCGGTGTGCTTGGCGCGATCGTCGTCGCCCGAGGGTCGCTCGCGCGGAAATCGGTGCTCGCGGCCTCGTGGGCGGTGCTCTTCGCCGGCGCGCTCGCGCTCGGTCGGACGGGCGACGTTCTCTTCGCGCACCTTCACAACTTCGTCGCGATCGGGTTGTGGTGGGCGTGGACTGGCAAGCGGCGCCCGATGCACGGCCTCGTGCTCATCGCCTTCGCCCTTGGCCTCGCCTTCTGCTTCTTCGGGCCCGCGGTCGATATCGTGTGGAAGATGCACGCGTTCGTCGCGCCTGGA
>CAXSGV010000063.1:8817-19659 GCA_964236615.1 uncultured Polyangiaceae bacterium
TCGCGAGGTGCGCTCGCTTTCGCCGGTCGCCGATCCCACACTCGGCGTTCGCTTCGTGCTCGCGTTCGCGTTCGCGCAGTCGGTTCACTACGCGGTGTGGCTGCGTGTCCTTCCCGAGGACGATCGCCCGCGACCCGGAATGCGGTCGTTCGCCAGCAGCTGGAAGGCACTGACCGCGGACATGGGGCTTGCTCCGCTCGCAATCGCCGGCGCCGTGATCATGGCTCTCCTCGCGTGGGCGCTGCGGGATCCCGCCGCTGCGCGTGACGGCTACCTTCGCTTGGCGATCTCGCACGGTCACCTCGAGCTCGCGGTGATCGCGCTCCTCCTCGTCGAGGGCGTGCGCCCGCGCGACGCTGCCAAGTCGACGTGACGATCGCCTGGGACCTCGTCACCTCCTGGCTCCTCGCGTTCGCCTTCACGCAGATCGTCGAGGTGCCGATCTACCGCCGCGCGCTCGGCGTCGGCTTCGTGCAGGCCTTCGGCGCGAGCACGGTCACGCACCCCATCGTCTGGCTCATGATGATGCCACGCATGATCGGCTTCTCCATCGCGCCGGCCTTTCTCGCCGACGCCAGCTGGCAAACGCGCGCCGTCGTGATGGAGCTCTTCGCGTGGCTCGCCGAGGCCGCCTGGTTCGCGCTCGTGTTCCACGTACGCCCGCGCTGGCGCGCCGTTCTGTGGTCCTTCGTGGCGAACGCGGTGAGCCTGCTCCTCGGCTTCGTGGCGCAGCACCTCTTCGGGCGCTTCTGAGCTGTCGCTTCGCTGCCCTGGAATTCCGGGGGGAAAGCCCGTAAGTTCCGTCCCCCCGAATGGACTTCGACCTCACCGACGAACAGAAGATGATCCGTGATGCGGCGCGCGACTTTGCCGCACGCGAAGTGGCTCCGAAAGCCGCCGAGCTCGACAAGACCAGCCGCTGGCCGACAGAGATCGTTGCGCGCATGGCCGAGCTCGGCTTTCTCGGCATGGCGATCCCCGAGGAGTACGGGGGCGGCGGCCTCGATGCCCTGAGCTACGCGCTCGCGATGGAGGAGATCAGCGCCGCCTGCGCCTCTTGCGGCGTGATCATGAGCGTCAACAACTCGCTCTTCTGCGATCCGCTCTACAAGTTCGGCACCGACGAGCAGAAGAAGGAGATCCTCACGCCGGTCGCGAGCGGCAAGAAGCTCGGCTGCTTTGGTCTCACCGAGCCGATGAGCGGATCCGACGCGCAGACGATGGTGACGTCGGCCGAAAAGACCAAGGACGGCTGGTCGCTCAACGGCGCCAAGAACTGGATCACGAACGGCCCCCACGCCGACTTCATCCTCGTCTTCGCCATCACCGAGAAGGTGGCGCAAGGCGAGGGCAAGCCGCCGCGCTTGAAGCACACCGCGTTCGTGATCCCGAAGGGCACGCCCGGCTACACGCAGGCCGCGCCCGATCACAAGCTCGGCATCCACGCCGCGCACTCGTGCACCGTCTTCTTCGAAAACTGCGAGGTGCCGGACTCGGCCGTGGTCGGCAAGGTGGGCGAGGGCTTCAAGGTCGCCATGGCCACGCTCGACGGCGGCCGCATCGGCATCGCGTCGCAGGCGCTCGGGATCGCGCGCGCGGCGATGGACGTTTCGGTCGCGTACGCCAAGGAGCGAAAGAGCTTCGGCGTTCCGATCGCGCAGCACCAGGCTATTCAGTTCATGTTGAGCGACATGGCGACGCAGCTCGACGCCGCGCGTCTCCTCACGTGGCGCGCTGCCGTCATGAAGGACGAAGGCGTGCGCCACACCACCGAGAGCGCCATCGCCAAGCTGTTCGTGAGTGAGATGGTTATGCGCGTCGCGCACAAGGCCATCCAGGTGTATGGTGGTTATGGTTATTTGTCGGAGTTCCCGGTCGAGCGCAACTACCGCGACGCGCGCATCACCGAGATCTACGAAGGCACGAGCGAAATCCAACGCATCGTCATCGCTGCCAGTCTCTTGGCATGAAGACGATGAAGCCTGTCCGCCTCGGAGCCGCCGCTCTCGTCTCTCTCCTCGTCGCTTGCGGTAGCAAGCCGCCGCCGCCCGCGGTCGTCGACTCGACCGATCCCGCGCCCCTGGCGACCAGCAAGGGGCCCAAGCTCCAGATGTCGACCGAGCTCGGGTCGATCGATCCCAAAGCGACGCAGGCGACGATCGACGGCCTCCAGCCGAAGCTCCAGGCTTGCTACAAAAAGGGCCTGAAGAAGCTCGATTTCCTCTCGGGCGATCTCAAGTTCTTCCTGCGCGTGAGCGAGGCGGGCACGGTGAAGTATGCCTTCCTCGAGTCCACCGATCTCGGCGATCGCGAGGCGGAAAAATGCATGCTCGACGTCCTCAACGGCGCAGCGTGGCCCAAGCCCGAAGGGGGCGAGGCGGAGGTGCGCAACGGCATCGGCTTCGATCACGCGGGCGACGTGCGCGAGCCCACCGCGTGGACCGGCGACAAGCTCGCCGAGCTCCTCGGCAAATACGAGCCCGACTTCACCAAGTGCAAAGAGGGCGTGCCCGGAAGCTTCAAGGTGACCGCCTACGTCGAGCCCGACGGTAAGAACGGCAAGATCGTCGCCGTCGGCATGGCGCCTCCGAGCAAAGAGGGCGAGGGCAAGATCGAGTGCCTCGTCGACGCGGTAAAGGGCATGAAGAAGGTGCCGACCCCCGGCAGCTACGCCGCCAAAGTGCAGTTTTCGCTTTAGGCGGGGAGCCAGAAGAAATGGATCTCGCACTCAACGAGACGCAGGCGCTCGTGCAGAAGACCGCACGCGACTTTGCCCAGAAGGTCATCCTCCCCGAGGCCGCCGACATCGATCGTCACGAGCGGTTTCCGAAGGCGATCCTGAAAGAGCTCGCCGACCTCGGGCTCATGGCGGTCAACGTCCCCGAGGAGCTCGGCGGTGCAGGCGCCGGCGTCGTGTCCTACGCGCTCGCGATGCAAGAGGTCGCGCGCGCGTGCGCCTCGACTGCGGTCACGATGGCCGTCACCAACATGGTCGGCGAGGTCATTGCCGCCTTTGGCACCGATGAGCAGAAGGCCCGCCACAACCCGCGCCTCGCGAGTGGCGAGTGGGTCGCCGGCGCGTTCGCGTTGAGCGAGCCCGGCGCGGGCAGCGATCCCGGCGGCATGAGCACGACCGCACGCGAGGACGGCGACTCGTGGATCATCAACGGCGCCAAGCAGTGGATCACGAGCGGCGCCTACGCCGGCGTGTTCGTCGTGTGGGCACGCACCGGTGACCCCGCGCGTTACGCGGGCACGCGCGGCGTGTCGTGCTTCCTCGTCGAAGGCGGCACACCCGGCCTTCGCGCAACGAAGCCCGAGGACAAGATGGGCCTCCGCGGCTCGAACACGGTGGGCCTCGAATTCGAGAACTGCCGCGTCCCGCGCTCGGCCCTTCTCGGCGAGCTCAACGGCGGCTTCAAGATTGCGATGATGGCGCTCGACGGTGGTCGCATTGGCATCAGCTCGCAAGCGATCGGCATCGCGCGCGCCGCGCTCGAGGAGAGCGTGCAGTATGCAAAGGATCGCCAACAGTTCGGCAAGCCTATCGCGCGCTTCCAGGCCATCCAGTGGAAGCTCGCTGACATGAGAACGGAGCTCGACGCGGCGCACCTCTTGTCGATGCGCGCCGCCACGCTGAAAGAAAAGGGCCGCGTGTTTTCGCGCGAGGCGTCGATGGCCAAGCTGTTCGCGACCGAAGCCGGAGTCCGCATCTGCAACGAAGCCGTTCAGATCCACGGCGGCTACGGCTACACGCGCGAGTTCGCGGCCGAGCGCCACCTCCGTGACGTGCGCGTCACGACGATCTACGAAGGCACGAGCGAAGTGCAGCGCATCGTCATCGCGCGCCAAGTCCTCGGCGCCTGACGTCGCGGGGCTCCCTCAGGGGGCAACACAGGCGCAGCGGTACTGCTGAAGGCGCGCCTGCTCGGTGGGTTTCGTGAGCGCGATTTCTTTGGAGGGCACGGTGGTGCAGCCGAAGACGCGCTCGACGATCGCCGTGGTGGACGGACGCTCGTACTGCGCGTTGCCCCCCGCCTTACCCGCGGCCCCCCAATCGTGTTGGCTGTCGCACGTGAGCTGCTTGGCGGCGCACAGCGTCGCGCACGAGGCCGGAGTCGACGGGCCCGTCACCAACACGAAGGGGGTGATGCAGCAACAGTCCACGCGAAGAAGAGCGGCACCCGCGCTCGACGTGGGCGGCACCGTCGCGCACGCGGCCACCGGCGTCGAGGTTCCACCGGCGTAGGTTGCCGCTCCGAGCTCGCCACTGAAGGCCTCGCATGCCCTGCCGCCGCACGTGTACTTCTTCGCTCCGCATATCGCGTCGCAGGACTGCGCGGTGCTCACGTGCTCGACCGCGGTGCCTTGGCCACGCGCGAGCGCGGCATCGACACCGGCGTCCGAGGCGGGTTCGGTCGGAGCGTCGGCGGTGGATCCCTGGGCGTCGGTCGACGCGTCCGCGATGGCTGGGGAGTCATCGTCTGAGCACGCGGTGACCGCGAGCGCGACCGGGACGAGCGCGATGACGAGGAGCGAGATACGAAGGTCGAAGGCACGTTGCATGGCGGGCGAAAGCTAGCGCGCAAGGGCCCCGAGCGCCGCTCACGGATCGCCCGAAGTGCCGGTAAAAGCAGCGTCCTGGACGTCGCGGACACCAGGGGAACATCTCTTGTTCACGAGCGGAGAACACGTGCACGCTCACGATTTGCAACTAGGGTACGCGTCCATGAGCAACGTCACGCGACGCAACCTCTTGAAGCTTCTCGGCGCCGGAGCCTTCGCTATCGGGTGTGGATCGAGCGACGACTCCGTCGCAGCGACGCCCGATCCCGATGCGGGCGCAGGGCCCTTGCCCGACGGCGGTATCCCCGAGGTGGACGCCGCGACGGCAGACGGGTCGTCCCCGGTTCCGACGGGTCTCGAGATGCTCCAAGGCGTCGAGAACATCGTCGTCGTGATGATGGAGAACCGAAGCTTCGATCACTTCTTCGGCGCCCTGAAGCGCGACGCGGCCTACGCCAGCCGCGCGACCGTCGCCGGTTCGACCGGCGCGGAGACGAACCCTGCGCCCACGGGGCCCGCGGTGAAGGCCTTCAAAGCCACGACGTACACGCACGCCGATCCGCCGCACAGCTTCGTGGCGTCGCACGCGCAGTTCAACGGCGGCAAGAACGATCAGTTCGTCGTCGCTCACGAAGGCCCGAACCAAAAAGACGTGATGGCCTACTACGATCGCAGCCAGATCCCTTTTTACTACTGGCTCGCGGACAACTACACGATCTGCGATCACTGGTACGCGTCGGTGATGGGGCCCACCTGGCCGAACCGCTTCTACCTGCACGCGGGCACGTCGACCGAGAAGAAGAACAACACACCCATCCTCGCCAAAGCGCCGGTGACGGTGTGGGAGCACATGAAAACGGCAGGAAAGACCGCCACCAACTACTACGCTGGCAAGAGCGGCTTCTTCGCGTCGGCCTTCCCCACGAAGATCGCGGCGGGCGTGAACCCGATGAAGAAGATCGACGCGTTCTTCGCAGCTGCCAAGGCAGGTACGCTGCCGAGCCTCTCGTACATCGATCCCGACTACGGAGTTTCGGACGATCATCCTGCGCGCGACATTCGACTCGGCCAGGCGTTCGTCGCCAGCGTGTACAAGGCGCTCGCGGCGAGCCCTCAGTGGTCGAAGACGCTCCTCATCATCACGTACGACGAGCACGGCGGCTTCTTCGACCACGTCCCGCCGACGAAGGCACCCGACGACGATCCCGACTTTCAGCAATTCGGGTTCCGCGTACCGACGATCATCGTCGGGCCGACCGTGAAGCGGGGCTTCGTCAGCTCGACTGCGTACGATCACACCTCGGTCCTCGCGACGTTGGGCGCACGTTTCGGGCTGAAGCCGTTCACGTCGCGGTCCACCAAGGCCAACCCAATCACCGACGTGTTCGATCCCGCGCTGTTCAAAAACCCCGCCCCGCCGGCCACCAACCCGCCTGTCATCACGGTGAATCAGACCATGATGGCGACCATCGGCGAGAGCAGCCAACCGGAGATGGAGGAGGCCATGGCGGCCGGGCGCGTTCCTTTGCACCTCATCGATGCGCGTCCCGACGACCTACGCATCGGCTCGTGGTTGCGTGCCGCCGAAGGGCTCGGCGCCATCAAGCTCGAGCCCTGAGCTCTGCTTCGCCGAGCGGCAACGGGGTAGGGGTAGGGGCACCGCCCGCGACGAGCTCGTAGATCGCAGGCAAGACGAGCAGCGTCAACAAGGTCGCCGATACGAGCCCGCCGATGACGACGGTGGCGAGTGGCTGTTGCACCTCGGCGCCGGCCCCCGTCGAGAGCGCCATCGGCATGAACCCAAGCGACGCGACCATCGCGGTCGTGAGCACGGGGCGAAGGCGTGTTTCGGAGCCTTGCCGCACCGCCAAGTCGACGGGCATGCCCCCGTCGCGCAGCTTCTCGATCGACGACACGAGCACGAGGCCGTTAAGGACCGCGACGCCGAAGAGCGCGATGAAGCCGACGCCGGCGGAGATGCTGAAGGGCATGCCGCGGATGGCGAGCGCGGCGATGCCACCGCTGACCGACATGGGCACGTTGGCGAAGATCAGGATCGCCGGCTTCATTTTTCCGAAGGTCGCGACGAGCAGCACCAAGATCAAAATGAGCGCGACCGGCACCACGACGAGGAGGCGCGCCGACGCGCTCTGCAAGCGCTCGTACTCGCCGGCCCACGCGAACGAGTAGCCCGTGGGGAGCTTCACTTCCTTCTCGACGGTGACCTTCGCGGTCTCGACGAACGACGCAAGATCGCGCCCGCGCACATTGGCTTGCACCGAGATGCGGCGCTGGAGGCGCTCGCGGTTGATCTCGGACGGTCCCGGCAAGATCTCGATCCGCGCAAGCTGGCCCAAAGGCATGAGCGCGCCCGAGGGCGTGCGCACCGGGATCTGCGCGATGCTCTCGGCAGACGTGCGCGCCGCGAGGTTGAAGCGGAGCTGAATCGGGTAACGCTCCGCACCGTTCACGATCTCGCCGACCTCGATGCCGCCGACGGCAGCCACGGTGTCGAGCACGGTCTTCACGTCGAGACCCTGGCGCGCGATGGCGGCGCGGTCGACGTGGATGGTGAGGACGTTCAGGCCCGCGACCATCTCGGCACGGACGTCCTGTGCGCCTTGGATCGCACGCAACGTCCGCACGGTCTCGTCGCCGAGCCGCTTCAGCGTGGGGAGGTCGTTGCCGTAGATCTGGATTGCGACGTCCGACGAGATGCCGGCGAGGAGATCATTCGTGTTCATCTCGATCGGCTGCGAGTACGAGAGGCCGACGGCGGGGACGGTTGCGGTCAGCTTCTTGTCGACGGCGGTGATCATCTCGTCGCGATCGTGAAACGAGGTCCACTGCTCCTTCGGCTTGAGCAGCACGTAGATGTCCGTCATGTGCATGCCCATCGGGTCGATCGCGATCTCGGCGCGACCGGTGCGGCACACGACGCCGGTGACCTCCGGGAAGCTCGACATCAGCACCTTCTCGATGCGCGTCGTCTGCCCCGTCACGTGCTCGAGTGACGCGGAAGGGAGCTGAATGGCAGGAATGACGAGTGTGCCCTCGTCGAGCTTCGGAAGGAACTCGCGGCCGAGGCGTGAGCCGACGACGCCGCTCGCGGCGAAGATCACGAGGGCGACGAGCGCCGTGACGCGCGGCCACGACAGCACCGCGGCGAGGGCAGGGTTGTAGATCCGCTGCGCGACGCGAACGACGAAGCTCGGCTTGTCGTCGTTGTCCTTCGACAGCACCATCGACGCGAGCGCCGGCACGAGCGTGAGCGACAGCACGAACGCCGCCGCGAGCGCAAAGAGCACGGTGAGCGCCATCGGACGGAAGGTGCGCCCCTCGACGCTCGTGAGCGCGAGGATGGGCACGTACACGAGCGCGATGATCGCCTCACCGAACGCGGTTGCGCCACGCACCTCCTTGGCGGCGGTGAGCACGACCTCCTGCCGCTCGGCGTCGGTGAGCTTGCGTCCGAGGTCGAGGCGTTTCTCGGCGAGGTGCCGCTGCGCGCTTTCGATGATGATGATGGCGCCGTCGACGACGAGGCCGAAGTCGATCGCGCCGAGGCTGAGCAGGTTGCCCGAGACTCCGAACAGCCACATCCCGATGAAGACGCCGAGGAGCGCGAGCGGGATCGAGGCCGCCACGACCGACCCTGCGCGCAGGCTCGCGAGCGTGAGGAAGAGGATGACCATCACGAGGAGGCTCGCCTCGATGAGGTTCTTCGAGACGGTGTGGATCGTGCGCTCGACGAGCATCGTGCGGTCGTAATAGATGTCGATGGTCACGCCCGGCGGGAGCGATTTACCGATGTCGGCGAGCTCCTGCTTGGCGAGCTTGACGACCTCGCCCGAGTTCGCGCCGCTGCGCATGAGGACGACGCCGATCGCGATCTCGCCGCGGCCGTCGCGCGTCGCTGCGCCGTAGCGGACCATGGGTGCAATATGCACGCGTCCTAGATCCTTCACGTAGAGCGGCGTATCGCTCCGGGTGAGGACCACGATCGACTCCAGATCCTCGGCCGTCTGCACGCGCCCCTCGCCGCGCACCGACACGTTCTCTTTGCCGTCTTGAATGTAGGCACCGCCAACGGCGAGGTGATTCCGCTCGATGGCTGCCTTGATCTCGCTGACATCGACCTGCGCGGCGGCGAGGCGCTCCGGATCGAGCTCGAGCTCGAGCGAGCGGGATTGGCCGCCGAAGGTGTTGAGCTCGGCCACGCCGGGTACGAGACGAATGCGGGGCGCGATTTGCCAGTCGAGGACCGTGCGCAGCTCCATCAGGGAGTGGCCTTCGCCCCGCACCTCGAAGTGAAGCACTTCGCCGAGGGCCCATCTCGGGATCGCCGTAGCCTGCAGGGATCGCGTCGCGTGCGCGCGGTAGGCGCTCGGCGATCATCTGCCGCGCCATCATGAGGTCGACATCCTCGTCGAAGATCATGGTCACGACGGAGATGCCCGGGCGCGAGAGGCTGCGGATCTCGGTTATGCCGGGGATGCCCGCCATCGTCGTCTCGACGGGGAAGGTGACGTAGGTCTCGACGTCGAGCGGACCGAGCGCCGGCGCCGCAGTGATCACCTGCACCTGCACGTTGGTGACGTCGGGTACTGCGTCGATCGGGACGCGCGTGGCTGCAAAGCCGCCGCAGAGCATGAACACGAAGGTCAGCGCGAGCACGAGCGCGCGCTGCCGGATCGAGATCTCGAGCAGCCTCTCGATCATGCGAGCGCGTGAGATCGACGACTAATCATTTTTGCCCATCTGCTCACGGAGGGCCTCGCTCTTGAGGATGAACGTGCCCTTGATGGCGATCTTGTCGCCGGGCGCGAGCCCCTTCGTGATCTCGGTCTCGCCCTCGACGTCGCTGCCGCGCTCGACCGCGCGCATGGCGAACTTGCCCTTCTCCTTCTCGATGAAGACGAAGGGCTGGCCGTCCATGGTGACGACGGCCTCGTGCGGAACCGCGAGCACCTGGGCATCGGGCACGACACCCGAGTCGACCCCGCCGGCCGCCACCAAGGACGAGAAGATGTGCGAGCTCGCGCTCATGCCGGGGCGCAGCGCGCCATCGGGGTTGTCGAGCACGATGCGCGCCGCGACGGCGCGGTGCACCGGATCGACGACGCCGCCGACGTAGTCGACCTTGCCGGAAAAGACGCGATTGGGGTACGCGACGACGCGTGCGTGGGCCTCGTCACCTGCGTGCACGCGCGCGAGATCGCGCTCGTAAACGTCGACGATGAGCCAGACCTTGTCGATCTCGCCGACGACGAAGAGGGTGTCACTCGCCTTCACGGCCTGGCCGATGCGCGCGTTGACGTCGAGCACGAGCCCACCGAGTGGCGTCGTGAGCGTCATCCCGGTGGAGGGCCGGCCCGCGCCCACGCCGGCCGCTCGCATGTCCTCCGTGCGCACGCCGACGGCGCGAAGACGTTCGGCTGCGGCGCGGCTCTCGAGATCGGCGAGCTGCCGTTCGGTCTCCGCGTTGACGACGTTCTGGCCGGTGGTGAGGCCACTATCGGCGAGACGGTACTGGCGCTGGCGCTCGCGCTCGGCGAACTCCGTCTTCACTTGCGACGACATGAAGTCGGCGCGCGCACGGCCGATTTCGACGCTCTCGATCGTGGCGAGCACGGTCCCCGGCGTCACCTTCTGGCCGGGGTCGACGCGGATCGAAGCGATGCGTCCGTCGATCAGCGGGCCGACGCGCGCGACCCGGTTCGGCACGAACTCGAGGGTGCCGGCGACGACGACGTTCGAGCGGCGCGGCACGAGGCGCGCGGTTCCGATCTCGAGACCGGCAGCTTCGAGGGCCTCGCCGGTGAGCACGACGTCGGCCTCGACCGTCACGATCTCGGGCGCGGCCTCGACCTTTTTCTCCTTGCAGCCGGGCGCGCCGAGCGCGGCGCAAACACCAACCGCGAGAAGAAAGCGCTGCATCGCCCGCGAACTATAGCCCTGACGCATCACCTTCGGTACCGTGCGGACCCCATGCACGGACGCACCCCTCGAACCGTGTTGCGCCGCCGATCGGTCATCGTCCAGGCCATCGCGCTCATTGTCGCTCTCGTGCTCGGCTGCGTCATCTTCGTGGCCAAGGTTTCTGCGCAACCTGCAGGTAAAGGCGGCGGAACGCGCCCAGGCGTCGACGGCGGCGGCGGCAAAGGCGACGCGGTCGCCGCTGAGCAACGAGGGGTCGATGATCTCGGCGCGCGAGAGCTTGTCCTCGATGTCCTTGATGCGCGCCTCGTTCATGCCTTGGCGCTCGCGCGCGGC
>CAXSGV010000064.1:0-19656 GCA_964236615.1 uncultured Polyangiaceae bacterium
CACCACCGACGCAACCCACGTCTATTGGGTGAGCAAGGTCGCCTACAACAGCCCCTCGCTCCGCGCGATCTACCGCGTGCCGAAGGCGGGCGGCACCACCGAGACGGTGGCCAAGGATCAGGCTGCGCCACTCAGCGTGGCGGTCGACGGCACCTGGGTCTACTGGGTCACGCAAGGTCTCGCGGGCAGCACCGTGCGCACGGTGCTGCGCGTTCCGAAGGCGACGCCCTGCGGTTCCACGTGCCCGAGCCCCGAGACGATCTATGCGGGGCCCCTGGGCAATGACCCCACGGTCAGCATGCTCGGCGAACAAGATCTCTTCGTGGGATCGACCGGCACGAGCTTCCGGCGGTACTTCGACGCATCGCTTCCCGGATGGCGCTCCGGCGCGACATTTTCGAGCGGTAAGTACACAGCGGTCGCGGCCAGCCCGCACGGGATTTTTCTGGGAGCTGGCGCGACCAACCAGGTCGACCGAATCAGCCAGGACGGCCTGTCGTCGCAGAAGCTCTTCGACGTGAGCACCGGCGACGCCGGTCCGTTCCCGGGTGCGGCCCACCTGACCAACGACTGCACCTCGGTGTTCGCCGTGCGCGGCTCGATCGCCGATCTGCGCCGCTATTCTTTCGCCAAGCCCACGACGACGACGGATCTCGCACCAGGACCGATCAACGGCGTGTACGCGCTGGCGGCCGACGCGACGTTCGTCTACGTCGGCATCGCCAACGGCGGCGGCATTCGGCGCACGGTGAAGAAGGGCGGCGGACCGTTCGATCCACTCGTCGCCGCCGGGAACGTATGGGCCATCACGACCGACGACACCGCGGTGTACTGGGGCGACCACGACACCGGCGTGATCACGCGCATCACCAAGTGAGCTAGGCGATCGGGTTCGGCGGCGCGTCGGGGATGATCCAGTTGTCGCCCCAGAGGTGGGCGCCGCCGTCGATGTACCAGGTCTCGCCGGTGACGTAGGACGCGGCGTCGCTCGCGAGGTAGGCGGCGAGATCGGCGACCTCGTCGGGCGTGCCCCAGCGCTTCATCGGCGTGCGCTGGCGGCTCATCTCGAGGAGCTCTTGCGGGTACTGATCGGTGCCGGTCGACTTGATGATGCCGGGCGCGATCGCGTTCACCTGGATGTTGTGCTGCGCCCACTCGATCGCCAGCGTCTTCGTGAGGTTGTCGACCCCTGCGCGCGCGGCGCCGGTGTGCACCATGCCGGGAAAGCCACGCGCGATGTTGGCGATGATGTTGAGGATGCGACCGCGCTTCCTCGGGATCATGTGCTTGTTGGCAACCGCCTGGGTCATGAAGAAGGTGCCGTTCAAGTTGTTGCGGATGACGGCTTCCCATCCGCGCGGCGTGACCTGCTCGGCGGTCGTCGGGAACTGACCGCCCGCGTTGTTCACGAGCAACGTCGCCGGGCCGAGCTTCTCGCCGACCGCGTCGACGAAGGCGGCGATCTGCTCGACCTCGCGGATGTCGCACGGCAGCGCGAGGTGCGGGACGCTGCCGAGCTCCTTGCTCGCGGCCTCGAGCTTCTCGGGCTTCCTTCCGCAGATCGCGACCTTGGCGCCGAGCTCGCCGAGCAGCTTCGCGATGGCGAGCCCGATGCCGCTGCCTCCACCGGTGACGATGGCGACGTGTCCGTCGAAGAGGCCCGGTCGGTAGATGCTCGGCATGGTGTCGCGCGATCTACACGCGCCACGGCGGCGGCTCAAGGAGGCGCGGCCCCGCGCGCACCGGTGTCCGACGACCTCGCGGCGGCGCGCGAGGTGAGGACGACGCGATCCGGAGATCTTTTTCGATCGAGCGGGGAACAAAGTCTCTGCCACGCTGGAAATTCCGCTGATTCGACAAGCCGAACGCCGGGCACGCTCCGTGCGATGGGCGACGTCATGGACGCTCGCCGCCACATCGCCCAGCTCGTCACCGTCCTCGCCGTTGCCGCAAGCACCACCACGATAGGGTGCGTCGCCAGCACCGACGACGAGCAGGAAGCCACGTCGCAGGACGACGCTCCTCTTGCGCGAGGCGAGCTCGCGGGGGCGTTTGGCCGCGTGGTGCTCGGGCGAATCTTCCAGCACGCCGACTGGCTCGTGCCGGCCGCCGACACCTACCGCGCCGACCAGTACAAGACGCCGCGCGAGCGTCACGTCGCGTACGTCTGCGACACCTACGCGGCGCTCGACCCGACCTACGTCAGCGGCCTCATCCGCCTCGATGCGGACGAGGACCTGAGCGACGATCAGGTCCTGACCTACAACGCTATCCGCCGCTGCATCCGCAGCAAGGCGAACCACCCCGTGCGCTTCGACGTCGTGCTCAACGCGGAGCACTACGCCGACCCCGCGGCGTACCCGACGGCGGGGAAGGGGGCCGACGCGCTGCGAGCGCGCCTGCAGAACCTCGAGAAACGCCTCGCGCCGGACCTCTACTTTTTCGATTTCTACACCGTCCCGTTCCACGACAAGGACGACACGGAGTGGAACGAGGGTGCGATCGTCGCCGGCATCGCGTGGATTCACGCGCACAAGCGACTCGTCGGCGGCAACGTCTGGGGAAACACCGTCCCCAAAGGGACCGATTTTGCCGCCATTGACGACAGCGCGGGTCTCGATCGCACGCGCGAGCAAGCAAAGGCGCTCCGCGGCGTCCCGCTGTTGATGCACATCCAAAACGATCCGCAGTCGCCCAAGAGCGCCGGCCTCGCGTTCCTTCACGCCACGCCGCAGGAGCGCGAGAGCCTCGTGACGAAAGAGGCGGGGCTCGAGCGTCAGGTCGGGTTCGCGTACATGTTCCCGGTCTTCTTCCCGCTCCAGTTCGTGGAGAACGACGACAAGGACAAGGCCACGAAGAAGAAGATGGTCGCCTACGATGCTCGTCAGGACGGGTCGATGTACGCCCATATCAAGAGCGAGCTGCGCTGACGGCGAGCTGCGCTGACGGCAGCTGCGCTGACGGCGAGTCAGAGGACGCGCGGCCGGATGCTAGGGCGCGATTGCGACGACGGCAGCCTTCGACCCGCGCGTCCGAATGGCTTCGCGCGCGAGCTCGTCGGCGCGCTCGTTCATCGGCACGCCGGCGTGACCGGGGACGTAGACGAAGGTCACATGCTCGCCTGCGCCGGTGCGTGCGGCCACGGCACGCTTGGTCGCGGCGATTAGCTCTTGATTCACTTTCGCCTTCCAGCCCTTCGACAGGACGCCGATCGCGTACTTGCTGTCGGTGTGGATGACGAGCTCGGGGACGCCCTTCGGGACCGCCTCGAGCGCGCGCAAGATCCCCGTGAGCTCGGCGACGTTGTTGGTCGACGTGCCGAGGTGCTCGTAGCCCTCGGCGATCTTCCCGTCGGGCGCGATCAGGACGAAGCCCGAGCCGGCGGGCCCCGGGTTGCCCGAGCAAGCGCCGTCCGTGTACGCGACCCACGCGCGCGCGCTGGGCTTCGGAACGGCGGCCACCGCCTTTGCGGTCTTGTCGGCGGCTTTTTCGGCGGTCGTCTTCTCGGGCACCGCTTGCCCCGCCACCACCGCGTCGTCGGCTAGAGGTACGGCGCCAACAACGGCGGTGAGGTTGCCGACCGCGGCGCGGTAGGCCTTCGTGTCCGTCTTCTTGTAACGGATCTCGACCCGCCCACCTTCGGACGCAAAGCCGCCGTCGGCGTTCGTGCGGGCGATCACCTTCTGGCCTCGGAGAAGCGCTTCGATCCACGGCATGACGCCGCGGAGATGTATTCTCTCTCCCCCTCGATGTCGACCACCGACCTGCGTTCCGTGCCACGTCCACTCGTTCTCATGATCCTCGACGGCTTCGGCGAGCGTGCCGAGAAAGCCGACAACGCCGTGCGTCTCGCCAAGACGCCGGTGCTCGACGATCTCTTCGCGCGCTACCCGCACGGCGTCATCGGCACCAGCGGCCCCGACGTCGGGTTGCCACCGGGGCAGATGGGCAACAGCGAGGTCGGTCACCTCAACTTCGGCGCAGGGCGCATCGCCGTCATGGACATCGCGCGCATCGACAACGCGGTGCACGACGGCACGCTCGGCACGAATGCCGTCATCGGCGCGCTCCTCGCGAAGGCCAAGGTCGCCGGCACGCGCCTCCACCTGCTCGGCCTCGTGTCCGACGGCGGCGTGCACAGCTCTCTCGCGCATCTCGAGGCGCTGATCGATCTCGCGTTCGCTTCGGGCGTGCCCGTCGTCGTGCACGCCTTCCTCGACGGTCGCGACGTGCAGCCCGGCACCGCCGTCTCCTACCTCGCGCGGCTCGAAGCGAAGCTCGTCGGCAAAGGGGCGATCGCCACCGTGAGCGGTCGTTATTACGCGATGGATCGCGACAACCGGTGGGACCGCGTGGAAAAGGCGTTCCGCGCCATCGCGCTTGCCGACGCGGTGCGCTTCGCGAGCGCCGACGCCGGATTGAAGGCGTCGTTCGACGCGCTGAAGACCGACGAGTTCGTCCTGCCCTTCGCGGTCGGCGCCTACGCCGGCGTCGCGGAAGGCGACGTCGCGCTGCACTTCAACTTCCGGCCCGACCGCGCGCGCGAGCTCACACGCGCTCTCGCGACATCGGCGTTCGACGGCTTCGTGCGACCGCCCACGATGAACGGTCCCGTTCCGTTTCCGACGTACGCGTGCATGACGACCTACGACGCTTCGCTCGGTCTCCCGATCGCGTTCGCGAAGGAGTCCTACCCCGACATCTTCCCCGAGGTCATCGCACGCGCGGGGCTCACGCAGTTTCGCTGCGCCGAGACCGAAAAGTACGCGCACGTGACCTACTTCTTCAACGGGGGGCGCGAGGAGCCATTCACGGGCGAGCAGCGGCAGATGATCCCGTCCGACAAGGAGGTCGCGACCTACGACGAGAAGCCCGAGATGAGCGCCGCTGGCGTCGCCGACGCGGTCGCTGTGGCGATCGCCGCAGACCTCTACGACTTCATCCTCGTCAACTTCGCGAACCCCGACATGGTCGGTCACACGGGGATGCTCGAGCCTGCAATCCACGCGGTCGAAGCGGTGGATGCGGGTATCGGGAAAATCGTCGCCGCGCTAACGAAGAAGCAGGGCGCGCTCTTCGTCACCGCCGATCACGGCAACTGCGAGCTCATGAAGGATCCGGCGACGGGAATGCCGCACACGTCGCACACGCTCAACCCGGTGCCGCTCCTCTACGTAAACGACGCCGATACGAGCGCGCAGCTGCGAAAGGGCGGACGGATTTGCGACGTCGCGCCAACGCTCCTCGAGCTCCTCCACATCGCGCAGCCTGCCGCGATGACAGGTCAGTCGCTGCTCGCGAAGTCCTGAGCGTCGGCGCGCACCAATGACCGCACCAAAGAGCCCGCGCTACCGCGTCGTGGCCGAGCTGGGCTCGGGCGCGGTCTCGACGGTGTCGAAGGCGGTGCAGGAGCCGCTCGGGCGTGTGGTCGCGATCAAGGCGCTGCGCTCGACCATCACGCCGACGTCGCCGTTCGCCGCGCAGCTGGAACGCGAAGCGCGCCTCTTGATGGAGCTGTCGCACCCGAACATCGTGGCGTGCTTCGACTTCGTGAAGACCGACGACGAGATGTACCTCGTCCTCGAGCACGTGGACGGCTTCACGCTGGCCGAGCTCCTCGCGAAGAAATCACGTCTGCCGCCCGAGCTTACGGCGCACATCGGAGCGGAGGTTGCACGCGCTCTCGTCCACGCGCACGAGCGTGGCATCGTCCACCGCGACGTAAAGCCGTCGAACATCCTCTTGTCGAAGCGCGGTGAGGTGAAGCTCCTCGACTTCGGGATCGCGCAACGCGAGCGCCTGCCCACCGCCGACGAGCCGCTCGGCCAATCGCCGCACCCGAGCGCGCGCCTCGACGAAGCGAATGAAGCTTTCGGAACGCCGGCGTACATGTCTCCGGAGCAGATCCTCGGTGAGCTCGTGGACGCGCGAAGCGACATCTTTTCGCTCGGCGTCGTCCTCTACGAGTGCCTCGCAGGCGTGCGCCCATTCGACAAGAGCGGCGACGATCGCCGCGCCGCCGCGCAGAGGATCCGCCGCGACCCCGCGACGCCGCTGCGCGCGCGCGTGGCGGACGTACCGCGCGCGCTCGATCGCGTGGTGATGCGATCGCTCGAAAAATTGCCCGCGGATCGGTTCGCGGCCGCTCACGTTGTCGCTGATGAGCTCGACGCGTTCGCGCGGAGCGCCTCCCATGTTCCGAACCGGGCCAAGCTCGTCGTGCGTGCGCTCGTGCGCGCGAAGCTCGTGCCCGAGGTGGCTCTCGATGACTCGGTGGCGACCGTGCTCGAGGTGCGCCACCCCTCGCTGCGTCCCGCGCTGCTCGGGTACGGCGTCATCGCAACGCTGCTCGTGATTGGGGCCGCCGCGCTCGAGCTCTCGTCGCGCGACGGGAAGGCCGCTGTCGGCGGAGGCGATTCACCACTCGAGCTCTTTCCCGCGCGCGCGGGATCGCTGCGCGTCGTGGCGAGCCCGTGGGCCGAGGTATCGGTCGATGGTCAACGGATCGACGTAACCCCGTTCGCACGGGCGATACCGCTACCGGCCGGGACCCACTACGTGACCCTCACCCATCCGAACGCTCCGCAAGAAAAACGCACCGTGAAGATCGCCGCAGGTGAGTCACTCTTGCTCGACGTGACGATGAGCGTCGGCACCGTCGGCAGCAAGCCCGGCGGCGCCGCGAAGGACCAAGCCGACGCGGGCACCGACGGCTGAGCAACGCGCTCAGTCGCCCTTGAACTTCTCCGAGGTCATCGACTCCGCGGCTTCTTTGGTGCCGAACTCGGTGGCGAGCGGTCCGCCCTCGTCGCCGATGTCGTCGCCTTGGTCGGGCCGATTGTCTTCCGGCTTACTGCCACCTGTCGTGGTGGGCACGGGACGCTTGTCGCTCGCTTCTGTCTGGGGTCTTGTACTCGTCATGGGTCGTCTCCTCGACGCAAGACAAAGCACGTTGCGCGCCAGGACCGCGTGCGCGGCGGTGGGGCTCGCCGCAGGGGTCCTCGGCTCCCCGACGCGTGCGGATGCGTTCACGCACATCGTGAAGCCGAACGAGACACTCGCGCAGATCGCCGTGCGTGTGTACGGCGACGCGAAGCTCGAGGTCGTGCTCGCGGGTGCCAACGGGCTCGACTCGCAGGGCGGCAGCGCGCCCGTGCCGGGAATGAGGCTCGAGGTTCCGGCGCCCGGTTACCACCGCGTGATCGCGGGCGAGACGTGGAACGATCTCTCGCTCGTGTGGCTCGGCGACGTGAAGCGCGCCGACGTGCTCGCGCGCGTGAACAACGCCGTCGCGTGGATCCCTCCGGTCGACGGTCTCGAGATACAGATCCCGTTCGTGCTCACGTTCATCGCGGGCGACAACGACCGCATCGATGCGGTCGCGCTGCGCTACCTCGGTGACGCCAATCGGGCTTGGGAGATCGACGCGTACAACGGGCGCAAGGTCAGCCCCACGGTGAAAGATCCGCTCATGCTCAAGCGCGGCGACGTCGTGCTCGTGCCGCTCCTGTCACTGCACCTCTCCGACGAAGGTAAAGCCGAGGCGCGTCGCGGTCTCGAGCGCGGCAAGGTCGAAGGCTCGAGCACCACGCTCGACGCACAGCGCCGCGCTGACTCTGAGCTCACACTCTTGCTCGCCGACGTGCGCGGTGGCCGCTACCTCGACGCCGTCACGCGCGGCAACCGCGTGCTCGGCAGCGGCGATCTCACGAAGGCCCAGCTCGCAACGCTGCACCGGGCGCTCCTCGAAGCGTACGTCGCGCTCGACAGCACCGGCGCCGCGGCCGGCGCGTGCGCTGCCTGGCGCACGAGCGATCCCGCGGGCAAGCTCGATCCGCTCCTCGTGTCGCCGAAGATCCGCGCCGCTTGTCCGCGCTGAGCGTCTTGCCTGTTAGGCTCGCTGATCGTGAACTCCGAGGAGCGCCGCCGATCTTCGCCGCCCCTCAGCGTGGGGCGTGTGCTCGACGAGAAATTCGAGATCCAATCCATCCTCGGTGAAGGCGGCACGGGCATCGTCTACGCCGCGCGCCGCGTGGCCGATGACAACGACGTCGCGTTGAAGGTGATTCATCCGCACCTCGTCGGTGACGAGCAGATCCGCGGTCGCTTCACGCGCGAGGCCGCGATCCTCCGCCGTCTCCAGGGCAAGCACATTTCAGGTGTGCTCGAGTTCGGTGAGGTTCCCGATCCGAGGCGTGAGGGCGCCACCATCCTTTACATGGCGCTGCCGAAGATCGACGGACCCGCGCTCGACGAGCTGGTCGCGCAAGAGGGACCGCTTTCGATCGATCGCGCGCTCGACATCGTGAGGGAGGTCTGTGAGGGCCTTTCGGCGGCGCACGCGCAGGGCGTCATCCACCGCGATCTCAAGCCGCCGAACGTTCTGCTCCGCGGCCGGAAGCACGCCATCGTCGTCGACTTCGGGCTTGCGAAGATCATCACCGGCGTCGGCGGCACGGGTACGACGGCGCTCACCCAGCACAACATGCTGTTCGGCACGCCCGAGTACATGGCGCCCGAGCAAGCGCGCGGCGACGAGCTCGACGCGCGCTGCGACATCTACGCCGTCGGCGTCATCCTCTACCAGCTGCTCACGGGTGAGGTTCCGTTCACCGGCGCCACGCCCCTCACGATCCTGACCGGGCACCTCACGATGCCGCCCGTGCCTCCGCGTATCAAGTCACCCGATCGCGGGATTTCGCGCGCGCTCGACGCCCTGGTGATGCACGCGCTCGCCAAGAGCCCGGCCGATCGTTACCCGACCGCCGCCTCCGTCGCCGCCGCCATCGCGCACGCGCGCCTTCTCCCCGACGACACCGAAGGCGTGAAGCCGCACCCAACGATCTCGGTCGAGGACAACGCGGACGGCCACGCAGCGACGATCCCGTCGCCTGTGCCGAGCGAAGCACCTGCGCGCCTCGTCAAAGTCTCGGGTTCGCAACCCGTGCCGTCATCGAGCCCGCCGCCACGCAGCGGTCCCCAGAGTCGCCGCACGCCGCCCCCGCGCCTGACGCCGACTGCCGCCACGCTCGCGTCGGCGAGCGCATCCGCGGCCGCCAGTGCGCGGAGCCAAAAGGCGCGCTGGGTGCTCGTGTGGGTCGTGTTCGCCAGCGTCGGCATCGCGATCGGTGTCTACCTGTCGCTTCACTCGTCGTGAGCTGGCTTCGCGAGAGCGGCCCAACGCGCGGGGAGGCGCCACGTGCGGAGCGCGCGCGGCGTCCATCGCTCGAACGGCGTTTCGAGTACTTGTTGTAAGGTGCACGGATCTGGCGACACGCGCAGACCGAGCGCGTGGGCGAGCGCGCCGATCACCTCCTCCGGCACCACGCCGGCTTCGCGCAAACCACGCACGTGCGCGCCGGCGGTGCGCTTGGCGAGGCGCTCTCCGTGCGTGTCGACGACGAGCGGGATGTGCCAGGTGCGTGGCGTCTCTCCGCCGAGCAAGCGCGCGAGGAACGCTTGGCGCGGCGTCGAAGGCAGGAGATCCGCACCGCGGACGACGTCGGTGATCCGCATTTCGAGGTCATCGACCGTGACGGCGAGCTGGTAGGCGAACACTCCATCGCCGCGCTGGAGCACGAAGTCGCCGACGTCTTCGGCGAGGCTCTGCGCGAACGTTCCGGCGACGCCATCCTCGACGACGAGGTTCTCGTTCGGCACACGGAGGCGCAACGCGCCCTGCCTTTTCAACACGCGGTCGGGATCGGCGTCGCGGCAGGTGCCGGGGTAGACGAGCTCCTCGCCGGCGTGGGGCGCGCTCGCGACGCGCGCGATCTCGGCGCGCGAGCAGTCGCAGACGTACGTGAGCCCGCGCGCGCTCAACCCTGCGAGCGCCGCCGCGTAGCGATGCAGGCGCGCCGACTGCGTGTGCTCCTCGTCCCAGGCGAGGCCGAGCCACGTGAGATCTTCGAGGATGCGCGCCGCCGATCCGGGGACGACGCGCGGGGGATCGAGGTCCTCCATCCGCAACACGAACGCGCCGTGATCGCGGCGCGCCATCCACCAAGAAGCGAGCGCGACGTACGCGCCGCCGAGGTGAAGATCGCCGGTAGGCGACGGGGCGAAGCGGCTCCTCATCGCGGCGATCGCCTCATGCACGAATGAGTATAGGGTAGGGTTCGCGTCGCCCTTCCGTACACACCCGCGAGGAGATTCCGTGAGCCAATACAACCCGTACGCCGCCCCGCAAGCGATGCCCCCCATGCCGCCTGGTGCGCCGCAAGCCGGCGGAGGTGCTCCGCAGCCGTGGGACATCGGCGAAGTGTTCGGCCTCGCGTGGGAAGGCTTCAAACGTTGCTGGGGCGTGCTCGTCGGAAGCTACTTCTTGACCGCGATCATCGCGGGCATTCCGGGGCAAGCGCCCGCGGTTCTCGTCGCCACGCAGGCCGTCGATCAAGGCTCGAGCGAGTACTGGGCGGTCTACAGCGTCTGCACGTTCATTGGCCTGATCATCCAGAGCTTCTTCCAGCCCGGCCTCATTCGCATCTGGCTCGCGGTCGCGCGGGGTCAGCAGCCCGAGTTCGGCGCGCTGTTCGGCGGTGGCTCGAAGTTCCTCCCCACGTTCGCCGTCTTGATGCTCACGATCTTCGCGATTCTGATCGGCTACGTCTTTCTCATCGTGCCGGGCGTCATCCTCGGCCTTGGTCTCATGTTCTCTCAGTTCTTCGTCGTCGACGCGGATCTCGGTCCCATCGACGCCATGAAGGCAAGTTGGGAAGCGACCAACGGCCACAAGGGGAAGCTGTTTCTCTTCTCGCTCCTCGGCGGCATCATCGTCTGTCTCGGCTTGCTCGCGTGCTGCATCGGCATCTACGCGACGCTCCCGATCTTCTGGATCGCGATGGCGATCGTCTACATTCGTCTCTCGGGTCGCGGCACCACCTCGAGCGGCTACGACATGAGCGGCGGCGGTTACGGTGGCGGCTATGGTGGCGTTCCACCGGGCTACGGCGCGCCTCCCGCGGGCGGCTTCGGCGCTCCTCCGGCAGGCGGCGGTTACGGCGGCCCGCCTCCGCAAGGTGGCGGCGGCGGGTACGGGGGGCCGCACGGCGGCGGTTACGGCGGTCCGCAAGGCGGCGGCTACGGTGGTCCGCCTCCGCAAGGTGGCGGCGGCGGTTACGGCGGCCCGCCTCCGCAAGGTGGCGGCGGCGGTTACGGCGGCCCTCAGCAGTACTGAGAGAGCGATCTCTTCAGGGATGACCCGGCGGCTTCGCAGCCGCCGGCGGTGCAGCGCTCGCCGACGCGGACGGCGCAGCGCTCGCGGCGGTATCGGCGGACGCAGCCGCCTTCGCAGCGGCGGTCGAAGCCGCAGCTGACGACGTGATCCACCAGACGCCGACAATCAAGAAGAGCACCGCGCCGAGGGCAGGAAGCCACATCGGGGTGTGCGGCTCGGGCAGCTGGGCGGGCTCGTCGTGGGCGTCGTGGGCGTCGTTCACGGCGCCGAAGACACTCCTTAAGGGGCCGCGTGTCAACACCACGCAGCGCGCTATGCTTCGAGGCAAGATGATCCGTGTCCGACCCTTTCGACTTTCTTTTTTTGTCGCGCCTGCTCTCGCTGCGCTCGCATCGTCGGCCATTGCTGCGCCCCCCGCCGCTCCGAAACCGCTCCCCGCGCTGCCCGGCTCCGATCCCCTGAACGCTCCGGGCGTCAGCGTTTCCCCCGCACCCGGAGGTGCAGCCGTAGCGGCGCCCGTACCGGCACCTGTAGCCGCATCCGCAGGCGCACCGAGCGCGCCAGTCGCCGCGACGCAGGGGCAAACCGACGCGCGCAAAGGCGTGGTGACGATCGAGCGCGACGGCAAATTGATCGGCGTCGGAACCGTGCTGCTCGGTGACGGCCGCATCCTCACCGCTCTCTCGGCGCTCGGCGCGAGCGAGCAGGCCGACGTGCGTTACATCGATGGCCACACGGTGAAAGCGAAGATCGGTCACCGCGATCGCGCCTGGGATCTCGCGCTGCTCGTACCACTCACCGGCAAGTGGGCCGACGGTCTTCGCGCGAGCGAAGCCGATCCCGGCGGGCAAGAGCTCAAGGTGTTCGTCGCCAGCGCGCCCGGCAAACCGAACGCGGTGGGCGCGCGCCTCAAGTCGAAGGTCGACGCGCAAGCGCGCGAAGGGGGCACGCTCGCGAGCGCGCTCGAGATCGAGCTCAAAGGCGGTTCCCCCTCGTCCGGCGCCCCGATCATCGACGGCACGGGCAGCGTCGTCGGCGTCTTCGTGCGCGTCTGCCGCGCGGGAATGACCGCGCCGCCGTCGGTTGGCGGGCCGCCGGTACCTGCGGCCGGTGGCCTCGTGCTCGGCGCCACCAGCGCACCGGCACCCGTCTGCGCGCCCGCCTTTTACGGCGCGCCGGTCTCGTCGATCCGCAGCTTCCTCCTCCGCACACCGTCGAACGCGGTCGCCCCCTCACCCTGGCTCGGGATCGTCGGCAACCCCGATCAGGCCGGAACCACCCGCGGCGTGCGCGTGATGGCGATCGCGCCCCAGAGCCCCGCCGAGAAGGGCGGCCTCAAGACCAACGCCGATCGCAACCTCGCGCACCTCATCGTCGCGGTCGACGGCCGTCCGGTCGACACCCCGGAGAAGCTCGCCGAGCTCATTGGCAAGCACACCATCGGTGAAACGGTGAAGCTCCTCGTGCTCGACGGCGAGAAGCTACGCGAGCTGGCGATTGTGCTCCGCGCGCCGCCGTGACTCGGCCCCTCGCAATCTCCTGAGGTTAAGGTTGACACCCTGTGCCGTGACTTGGGACGATTCATTCGTGATTTCGCGAGCCAAGCAGTCCCCCGCCATTCCACTCAACCGCGGACGAGGGTGACCCGTGGGCGGACCGCTCCGAATCGAAGTCGCCGGCGAAACCAACGTCGGCATGAAGCGAAACCACAACGAGGACAATTTCTCGATCCTCGAAGAGAGCGGCCTCTACATCGTCGCTGACGGCATGGGTGGTCACGCCTCGGGCGAGGTCGCGAGCAAGATGGCCGTCGACTCTCTCAAAGAGTTCTTCGCCGCCACGGCCGACGATCCCGAGCGGACGTGGCCCTACAAGATGGATCGCAGCAAGGGCTACGAGGAGAACCGGCTCATCACCGGCATCAAGCTCGCGAACCTTCGCATCTACGAGAGCGCGCAGCGCGATGCCCGCCAGCGCGGCATGGGCACCACGCTCGTCACGATGTTCGCGGTCGAGGACGGCGTCTACTGCGCGCACGTCGGCGACTCACGCGCCTACCGCATTCGCGACGCGAAGATCGAGCAGCTCACCGAAGACCACTCGCTCTTGAACGACTACATCAAGATGAAGCGCCTCACGCCGGAAGAGATCGCGAACTTCCCGCACAAGAACGTCATCGTTCGCGCGCTCGGCATGAAGGACACCGTCAAAGTCGACACCCACTTCGACAGCCCGAAGGCGGGCGACGTCTACCTCCTCTGCTCCGACGGCCTGTCGGGCCCCGTCACCGACGACGAAGCGCTCGACATCGTCAACACCGCGCCGGATCTTCGCTCCGCGGCGTCACGCCTCATCGAGCGCGCGAACGCCAACGGCGGTCCCGACAACATCACGGTCGTCCTCGCGCGCTGGCTCGCCTGACCTAGTCACTTCTCAGAGAAGGAAGAGAGAGCAGAGAGGGGTGCCCACCCCCGTCGTGCTCGGCCTTCGGCCTGCGCGCGCCGGCCCCTCCCAAATCGGCCGCTGCGCGGCCTCAGGGAGGGGCGGGCTCCGCGATCACCGACCGCAAGCGAACCGGAGTGGTCCGGTGCACGTACGCTCGCGCAAGGAGATTCCATGACCAAAAAGTTCGCGTGTGGAGACGTCGTTAGCTCGTCGAGAAGGTGAAGGGGCTCATCAAGGACGCCTGACGAGTCGCGGCGGTCGCGGCGGCGGCCCCGAATATATGCTCGAATCAAATGGGGCCGCCAGGTCGCACGAGCGCCGTCGACTGAGACCGGTTATTACCGGCTTCATGAAGCAAGTGAAGTGTGCACCGTGGCTTTGAATGCCTACGATCTATCGGTCGGCCTGTTCGTTCGCGGGCTGACCAACTTGAAAACGCAGTTGACGAAGGCCGAAGGGCACGCCGCTGCCAGTGGCCGCGGTGAAGCTGCGTTGTTGGACGCTCGACTCGCCGCGGAAGGCCCCATGCCAGGCGTCGCGAGTGACCTGCACATGTACACGCTCGCCGCTCAAGTCCACTGGGCGTCGGAGGGCGCCCTGTTGGCGATCGCTGAGCTGCTGGGTGCGCCACGAGTGCCGGCGCCGAGCGATGCAAAGAGCTTTGCGGATCTGCACCAGCGCCTCGATACGGCGATCGCGTATCTCGAAGAGGTCGCGCCAAGCGACCTCGAAGCAGGTCTCGATCGGCCGATCGTGATCGAGCACCGCCGTGGTTCGACGAGCGCGAGCGGCCGGCAGTTCCTCACGGCATTTGCGATCCCGCACTTCTTTTATCACGTGACCTGCGCCTACGGCATTCTGCGCAACCAAGGTGTGGAGCTCACGATGGGCGACTTCTTAGGCAACTGGGCCCGCGTCTAAGGTAGTCAAATGATGTCCGTCACCCTTGGAGGCTCGCCGACGGAGCGGCTGACGCTGCAGCCCGAGCGACGCGCGTACGCCAGCGACGGACTTCTGGGATGGGAATTGGATCGAGACGCGGGTGACGATCGCGGCGGGCGCGTTTCGCGGCGGCGTGAACGCGTTGCTGCGCGCCGAAGACTTCGCGCACTTTCGCGATCAGCTTCGACCGCTCTACGAGGAGCTCGTGGGCACGGCGCGGTTCGAGACGGCGGAAGAGTGGCATCACGTCGAGGTCGAAGGTGACGGCAAGGGCCACTTCACCGCGCGGTGCGTAGCCCTCGATGATCCGGGAATGGGCAACCGTCTCACCTTCGTGATTCGTCTCGACCAAACGGACCTGCCCGCGATCCTTCAGGACCTCGACGCGATCTGCGAGGAGTTTCCCATCCGCTGATCACGCCGCCGAAGCTCACGGTCGGGCCCTTCAGCGCGCTCCGCAAATATCCGCCCGAATCAACCACCGCCGAGCGATGCTCGCGGAGCCCGCGCAGCGGGCTTGAGGCTCCGTTGAGATTCACGATCGCTGCCCCGGACTTCAGTGACTCCAATCAGCGAACGATGGCCGACAGACCTGGGCTGAAGTCCCCAAATTGAAAGCTTCTCCGACCTTCGAACAACAAGGTGGTGCCCCTCCCTGAGGACGCGCAGCGGCCGATTTGGGAGGGGCCGGCGCGCGCAGGCCGAAGGCCGAGCACGACGGGGGTGGGCACCCTCTTCTGATCTGTCCGGTTCTCTCTCTCGCCGCGTGTCAGTGAAACCCGGTCGGGCCAAGCGCGAAGTAGGCGCAGCCGAGAATCAGCAGCATGACGAGCGACACCGTGACGTAGCTGACGCGCGTCTGCGTCGTGCTCCAGCCGTCGGCGAAGAACTTCCCGCGCGAGCGCTGGCGGATCTTGCGCTGCACCGCCGGCAACAGGTTCGGCGCGTCGCGCTCGGCGAGCGGTGCGCCGGCGGTGCGCTTGAGGAGGGAGCGGATGGCGTCGCCGCTCTTCGAGTCGGGCTCGGCGAAATCGAGCGGCTCGTCGTCCTCTTGCGGCGGTGACTGCGGCTCTTCGCTCATCCGATCTTCTCCCCGAGCTCGCGCTCCACGATCTCTCGAAGGATGGTCCTTGCTCGAAAGATACGGCTTTTTACGGTGCCTGCAGCGAGGCCGGTGATTTGCTCGATCTCCTCGTAGGAGAGCTCCTCGACGTCGCGAAGGACGAGGCACTCGCGGAAGCCGGGCTCGATCTGGAGGATGGCGCGCTGCACGATCATCTCGACCTGCTTGCCCGCCATCATCTCGTCGGGGCGATCGACCTGGCCGACGTTGGCACCTCGCGCTTCGCTGAGGTTGGCGCGCTCGGCGACCTCTTCGAGCTCGTCTTGCTCGCCGGCGTGACGCACCTTCAGGTACTTCGAGCGGTTCTTACAGAGGTTGATCGCGATGCGGTAGATCCACGTCGACAGCTTCGAGTCGCCGCGGAAGGTGCCGATCGCTTTGAACACCTGCACGAACACCTCTTGCGCGAGGTCCTCGGCTTCGGCGCGGTTGCCGAGCATGCGGAGCACGAGCGCGAACACGCGCCGCTCGTAGGTGCGCACGAGATCGTTGAACGCACGTTCGTCGTGGGCGACGAGACGCTCGATCAGCTTGGCTTCGATCTCGTCCGGCAGTGCCACGTCGGGCCATGGTGCCCCAGACAGCTCGATCCACGCAAAGTCCAAGTCGCGGGGCTCGATCGCGTGGGGTGCAACGCGCGCTCGGGTACGCCGCCCCATCTCGCAAGAGGGACACGGCCTCCCGCGCGAAGTTCCTTCTTTCGACGTTCTCTAAAGGTCGCGCAAGTAGGCGCCCGCGATCGTGAGCGCGCCTTTTCCGAGCGGAAGACGGCCCGTCGAGGTGTTCTTCTTGAACGAGACGACGCAGCCGGGCTTGACCCCTTCGACCGTGACGAGGACCTCGTCGGGGGCGAGGGTGAGGCCGTTGATCGCGGCGCGCCCGCGCGTGGTCGTGGCCGTGGCACCGTCGACCGGCGCCGGGATGGCATCGGTGGAGAAGTAGACGACCTTCGCTTCGGGGTGGTTCGTGACGCTCAGCGTGATCCCGTCGAGAGCGGCGCATGCGCCCTTGCCCTCCTTGAATCCGTTCACGAAGATCGCCGAGGTGTCGGGCCCGAAGCCGGGGATGAGCGCGCCGAGCAGCGACGGAGGCAGCGTCACCTCGAGGCCAGGCGTGTCGGCGTCGAAGAGCTGCTCGGGGATCAGCGTGTTCGCCCAGCCCGGCGCTTCGAAGCGGCCATAGAACGGGAGGCCCTTTTGAATGAGGCCCGCGGTCTTGCCGTCGGCGTCGGTCGTCAGCGCGAGGTCGGTGCACATCGGCGACGAGAAGATCGCGCCCCCGATGCGCGGCGGCGCGTCCCCGAGTGAAGCGCCGAGCACCGTGATGCCGACCTTGACGTACGGCGCCACGCCGCACGCGGCAAGCGAAGGCGCGGCGTCGGTCTCCTCGCTCGCGTCGGCCGAAACGCCGGCATCGACACCCGTGGAGGTGGGCGTCGCCTTCGAGCTCGAGCACGAAGCGCTGCCGACGGCGAGCACCGCAATCGCGGAGAGCACGCGGTGATGGACCATGCTGCCATCTAAGCACGATCTCGCTTTCGACCGCTCACGGCCCGTTCACGACGCCTCGCGCGCATCGCCGACGCTCCGCGAGGTCGACGGGGTATCGTGGAGCCAGATCGTCGTGATGACCTCGACCCTGCGTCCGACGCTGCGTGCGTTGCTCGACCCGCGCCGCCTCGCGCCGATCCTGCTCGTGTCGCTGCCGCTCGTGCTTGCGCAGCGCAGCTACAGTCGCGATCCGCGGGCGGCGTGGCTGGGCGTCTTGATGGTCGTCGGGTTCGTGCTCGTCGCGCCGGTGTCGTGGCGTGTTCTCTTTCCCGACGGTCTCGGCGTGCGCGACGCGCTCCTCCGCCTCGTCCTCTACGGCGCGATCGGCGCGGGCGTCGTGCTGTCGGTGGGCGTGGTCCTGCCGCGCGCGCTCGCGATCGGCCCGACCTTCCTCACCGCGACCAACAGCCTCGCGATCGACATCGCGCTCTTTCTGGTCGGCGGCTGGGGCCTCGGTCGCGACATCGGGTTCGAGGCGAGCCTCTCGCGCGAAAAGCGGCGCACCGCCATGCTCGCGCGCGAGGCCGAGCAAGCGCAGCTCCTCGCGCTGCGCTCGCACCTCGATCCGCATTTTCTGTTCAACACGCTCAACGCAATCGCCGAGTGGTGCCGCACCGACGGCGAGACCGCCGAGCGCGCCGTGCTCCAGCTCTCGGCGATGCTGCGCGCCGTGCTCAGCGGCGTGAAGGAGAGCTCGTGGCCACTCGACAAGGAGCTCGAGCTCGCGCGCACGCTGCTCGCGCTCCATCTGCTCCGCGACCCGGCTATGTTCGAGCTCGTGTGGAGCGTCGCTCCCGAAGCGACGCACGTCCCGGTACCTCCGATGCTCCTTCTTCCCCTCGTCGAAAACGCCGTGAAACACGGTCCTGCGCAAGGTCACAAAGGTCCAATCACGATCGGCGTGCGGGCTCTTCACGAGGGCGGCGCCGCGTTCATCGAGGTCATGGTCGAGAGCCCCGGTCGGTACGGTGGGCCGCGCGCGGGCAGCCACGGCTTGCCGACCGTCGAACGCCGGCTCGCGATCGCCTACGACGGAAAGGCGAGCTTGCGTGTCGACTCATCGGACGCGCCGCCCACGACCCGCATGCTCGTCCGCATCCCCGCTGCGGGCCCCGAGGTGACGACGTGAGCCCGCTTCGTGTGCTCGTCGCCGACGACGAGATGATCGCGCGGAAGCGGCTCACGCGGCTGCTCGCCGCGATCGCGAACGTCGAAGTCGCGGGTGAATGCGCCGACGTCGACGCGGTGGTGGCGCGCGTGGCCGAGGGCGGCGTCGACGTCGTGTTGCTCGACATCCACATGCCGGGCCTCACCGGCATCGACGCGCTCGCGCTCTTGCCTTCGCCGGACGCCGGCGGCCCGCACGTCGTCTTCTGCACCGCGCACGCCGACTACGCCATCAAGGCGTTCGACGGCGGCGCCACGGACTACCTCTTGAAGCCGATCGATCTCGATCGCCTCGGCAAAGCCATCGAGCGGGCTCGTTCGCGGCTCGCCACCTCCGCGCTCGCGACCTCCGCGCCTCCGTTGGCGACGACAGCCGCAACGCAAGCGGTTCCCGTGCAAGCCGGCGCCTGGCAACGCCTTCCGATCGCCACGAAGTCGGGCATCGTGCTCGTCGATCCGCAGCAAATCACGCACGCGGTGCTCGACGGCGTGCTCGTCACGGTGGTCCTGCTCAGCGGCGAGTACGTCACCGACTTCACGCTTCAGGAGCTCGAAAAAAAGCTTCCGATGGAGAAGTTCGTGCGCGTGCACCGGCGCGCGCTCTTGAACCTCGAGCACGTGGCGAAGCTCGAGCCGCAGGGCACCGGCGGCTACGTCGCGAAGACGACGCGCGGCCATGCGGTGGAGATCTCGCGCCAGGCGGCGCGCGAGCTCAGAGTGCGCCTTGGCTTGCGGAAAGGGCCGGCGGAGCGAGACTCGGACGCGCCGGCGGACGACGAGGACTGACGAGCGCGTCGGTCGTTCCGAGCAGCCGCGCGAACGCTCGCCCCGCGCGCGCCGGTGAGACGCCGAGGGCGCGGAAGAGCGTGCGGTGGTCGACGATGACCGTCACCGCCGCGGCGAGGCCGAGCATCCAGAAGAGCGCGCGGAATACGGCGACCTTCGCGGGCGACGTCGCCTGGAACGCGAAGAAGCGCACGTGAAAGCGGAGGTGATGGCGCTCGTCACGTGCGATCTGCAAGAGGACGTCGCGCGCTGGGCCCCCCGGTAGGTGCGCCGCGATCATCCCGTAAGCGACGACGCTCACGACCTCGGCCACGAGAAGCACGAGCAGCTTGAAGCGGACCCCGAACATGCGGCGCGCCTTCGTGAACGCACGCGAGCTCCACGTGTCGGTGGGCGAGAGCACTTTGCCGCCAAGACCGCGTACCAGCGCAGCGAGGATCCGCGCGTGGCGACCCTCTTCTTTCACG
>CAXSGV010000065.1:0-1156 GCA_964236615.1 uncultured Polyangiaceae bacterium
CAATGTCACCACCATCGGCTTCTTAGACTGGCCGACGCGCGGCGCCGTCGTCTTGTGGAGCGGCGCGTGGCCGTCTGGAATCTACTGGGTCACGTTCGAAGGCGAAGGCACCGTCGACATGTGGATGCAGACGACGGGCGACGTCGGAAGCGCCTCGCGTCCAGCTGCGTTCGCGGCGGGCGTGCGCGAAGGCACGATCAACTTGCCGGCGACGAGCCCAAGCCTCATCGCCGTCGGGTGCACGATCAACCGTCCGCGCTGGCGCAGCATCGCTGGTGGTCAGGTCGCGCTCCAGGTTCCCGTGCTCGACGCGCAGGGCGGCCGCGTCGATCGTTCGGTGCTTCCGCGCGAGGTGACCGAGGGTGAGATCTGCTGGTTCTCGAGCGCGGGCCCGACCGTCACGGGCGTGCCAAAGCCGGAGATCTCGGCGCCGGGTGCGGCCGTGATCGCGGCGATGAGCAGGCAAGCCGCGCCAGGTGAAAAGAGCATCTTCACGACGCCGAACTGCCCAGCGACGAGCAAGACGAAGCCCGCTGATCCGCGCTGCTTCCAGGTCGACGACGAGCACGCCGTCGCCGTCGGCACATCGATGTCGGCGCCCATGGTGTCGGGCGCGGTGGCGCTTCTTTTTCAGCGCGATCCCACGCTCACGCAGGACAAGATCACTTCGCTTCTCCAGGCCGGCGCGCACCCATTTCGCGGCGCCGCGCCCTACCAAGATCAGGGCGGTCCCGGCGAGCTCGACGTCGTCGGCACACTCGACGCGCTCGACCAGATGCGCACACCCGCGCTCTACCTTCCGAGCCCAGCGCGGAGCTGGCTGACGCTGAGCGCGGACTACGCGTCGGCCGACGCCTCGACGGCGATCACGGCGATCATCGAGCTACGTACCGAGGACGGCCAGCACCGCGCCGACTTCTTCGACGCGCGCCGCCTCCAACCCTTCGCGACGCTCGACGGTCAGCCCCTCGCGACGCTTCCGACGATCTTGCGTCGCGGCCCGGGCGTGTACTCCTACGAGGTCACGCCGCCTCGCGGGTCCGGCGGCTCGTCACTCACGCTGGGTGCGACGTTCGATGGGAACCTCGTCGTTGCTACGAAGACCATCCCGGTTGCCGCCGACATTTGGACGGCGAGCTACCCGTCGTACGGCCGC
>CAXSGV010000065.1:1166-4583 GCA_964236615.1 uncultured Polyangiaceae bacterium
GGCGGTTGCTCGTGCGATCTCGTTGGCGCGCGTGGTCCGCTCGGTCAGGGCAGCGAACGGTGGTCGCTCGGTTTCATGGCGGGGGCCATCGCGGCGCTCACTCTGCGCTCGCGAGCGAAACGATCCAGCCGTGGGGCTCCCACACGACGTCGTCGGGATCGACTTGAAATGCCGGGTCGCCCGCGTTGACGCCGACGATGAGGACGCTGTCGGTGTCGTCGAGCTCCACGACCGTGATCTGCGCCTCCGTCACCTTCGGGTTCGCCAGCGGAATCGTGACGCGCGCCTTCTCGTGACCGTCAGCGTCGAGCTTCACGACGGCCCAGCGCATCTTCGCGTGCTCTTCCCACGCGGTCTCGACACGTAGCCGCGAGCCCTTCGGCACGCCTGCACAGCGAACGCGGAGGTAGGTCGATCCGGTCGGCGCGGTCGGCTCGCGTGCGGCGAGTCGTCGAGCTTGCGCGGGCCAAGGGATGTCCCAATCGAGACGGGCTCCGACCGCGTCGCCAAGCGTTCGCGTCTCGGGCATGTGGACATCGTCGGCGTTGTGTCCCACGAACGCGCGCGCGATCGCGAACTCGAGGAGCACGTCGTCGATCGTCGAGCCGGGCGCGAGCGCGCCCTTGAACGTCTCGCGGAGGACGTCGAACGCATCGGGCTCCGCATTCCAGCGCCACGACCCGAGCGGCGTCGACGTCGGTTGAAGCGACCAGGTCGCGCGCACGATGGCGCCGGGCGCGGCACCGAACGCATCGTCGAGCCACCACCAAAAGAGCGACGCACCTCGCGCGTAAGAGCGACCCACCGCCTCGTCGCTGCCGTCCCAACCGTCCATGATCGCGCGGTCGGGATGCGCCTGGAAGACGTCGATGCCGTCGAGGTCGTAGGCGGCGCAAGGCACCATCAGCTTCGCGAGGTACGTGGTCTGCGCGCGCGCGACCGGCTCTTCGGTGCCCGGTGCGACGCCGTAGAGGATTGCGCGTGTGAGCTCACGGCTCACGATCGCGTCGAGCGCGCAGCCCGCCACGGCACTGCGACGATCGAGGAGCGTAAACGCGCTCGCGCGATCGAAGGCTGCGCGCGGATCGCGCTCGCCCATCACGGTCTCCGCGAGCAGGCTCGGCGCTGCACCGACGACGGCCGCGGGCTCGACGACGTAGACGTCGTACGCGCGGGTGCCGAGGTCCGGCTCGGGCGCAGGCAGAGCAAGCGGTCCCGTCGCCACATCCCATGCACGCTCGGCGGACGCGAGCACGTCCATCAGCGCGGCACCGGGGATCGTTTTGGATGCGCTATGCACGCAGATCGCGTGGCGAAAGGAGCATGCCTTCAGCGAGGCGCTCGTGCTCGCGGGCCGCAGGGGTCCGCCGCGCACGATCCCACCCGTCGGCGACATCGGTACCGACGACTCGATCGCGTCGATCGGCGAAGGGGTCTCGGCGTACGCGCGCTTCTCGTTCGAGACGAGCATGCTCGTGCCGGCGATCACGAACAGCGCGAACGAGACGGGAGGACGCATCGACCTAGTCCTCATTCTGTCGCATTTGACACGCTCTTTCGCGCCCCTCTATACCTCTGGGAGACGTTATGCCCGTCGACCTGACCTCCGCTGTTCGGTTCGACCTCGGCCGCGGCACCGTCAGCATGGGCGCCGCGCGCGTCGCAGACGCCACGGAAGTGCACCGTGGACACCCTTCGGGCGAAGACCTCGAAGAGCGCGCTGTGCTCTTGCCCGAGGACGTCCTGGCCGATCTGGTGGCCGCTGCCGGCCCCGAAGTGAGCGCGTTTGCGGGGCGTCAGCTCGGGGCGTCGATGGGGAAGCGCCTCGCTGACAGGCTCGGCGGCCACCACGCCGTGCGCAACGGCTCCTTCGAAGCCGTGATCAGCGCGCTCGCTGCGGAGGTCTCCGTGTCGGGGTTCGGCACCGTGAGGATGGAGCGGTGGGGCCGCGCTCTGGTCCTCGTCGTCGAGCACGCGCCCCGCATCGACGGAGGATTCGTCAACGCGATGCTTCAGGGCGCGATCGAAGCGGCCGTCACGAACGTCGCGACGACGGCGAGCGAGCAGCAGATTCGATGCACGTTGCTGTCGGTCGAGGAGCGCGCGCTACGCGTGCTCGTCGCAAGCGGACGCGCCGTCGCGCGTGTCCGCGCTTGGCTCACCGAAGGCGTGAGCTGGGGCGAGGCGCTGACCCGTTTGCAAGCGACGCCATCGAGGCAAGAGTGACGGCAATCGAGCGAATCCTGCGGCTCGAGGTGCTGCTCGAGCGCATACGCACGCGCGCGTCCGAGCCGAGAGTGGAGGCCGTCGAGAGCCTGATGGCGACGCGCTACGACGCCATTCGCGACGAGGACGTCCCCGCGGCGCAGTACGCCGATGACGCGCGCGACGCCCACGCGATCACCGATCGCCACGGCGCACGTTCGACCGAGCGCGACGACCCCAGCATGGCGCCAGAGAGCTTCGGCACGACGGGCTGGACGGTGCCGCCCGCGCCGGAAGAGGCCGAGCGTGGCGACGGGCGCGCGCCCAACACACGGGAGCTCACGCGCGAGGCGCTCTTCCCCGGGAGGATGCCACCTCCGCTCATCACGGAGTCGGTCGTCCCCGGCGTGCGCGCGGCGCTCGAGGCCCGCACGGTGCCCGATCCGGAGCCAGCTCCGGACTCCGCGCCACCGCCGATTTCGACGCCGATGTTCACACCCCGACCCCCGGCGCCGCCGATCGAGGCGGCCCCGATCGAGGCTCCGCCGCGCCACGTCTTCGGAGGCGAGGCCGGCACGCTCGCCTCGCGCGGCCCGGGTGCGCATACACTCGGCCTCGCCCCCCGCGACGCAAGCCACTACCACGTGCCAGACCACGTGCCGGACCTCGAGGGAATTGGCGAGGAGTACGAGCTCGTCGCAGGGGTCGTCGAGGTCGAGCCCGACGCAGAGGACGATGCGGTGCGCCCGTCGCTGTTGCCGCGCGCGAAAGGCTTCGAGGATCCACAGGAGATCACCGACGTCTTCGAGGCACGTACGCGGTTCCTGTCCCCGCCTTCGGTTCGTCCGGAGCGGCTGGGGGAGCTCGAGATCCTCGGCGAAGCGGACCCCGAAGATCTGCTCGCGATCACGCTGGATGTCGAAGACGCACCGGTATCGTCGCGCCGCGCGCGCAGCCTCGACGATGAGCCGCCCGAGTCTGGCCCGCAGGTCGCCTCGCTCACGCCGCCGCGCCCCAGCGAGCCGCACGCCATGGAAGCCGTGCTTCCCGTGGCGCAATCGCCCGGCGAGTACAGGTCTGACGTCGACCTGCCGAACCGCACGCTGACCCCGCCTGCAATCGTGCCCACGCCAGTGGAGTTGCACGCGGCCGAGATCGTGCGCCCCATCATCGACCTCGACGTCGATGTCGCCGAAGCGATCGGGCGCGCGC
>CAXSGV010000065.1:4593-8761 GCA_964236615.1 uncultured Polyangiaceae bacterium
CCGGCATTTCAGCCCGCCACGTTTGGCGAGCTGCTCGACGCGACGCTCGACCTCTAGGGCCGAAATCAGACCATTTCGAAGAAGCGCGAGTGGATCGCGACGGCTGCGAGCAGCCCGATCTCTTGCGTGATCGAATCGGTGATCGTGACGATGAACTTGTCGCGGACCGCGGTGAGGCCAGACTTTTTGGCGACCTCGAGGACGACCGAGCTGTCGCCGCTCTTGCACTGGAAGACGTCCTTGAAGACGCCCGCGTCCGCCGTGAAGGTCTTGTCGCCGACCTGTAGAGCGAGCGTCTTCTTGAGGGCGATCGACGGAAACTCGATCGACGCCTGCTCTTTGCCCGCAGCATCGAGGATGTGGAACTTCGTCTTTGCGAAGTTGCCTTTGAGGCTGCCGAGCTCCTTGCCTTCCGTGCCTTCGAGCAGTGAGAAGTTCGGGGTCGCGCTCATGAGCGTTCCCTTGACGGTCATCACGATGGCCTCACTGCCTTCGGCGCGCACGTCGTAACGCGACGCGACCGACAGGAGACGTTGCGTAACCTCGAATTTCGACATGCGGAAGGTCCCTCCAACCTTGTTCGCTTCCATGTGTATCGCGAGAACGAGGTTTTGGGAAAAAGCGTTGCAGGACCGAGGTCGCGCGATCGCCTCGCGCGTAGGCATGGATCAGGGCCTGGGCACGAGCTCGTGTGCCTCATGATTGAGCCACGTGCGCTGCCTGCGCGCGAAGATGCGCGTGGCGCGCACGATGGTCGCCGCGAGCTCGTTCTTCGGCAGTTTCCCTCGAAGGTGCTCCGTCACCTCGCGGTAGCCGACGGACGTCATCGCGCGCGCGTCGGCGAAGCCTCGCGCCAGCAGCGTCTCCGTCTCCTCGATCCAGCCATTGGCGAGCCAGGCATCGACGCGCGCAGCGATGCGCAGCGTGAGCGCGTCTGGCGTGCGCGGGATCACGAGCAGCCGCGCCTTGTGCCGCACCGGTTGAAAGCCGTGATCGGCGTGCCCTTCGCTTTGCGTGCGTCCCGTGAGCTCGAAGACCTCGAGTGCGCGGCTGACGCGAAGCACGTCGTTCGGGTGGAGCCGCGCGGCGGAGACGGGATCGACTGCGCGAAGGCGATCGTGGAGGCTCTTGTTGCCGTCGCGTTCGACGTCCTCGCGATGACGGGCGCGGATCGCGGCGTCGGCGCGGGGTGCCGGGGCGAGGCCGCGAAGGAGTGCCTTCACCCAGAGGAAGCTGCCGCCGCACACGATGGGGCGCTTGCCGCGTGCACGCACGTCGGCGATCGCGAGGTCCGCGAGCTCGATGAAGCGCGCGGCGTCGATCGCCGTCATCGGATCGAGCACATCGATGAGGTGGTGCGGCGCCGCTCCGCGCTCTTCGGCGGTTGGCTTGCCCGAGCCGATGTCGAAGCCCTCGTAGATTTGCACGCTGTCGACGCTGATGATCTCGCCGTCGAGCGCCTCCGCGAGCGCGATCGCGAGCGACGTCTTGCCACTCGCCGTGGGCCCTACGATCGTCAGCAACGTCTCGTCGTCGGCCGCGGCCTGCTCGAGGATGCGCGCGAAGCTCGTGACGGCCGGGATGATCGCGCTGGTATCAGCGTCCGACACGGCGCTCGAGCTCGGCGAAGGGCAACCGCGTGACGACGGGTCGCCCGTGCGGGCAGTGGCCCGAGAAGTCGACTGTGTCGAGAGCAACGAGAAGCGCACGCGCGGCTTCGGGCGACAGCACATCACCGGCCCGCACGGAGCCGTGGCACGCCATCGTCGCGAGCACGAGATCCGCGGCGTCCGCGAAGGGCCGCGTCGCTTCGCGTCCGAGCTCGGCGACGAGATCTCTCACCAGCCGCTCCGGCGTGGCGCGCGCGAGGAGGCTCGGAACTGCGTGCACCGCGACGGCGGTCGTACCGAGCGCACGGATCTCGAGGCCGAGTGCGAGGACCTCGGACTCGAGCTCCTCGAGCAGCGCGACCTCGATCGGGGCGAGCCGCACGACCTCGGGAACGAGCAGCTGCTGCGACGCGATCGTACGGGCAGCAAAGCTCTTCTTGAGGCGATCGAACGTGACGCGCTCCGCGGCCGCGTGCTGATCGAGGAGGTAGACGCTGTCGTCGCCCTCACACACGAGGTAGGTCGCCTTCACCTGGCCGACGAGGCGCAGCCGTCCGTAAAACGCCGACGGGGGAAACAGGCTCTCACCACGATCCGCGTACGAGGGCAGCGGCTCCGAAAGGAGGAGCATCGGCGCCGCCTCCGAGACCGGCAGTGGGTCGTCGCCGTACGCCGCCAGGCCAATCGGGATCCCGGGCGGCGGCGCCGACATCGTCGTGGCGCCCGCGAACGGCGGCGCCGACATCGTGGCGGCGACCGCCGGGGCGCCGGCGGTAGGACGAAGCCAGGGACGCGTCGGCGGTCCGAGCGCAGGGATCGCAAACACGCGCGACGTCGCGGCGTACAGCTCGCGCGTCACCGCGTCGAAGAGCGCACGCGCGTCGGTGAAACGGACCTCCGCCTTTTGCGGGTGCACGTTGACGTCGACCATCTCGGGCGGGATCTCGATGTAGACGGCACCGATTGGGAAGCGACCCGGCTCGAGCACCGAGCCGTAGCTCTGTGCGACCGCGCGCGCGATTTGGCGATCTTTCACCGGGCGCCCATTGACGAAGACGTGAAGCGCGACGGCGCCAGAGCGTGCGCGCTCCGGTGGCGCGAGGTGGGCTTCGAGGCGAAGCGGCCCACGCTCGCCGCTGCACTGCTCGAGGCGATCTTCGCCGAGCGCTTGGAGCACGCGATCGCGGCGCGTCTTGGCGCGAAGGTACTCGCGCGCCACGCGGCCGTCGCGCACGAGCACGAACGTCACGTCGTACCGCGCGAGCGCGGCGAGCAGCACCACCTCGCCGATGTGCGCGCTCTCCGTCTGGACCGACTTGAGGAACTTGCGGCGCGCGGGCACGTTGAAGAACAGATCGCGCACGTCGATCGTCGTACCGACAGCCGCGCCGGCCGGACGAGCGCGCGCGACACCGCCGCCTTCGATGGTGATCTCGGTCCCCTCGCTGTCGCCGCGCAGGCGCGTAACGAGCGTGAGGCACGAGACCGACGCGATGCTCGGCAGCGCCTCGCCGCGGAAGCCGAAGGTGCCGATGGTCGAGAGATCTTCGAAGCGTGCGATCTTGCTCGTCGCGTGACGCTCGAGCGCGAGGCCCGCGTCCTCGGGCGCCATACCGTCGCCGTCGTCGGTGATCCGAATGCGCGCGAGACCGCCCTGCTCGATCTCGATGCGAACGCGGGTTGCGCCCGCGTCGAGCGCGTTCTCGACGAGCTCCTTCACGACGCTGGCGGGCCGCTCGACGACTTCGCCTGCGGCGATCTGGTTCGCGAGCTCGGCTGGGAGACGGTGGACGCGCGCCATGGTCAGCGCTCGGAGACGGGCTCCTCGAGCGCCTCGAAGAAGAGGCGCGCGCGCGGCCGCGTGAGCGAGAGAAGAATCAAAAGCGCCGCGGTGGAGCGGAACACGAGCCACACCGCCGAACGAAAGCGAACGATCGTGGGGTAGAGCGCGAGGCTCTGCTCGATGACCTTTTGCTCCTGGCCCGACTCGCGGAGCTGCGCCGAGACCACCGCCCCTTCCAGATCGGCTCGCGAGGCGCGGACGTCGGGCGTGAGGAAGTGCGTAGCGATCACGAGCGCGGTTTGCACCGTGACGACCTGCAGGAGACCACTACGCGCGCCGGAGCGACCGGACATGGCGCGGGCGGAGAACACGACCATCGCGCCGCCGAGGAGCAGCGCCGCGATACCGAGTGGGAAAACACGCTCTTTCGCCGTGTGCATGGCGGTGATGTAGCGCTCGGCAGCCGCTGTCGCTTCGACACGCTCGGCGTCGTTCTTCACGCCGGCCACGTAGTCCGCGGCGTCGACGGTGGGCGTCTTGTAAAAGGCGAGGGTGCTGCAGCCGTCGATGAACCCGCTGGCACCGAAGATCCAGCTGCCGATCAGCGCGAGCACCAAGTACCACGGCCGCTTTCGACGCGGCGCTGTCTCGTCCCGGCGCGGCGGCGATGATATGGGCCATGGCCCGCAGCGCCGCCAGACCGGATGCCAGCGGCCCGGCGGACAATTCGTGCAGCGGTGCCCGCGCGCGGGGCCGGGTGATCTCCGCGAGGCCG
>CAXSGV010000065.1:8771-15909 GCA_964236615.1 uncultured Polyangiaceae bacterium
GCGCTGTCTCGTCCCGGCGCGGCGGCGATGAGCCCATCACTCCGCAGCGGGATAGCACTGTCAGCCGTGTGCGTCGCGTGATATTTGCCCACACCACATGGGCGGGACGACGCGATCACCGGGCAGACTGATTGGGTTCACGGCACTCGTCCTCGCGTCTGCGATGGCCGCCAGCGTGGCGCTCCCCGAGGGAGCTCACGCGCAAGGGACAGGTGCGAAGCCCCCCGCGACCGGCGCTGCTCCTCCGAAGGCGCCCGCGGCGCCCAAGCCAGGGACGACCCCCGTGGTGAAGCTCTCGCCCGACGTCGTGCAGAAGCTGAAGTCGAACGACGCCGGTCAGGTGAAAGCCGCGCTCGACGAGGTCCGCATTGCGGGCAAGGGCGCCGCTTCGGTCGCGCCCGAGGTTGCCGCCGTGCTCGATCGCGGCGTGTCCGCTCCGCTCGCCATCGACGTGCTCGACACGTTGGCCGATCTCGAAGTCGACGCGACGAACACCAGCATTCTGCCGTACATGCAGCATCGCAACGTGAAGGTGCGTCAGGCCGCCACGAAGGCGCTCGTGCACACGAAGGGTCCCGCCGCCGCAAAGGCGCTGCGCCACGGCCTGTCCGATCCCGACGGCATGGTGCGCGGCGTTTCCGCCTCCGGCCTCGGCACGCTCAAGGCAAAGGACGCCGTGCCGGACCTCTTCATCGCGCTCGAGCACCGCGTCGCCGAGGCGGCCGCCGCTCTCGGTCAGCTTTGCAACGCCGAGGAGTGCGAGAAGCTCATGACGTACCTCGGTCGTCAGCCCTTCGACGTCATCTCCGGCGGGCTCGATCAGATCCTCTTTCGTCCGACGGCCGAGGTTTCCGAGGACACGAAGGTGAAGGTCATCGGCCGCGTGCGCGAGCTCGGCACGCCCGAGGCGAACAAGTTTTTGCGCGATGTGCAGAAGCGATGGCGACCGACGGACTCGCCACGCGTGAAGCAGGCCATCGAGCAAGGCGTGCAAGCGACCGGCGGCAGCAGCGTCGGAGGTGACAAGTGAGCCGCACGAGTCTCGTCGCTCTGGTCGCTCTCGCTGCCGTCACATCGGCGTGCGCCGGCGGACAGACCCGCGGCAACGTCTTCGCGACCGACTGGTCCGACGATCAAGGTCGCTCGATCGAGGCGGTCCGCCAGCGGCTTCGCGGCACGCATCCGATCACGGGCATCGACCTTGCCGTCGGTGTCGGTGGCAACGGTGACAAGCTGATCGGGCAACCGCTCGGCGGCTCGCGTTGGACGTTCCAGCACGCGCTCGACGCGCGTCCACAGATCGCGGGCACGCTCGTCCTCGGCTCCGGCGGCGGCGAGCTCTTCGCGCTCGACGGCGCGACGGGGAGGAAGCTCTGGGCACGTCCCACGGGCGCGCTTCCGATCCTCGGCGCGGGGGACGACGGCACCATCACCGTCGTCACGCTCGCGCGCACCGCCAACGCAGGCTCGACTCTCCTCGCGGTCGCACGCGACGGCAGTGTCGTTCGCCAGATCGAGACTGACAAAGTGCTTGGCTCGCCGGCCGTCATCGGCGGCCTCGCGTTCGTGCCGTGGGGCAACCAGTACGTCAGCGTGCTCGACATCGCGAACGGCGACGAGCCCGCGCGGATCCTGTTCCGCGAAAAGGTGAGCCGCGCCTGGACGCAGGGCGGTGCGATGTGGTTCGGCGAGGTCGGCATCTTTCGCTGGGACGACAACATCAAGGGCGCGTCGCACATGACGGCCTCGCACGTGGCCATCCCGCCGCGCGAGCTTCCGGGCACGCCCGTCTTGATGACGCCGCCCGAGGATCGCCAGCAGGTCGTCGCGACCGCGCGTGATCGCATCCGTCTTTTCGCGCGCGCGTCGGGCGCCGAGGGTCCTCTCGGGCTCGATAGCGAGCGCTTCTTCGCCACGTATTTCCGGCTCGTGATGGGCTTCGAATCCGGCAAGGGCAACCTGAGCTGGGTGCACACGCACACGAACGACGTCATCGGCGGTGCAGTCGCGCAAGGCGCGCTCGTCCTCTGCGACGATCAGGGCAAGCTCACCGTGCTCGACGCTCACACGGGCGGCGTGAACGGCGTGCAGGAGATGGGCGAGCCGCTCAAGAGCTGCGTCGTCCAGGCCGACATGTTCCAACCCGCGCACGCCCCGTCGTCGGTGCAATCGCTCGGCTCGCAGCTCGCGGCGGCGCTCACGAGTCGCGACGCGGAGCTCGTCACCGCGCAACGCCTCCTCCTTCGCGAGATGGCCACGCTCGAGGACGAGATCGGAACGCAGGTCCTCGTCGACCTCACGTCCGATCCGCGCACGCCGCCGCAGATCATGACCGACGCGCGCGCGGCTCTCGCGGGCCGTCGCAATGGCGCGAAGTTCATGCTTGCTGCGCTGGAGCGTCACTACGACTTCCTGCGCGATGTCCTGCGCCCCCCGCCGGTGGGGCCGATCGCGCAAGCGCTCGCGGTGATGAAGGACAAGTCCGGCGCGGCTTCGCTTGCGAAGCACCTCCTCGATCCGTCGAGCACCGACGACGACGTGCAGCAAGCGGCCGCGGCTCTCGCGCTCCTCGGCGACGCGTCCGAGCTTCCGGCGATGAAGCAGTTCTTCTCGCTCTACCGCGCGTCGGCCGAAAACGAGCAGGTCGAGCAGGCCGTCGTGAGCATCGGGCAGGCGATCCTTCGCCTCGGTGGCAAAGACGGGCGCGCGCTCGTCGAACGCGCGAGCAGTGATCCCGCCACGGTGGAGAACGTGAAGACGAAGCTGCGCGGCCTCCTCGAAGCCGACGCCGCGACGTCGAAGGGGGCCGAGCCCGCGGTCAAGCCCGCCGAGCCTGGCGCCGCCAAGCCTGCAACGCCCAAGCCCGCGGCGCCGAAGAAATGAGCGGCGGCAGCGCGCTGATGATGGTGACGAGCGCGCTCTGCACGCTGCTCACCATCGCCGCCGAGATCGCGCTTCTCATCACAGTGCTGACGGTCGTCGGCAGGTACCGAAAGGACGTCGTCTTCGTGCTCGCTTCCGCCGCGGGTCTCTTTCTGTTCGGCACGCTGTTCGGCGCCCTCGGCTACTCGCTCGGCAGCAACGCGATGGCGCGCCTGTCCTCGAGCTCGGGCGGCGGCTACGACCGCTTCTATCTGTTCAACAGCGCAATGCACGTCGGCTCCACGCTCATCTTCGTGAGCGCGACCCTCTGCATGCTCGTCGGGATCGTGAAGCTCGCGAAGCCGGAGCCGGGCTTTCAGCCGCCCGGAACGATGCCGTCGTAGATGCCGAGCTCTTCTTGGCGCGAAAAGAGGCAGCACTCGCTCGCGACCGGAAACGTGGAGCAGGCGTCGGGACGAAGCGCGTAGATGCCGCACTTGTTGTCATCCGCGAGGTGCCGGCAGTTCTTCGAGCGAAGAAGCTTCAGCACGATGCGCCCCGCGTCCTTCTTCGTGTAGGGCGGGCGCATGAGATCTTCACGGCCCGCGGCCTTGAAGCGCGCGATGTCTTCATCCTCGAGGATGACCTTGTTGTCGCGGCAGCACGAGCCACACGCGAGGCAGTCGAGCTCGATGGCGTGGGTCGCGCCTTCCCACGCCGCATCGCGCTCGGCGCGCGCAGTGACGATGTCGAAGCACTCGCGCGGGACCGACACAGAAGAGAACCCGCGAAAGGGCCCCGTCGTAGGTTGATTCCAGCGGAATTTCCCCATGTCGAGGAACGCCCAGTAGCCGAGGTCATGCTCGTCGTCCTTGTCGATCGACGGGACGACGAGCTGGGCCTTCTTCCGCCCTTCGCTCGACCACACGAGCGCATGCCCGCCGGCGCGCACGTGAAGTGCGGCCTCGCGGGCGTACTTGTCTTTGAACTGCCGAACCACCGGCCTCACGACGCGCATGAGGCTCTCGGACGCGACGATGTCAGCCATCAGTTGATTTCAGGCTGCGTGGACGACGGCTTCCGCACGTCGCCCGATTTGGCGCGAGCAAGCGCGCGGTCGAGGGCGGCCTTCACGAAGCGCGCGAACAGCGGGTGCGCCGCCGCGGGACGGCTCTTGAACTCGGGGTGGAACTGACAGGCCACGAAGTATGGATGGTCGGCGAGCTCGATCATCTCGACGAGGCGCTTGTCGGGCGAGGTCCCTGACAGGATGAGGCCGGCCGCGGTGAGCTGATCGCGGTAGTCGTTCGCGAACTCGTAGCGGTGACGGTGACGCTCCGATACGTCGAGCGTGCCGTAGGCCTCCGCAGCGACGGTGCCGGCGAGGAGCGTGCACGGGAACGCACCGAGGCGCATCGTCGCGCCCTTGTTCCGCTGCCCGCGCTGGTCGGGCATGAGGTCGATGACCGGGTGCTTGCAATCGCGATCGAACTCGCTCGAGCTCGCGCCCACGAGACCGGCGACGTTGCGTGCGAACTCGACGACCGCGAGCTGCATGCCGAGGCAGATCCCGAAGAAGGGGATCTTGTTCTGGCGCGCGTATGCGATCGCCGCGATTTTTCCTTCGGTTCCGCGATCGCCGAAGCCGCCCGGGACGAGCACGGCGTCGAGGTGACTGAGCCTCGCCTCGGCGCCGTCCTTCTCGAGCTCCTCGGAGTCGATGTACTCGAGGTCGACTTTGCAGTCGTTCGTGAGCGCGCCGTGCACGAGCGACTCATGGAGCGACTTGTAGGCGTCGCGAAGGTGCACGTACTTGCCGACGACGCCGATCTTCACCGAGCCCTTGGTGGGCTTCGTGAAGCGCTCGACGATGCGCTCCCAGCTGGAGAGATCGGGTGCGCGGCTCCAGATGTTGAGGCGCTCGCAGATCAGCTCGTCGATGCCTTCCTTGTGGAGCCAGAGCGGCACCTCGTAGATGCACGTGACGTCGATCGCGGAGAGAACGGCCTCCACGGGGACGTTGGAGAAGAGCGCGATCTTCTCCTTCGTGGCGCGCGACAGCTCCTGCTGCGTACGGCACAAGAGGATGTCGGGCTGGATGCCGATCTCGCGCATCTCTTTCACGGCATGCTGCGTGGGCTTCGTCTTGAGCTCACCCGCGGTCGCGATGTACGGGACGAGCGTGACGTGCACCGACAGCGCGTTCTGCGGGCCGGCTTCGAGCTTCAGTTGACGGATGGCCTCGAGGAAGGGGAGCGACTCGATGTCGCCGACGGTGCCGCCGACCTCGATGATCGCGACGTCGGGGCGGCCCGAGCTTCCGGCGGCGCCGATCTCGACGGCGTCGCGGATGCGCGCCTTGATCTCGTCGGTGATGTGCGGAATCACCTGGACGGTCGCGCCGAGGTACTCGCCCTTGCGCTCCTTCGAGATGACCGACTCGTAGATGCGCCCCGTCGTGATGTTGCTCGCCCGCGTCATGCGCGCGGTCGTGAAGCGCTCGTAGTGACCGAGGTCGAGGTCCGTCTCCGCGCCGTCGTCGGTCACGAAGACCTCGCCGTGCTGGTACGGGCTCATCGTCCCGGGGTCGACGTTGATGTACGGGTCGAGCTTCATGTGCGTGACCCGAAGGCCACGCGCTTCGAGGAGCGCACCGACCGAGGCGCTGGCGAGCCCCTTCCCGATCGAAGAGACGACTCCGCCCGTTACGAACACATACTTGGTCGGCTTTCGGCTCATCGCTTCTCCTGCTATCTAGCGGCTAAGCGAGACGAAGTAGCACAAAGCATATCGGCTTGCGATAGCCCACGCGTCAGCGCGGCGCGCTACTTGGGCGGGTTGCAGTGGCTCGACAGAACCACGCTCTCGATGGTCTTTCCCAGCGAGAGCTTTCCCGACTTGACCTGCTCGAGATCGAAGTTCTGTCCGCCGGTGCGAGCAGGGATCGGCTGCGCGCCGGCGTAGGGCGTGGACCACCCATCCGAGATCGCGGCCCATGGCAAGCGCCGCCCGGTGCCGCAACGCGTGAGGTCGAACGCGCCCGGCGGCGTCAGGCGCGTGACGGAGAAGACGCGTGTCTTCGCGAGGCGAAGCGCGTCGATCGCCTCGGTCATCGTGTAGGCCGCGGGGTAGTTCCCCTCTTTCGGGAAGTCGGTCTTGTCGGTCTTGCCGTCGTGATCACGGTCGCCGTAGTTGTCGGGCTTCTCGAGGAACGTGTCGTCGGTGACCGCGATCACGACGTGGGTCGCGTTCACGCGCCATGGAAAATCGACGGCGGCGGCGTGGAGCGCGTCGGGCGCGTTCTCTTCGCAGATGGGGTTCTGCAGCGTCGGCCCGCCGGGTCCGTCGCCGGGGTTGCGGTTCGGCGATGTGTACGTGGTCTTGTAACCCTGGAACGCTGCCTTCAACGTGGCGGCCGCAACGTGGACCTTGCCCTGGTCGAGCGGGCCGCTGGTGTCGAGCTTGTGGTTGTCGACGAAAGCGACCAGCCCGAAGTGCGCGTCCGGCGCGAGCGCGTTCGCAGCCATGACGACTGACTCGATCTCGGTGCCGAGCTTGTCGAGCACGAAGTCCATCGAGCTCGAGACGTCGAGGACGAAGACGACGTCGATGGACTCGTTGCACGCGCCAGCCTCCGCCGGCGTGGCGTCACCGAACGTCGCGCTGTCGCCGCTCGGCGTGGCGGCATCGAGCTCCTCGCCGCCGTCGGTGTCCGCAGCGAACCCGCGGCCCGAGGTGCTCGACGAGCACGCGACGAAGAGCGCAGTGACGGCGACCAGAGCGAGTGGAAAGGCGCGCATGGCCGGTGTTATGGCACGAGCGAGCCGTCGCGCACGGCGGCGCAGGCGCTCAGGGGATGTAAACGCCCACCGGCCAGATGTGGTACGGGTCGCCGAGGGTCGTCGTGAGCGACTGGCTCGCGATGTAGACCGCCGCGTAGGACCCCTTCGGTGCGCTCGGCGCCGTGATCGTCAGCGTCGCGGTGCGCCCGTTGTTGATGGTCGCGATGGTCTGACCGCCGTTCTTGATGGTGGTCGCGCTCGTGAGCGCGCCGCTCCAGCCCGCTTGCGTGGCTTTCGTGACGCTCGCCTGCAAAGCCCAGTCTTCGACGCGCGCGGTGGAGTAGCCCGTGATCGGGATGGTGACGGTGCCGCCCGAGGTGACGGGGTACCAGTCCTTCGGGACGCTCACGTTGTAGAACGGGTCCTTCAGCGGCGGGCCGCAAGGATCGCCTTGCGTCTTCGCGCCCGCGTTCGACCAGACGCGCGTCATGACG
>CAXSGV010000065.1:15919-19552 GCA_964236615.1 uncultured Polyangiaceae bacterium
AGTCGATCGTCTGCGTGTTCACGCAAAGATCGCCGACCTCGCCGAGGAGCAGCGCCCACGCGGACTGGGTCGTTGGGTTGCCTGTCGTCGGGAACGTCCAACCTTGGCCCGGTACGACGTCGGTCGCCGCTTCGATGATCTCGTGGCTCGCCGCCGATGTCATCCACTGCAGCTTGCTCAAACCAGGCGAGCTGCAGTGCTGCGCGAACGCCCAACCATCGCTCCCCGCGCTGCCCTGCGAGTAGACGTCATGGTAGCCGCCGAACTGCTGGCACGTGGGATCGGTGGACTCTCCGACGCCCTCGGGAAGATAGAGCATGTAGATGGTGTGGCCGTTCGGGGCGAGGTTCTTCCCCGAGCTCGCGATCGCTTGCGCGATGTAGCTCTTCATACCCCCCGAGGTGACGGAGCCGCCGTTGCCAATGGTGGCGGCGCCGCTGACGTTCGTGTTCGTGAAGGTGGTGCCGAGGCCGTACTCCGCAGCGAGCGTCTTCAGCCACGTGCTGCCGACCATGAAGTCGCCGAACGCGTTGTAGCCCGCCGCCAGCGGATCGCCGGGAACGGTGATGGTCACGAGCCGCATGTTGGTGATGACCGCGTTGCCGAGCTTCGGCACCTGCGGGTACGGCGGGTGAGGCGCGGGCGTGAACGGCCCCGCATCGACGCCGCCCGAGTCCTTCTTGGTGCCGCCGCCGTCGGTGTCCCCAGGATCCTCGCCCGCGTCCTCCTCGGTGGCGGCGTCGGGATCGGACGGCGTGACCGTCGTCGTCGTCGAGCTGCACGCTGCGCCGCTCAAGAGGAAGGGGGGAAGAAAGAGTGCGGCCGCAAAGAGGACGGGAAAGTGTGAGCGCATGAGCCCTTCAGGGTGAACGAAGACGCGGCGGCGGCAAGTCCCAATTTTCCAGCCTTTTCCGGCCGCGTTTCGATACGCTCCCTCGCGTGGGTCGTGTTGCAGGCCGGTATGAGCTCGGCCCTTTGCTCGGCTCAGGCGGTTTCGCTTCGGTCTACCGGGCACGGGATGCGGCGCTCGGCCGCGACGTCGCGATCAAGATCACGCCTTTCGGCGACGACTCCGCGAGCTACTTCGATCGCTTCCGTCACGAGGCGCTCGCGCTCTCTCGATTGAAGTCGCGCAACATCGCGCGGGTCCACGACTTCGGCCGCGACGACGCGATCGGCCTCTACCTCGTCATGGAGTACATCGACGGCGTGCCGCTCGAAATGCGTGCCCTCGGCCGCGCGCTGATGCCGCACGAGATGCTGCGGGTCGCGCGCGGCTTGATGAGCGCGCTCGCCGAGGCCCACGAAGCCGACATCGTGCACCGCGACATCAAGCCGTCCAACGTGCTCGTCCCAGGCGGCCTGTCGGGCCTCTTCGATCTGCGCGTGCTCGATTTCGGCATCGCGCGCTCGGAGCGCCGGTCGCAGGTGCAAGACGCGCTCGGCAACGTCGACACGCACAAAGGCATCGTGCTCGGAACGCCGGCGTACATGGCGCCCGAGCAGATCGTCGAAGGCCTTGCCACGCCAGCAACCGACGTCTACGCCGCCGGCCTCGTCCTGTTCGAGCTTCTCGACGCCGGTCCGCTCTTCCCGGGCACCTCGCTCAACGATCAGCTCGCGGGTCGCTTGAAAGACGGTCCCGATCTCGCGGGGCGCGTCGAAGATCCTCTGCGCGCCTTGCTCGAGTGCATGCTCGCTCGCGACCCGGCGGCGCGCTTTCAAACTGGCGCCGAGGCGCTCGCCGCGATTGGCGATCTCGAGACCGCGCCCGTCATCCTCGGTGAGCTCGCGCACGCACTGCGCATCGACCTCGCGCCGAACACCGATCGTTCGACGAAGCAGAGTCAGGTCTCGGACGAGCGCGCGTCGAAGGTGCCGCTTCCCAACATGTACGGTGCGCGCCGCCTTCCGCGCCTCGACCCGGACGGAGCGACCGCACTCTGCGAGACCCTCGAGGCGCTCGACCTCGCAATGCTCGACGCGCTCGCGCGGCGTGAAGGCGGGTCCGAGCTCGGCAAGGTCGCACGCGCATGCGCTCTCGCGTTCCGCCTCGACCTCGACGCAGCCGCGGTCCTCCTCGACACAATCGCGAAGACGAGCCCCCTCGCGCGAGCGGTTGGCGCCACGTTCATCGCCCCCCGCGCGCGCCGCGCGACACGCCACCGCATCGACGTCGATCGCTCCGACTCGTGGATCGAAGCCATCCCGCCCGCGCTCGGCGGCGTGCTCGTGTGCGTCGGCGCCGCGCTGATGACCCACCAAGACACGGCGCGCGCGAGCGATCGCTGCCACCGCGCGCTTGCCCGCCTCGACGTCGCGCCGCGCACCGACGAGCTCGCGACGACACTCAAGATGGCGCGCGTCACCGCCTCGAGTATCTCGGGCGAGACGCCCGCCTCGAGCGCGACCGACGAGTTCATTCTCCTTCGCGACAACGCCCGCGAACGCGCCGGCACGATCGCACCAGCGCCGCTGCACGTTCTCCTGCGCGGCGTCCTCTTGGGCACCCTGACCTTCCGCGCCGACGAGCACCTCGCGCGCGAACAGCTCGAACGCGCGGCGCAGCAAGCGGCCGATCTCGGGGTGACGCTCTTCGAAGCCCGCGCCACGGTCGCGTGGGGCGGCATGCTGGTCGAGATCCCGGGCCGCGTGGAGCAAGGCCTCGGCGTGCTGGAGCGCGCGGCCACCTTGCTCGCGCACGGCGATGCCCCTTCGCTGGAGCACATCGCGGAGCACAACCGAGGCGCCGCGCTGATCATCGAAGGCCGCTACGCCGAAGCCGCGCCGACGTTGCGCCGCGCGCGTGTGACGGCGTCAGGCGAGCTCTCGGAGGAGCACGAAGCTCTCTCCTGCATGAACGAGAGCTTCGCTTACCTCGCCTTGGGCGACGAAGCCCACTCGACGACTGCGCTCGAAGAGCTCACGCCCGAGAAGCTCCGCAAAGTGAGCGGCCGCACCGCGACCTACGTGCACGTGGCCAAAGCCCTCCACGCGCTCCTTTTTCGCGGCCTGCCCGACGCGCAATCGGAGCTCCGCGCGGCCCACGCCCGTGCCTCGGAAGCCGAAGCGAGCGGCGGCGACGCCTACCTCTTGGCCGAGGCGATCGCGATCGTCTGCGCCGTCGCGCGCGGCGAGTCCGTGGATCTCCTCGCCCGCGCCGGCGAGCTCGAGAAGCTCGCGCAAGACCGCGGCTTCCCCAGCTTCTACTGGTTCGACGTTCTCCGCGCCGTCGTTGGCAACATTCGCGACGCCAAGCTCCGCCACGTCGTCACCGAAGCCCTCGAGCGGCTGGTCCTCCTCCTCGGCCCGCTCAGCCAAGTCGGCATCCCGGCCTAAATCACGGTTCGTGATCTTCGATCACGAACCTAGGCTCGCCCGGCGCCCGCCCCGGGCTCACGGGCTCCCTGTCGCACTTTCCCCGGACAGCGAAAATCTGTCCCGCGCCACCCCCGCCGCGATCGCAGACAGGTCTTCCCCAACGGCATCCGTTGCCGGCAACGAATGCCGCAGGGAAAAACTAGGTGGTTGGCGCGGCGGCGCGGGGGGCACCTCGAGGCGGGCACGCGTGGCTTGGTTGGCATGGGCGGTGCTGAGGAGGGCGCAGAGGCCGCCTGGGCGGGCGGCGATGGA
>CAXSGV010000066.1:0-9408 GCA_964236615.1 uncultured Polyangiaceae bacterium
CCTTTCTCGCCGGGCTCGGCTTGGCAGCCGGCGGCCTCGCCCTCGGGACCTCGCAAGGCGTCGTGCGCGCGGCGCCCGAGGCGGATCCGGCGATCCCCGCGGCAGGCACGAAGGGCTTCCGTGCAAACAGCTGGGTGCACATCGCGCCCGACGGTGTGGTCACGATCGTCTGCCATCGCTCCGAGATGGGTCAGGGCGTGCGGAGCTCGCTCCATGTCGTCATCGCCGACGAGCTCGGGGCCGATCTCGCGCGCGTGAAAATGGTGCAAGCGACAGGCGACAAAGCGTACGGCGATCAAAACACCGATGGCTCGCACAGCGTGCGCGGTCACTTCGACGAGCTGCGCATGCTCGGCGCAACCGCGCGCACCATGCTCATCGAGGTCGCAGCGCGGCAGTGGGGTGTGACGCCCGCCGAGTGCGAGGTGAAGGACCACGCGGTTCGACACACGCGCACGAGGCGCACGCTCGACTTCGGTGCGCTTGCCATCGGCGCAGCGAAGCTCGAGGTGCCCGATGCCGCGCGGGTGAAGCTGCGGCCGAAGAGCGAGCTCGTCCACGTGGGAACCGAGCTCCCTCTCGTCGACGCGCCCGACATCACCACGGGCAAAGCGATCTACGGCGCGGACGTTCGCCTCGAAGGGATGCTCACCGCCGTGATCGCACGCCCACCCGTCGTCGGCGGGAAAGTGCTTCGCTTCGACGGGTCGCGGGCTCTCGCCGTTGCCGGCGTACGCAAGATCATCGAGATGCCCGCGCTCACGGGGGCCCCGAAATTCCAGCCGCTCGGCGGCGTCGCGGTGCTCGCCGATCACACTTGGGCCGCAATCGCAGGGCGTCGCGCGCTGTCGGTCGAGTGGGAGCACGGCGCGCACGCGAGCTACGATTCGGCTCGGTACAAGAGCGAGCTCCTCGCCGCCGTGAAGAAGCCGGGGAAGGTGGTGCGCTCGGTCGGTGACGTCGATCGCGCGCTCGCGACCTCGGTGAAGAAGGTCGCGGCCGAGTATTACGTGCCGCATCTCGCACACGCGTCGATGGAGCCGCCGACAGCGGTCGCACGCTTCAAGGACGGCACGTGCGAGTGCTGGGCGCCGACGCAGCATCCACAGGGCGCGCGTACCGAGGTCGCGAAAGCGCTCGCGATCGACGAAGCGAAGGTCACGATCCACGTGACGCTCCTCGGCGGCGCGTTCGGTCGCAAGTCGAAGCCCGATTTCATCGTCGAGGCTGCGCTCCTGTCGAAGGCCGCCGGCGTCCCCGTGCGCGTGCAGTGGACCCGCGAGGACGACATCCGGCACGACTACTTCCACGCCGTGAGCGCGCAGTCTCTCGTGGCGGGTCTCGACGCGAGCGGCAAGATCGTGGCGTGGCAGCACCGAACTGCGTTCCCCCCGATCCCGTCGACGTTCAGCCTCGACGCGAAGTGGCCGTCCGACGGCGAGCTCGGGCAAGGCCCCACCGACATCCCGCTCGACATCCCCAACATCCGCGTCGAGGCCTGCGAAGCCCGCGCGCACGTGCGCATCGGATGGCTGCGGTCGGTCTGCAACATCTTCCACGCCTTTGCGCTCTCGAGCTTCATCGACGAGATCGCGCACGCGAAGAGCAAAGATCCCAAGGAGACGCTGCTCGAGGTCCTTGGGCCACCGCGCTTTTTGATGCCCAAAGAAGCAGGCGTCGAGAAGCTCCCGAATTACGGTGCTCCGATCGAGCAGAGCCCGATCGACGTCGGCCGCCACCGCAAGGTGATCGAGCGCGTGACGGAGCTGTCCGGTTGGCAGAATCGAAGGAGCAAAGACGGTCGCGCGCTCGGGCTTGCGGCGCACCGCAGCTTCCTCAGCTCGGTCGGGGTCGTCGCAGCCGTCGTGAAGAACGAGGCTGGCGGCATCGTCGTCGACGAGGTCTGGATCGTGATCGACGCGGGCACCATCGTGAACCAAGAGCGCGTGCGCTCCCAGATGGAAGGCGCAGTCGTGTTCGGCATGAGCATCGCCTTCCATGGCGCGATCACCCTGCGCGGCGGCGTCGTCGAACAGACCAACTTCCGCGACTACCCCGTGGCGCGGATCGGCGAGATCCCACGACGCATCCATGTCGACATCGTCGCAAGCGACGCGTCGCCCGGTGGCGTCGGCGAGCCTGGCGTTCCGCCCGTCGCGCCCGCGATCACGAACGCCATCTTCGCGCTCACGGGAACGCGCGTTCGCGAGCTGCCGATCCGGATCTGATCCATCACCCTATGAATGCAGGCGGATTTTCGTCAGTCGCCTGCAGCGCGCGGGGCCTGCCTTCGAACGAGCCACACCGTCGTCGCAAGCACGGCGATGGCGAGCCCAACGGCGATCCACGCTCCCGCGGGAAGCCCCTGGAGGATGTCGAAGATCTTTTCGCCGAACATGCTGACGACGAGGAGCGGGACGGTGTAGCCGACGAGCGAGCCCCAGAAGTGCGTCCAGAAGCGCACCTGCGACACACCGAAGAAGGCGTGGAGAAGCGGGGGCATCCAGAAGACGAAGCGCAGCACGACGACCGTCGTGAAGGCGCGGCGGGCAAGCGCGTCGTCGTATTTGCGAAACCGCGCCGGGACCTTCGTGGCGATCCAATCGCGCGCGACGAACCGCGCAAACGAGAAGCCGACCGAGCTCGCGGCCATCGTCCCCGTCATCGACAGCGCGAAGGCGATCGGCCAAGGCCAGATGAGCGGCGCAGCAAACACGAACACGGTGCCAGGAATGCCGAACGGCTGCAGCAGCGCGTAGGCCACGACGAACGCGACGTAGCCCCAGGGACCCAGGCGCACGAGCGCTTCCTTTACGCTCGCGGGATCGCCGAACTGCTGGAAGACCCCGAGCTGGTACGCGCCAAAGAGGATCGCGACGACCGAGAGGACGGCCGCGATCTTCAGGTTCCGGAGAGCGCGCGGATTCGGCGGCGTTGCCAAGCCCTTCCTATACACGTTCGAGAGCCTTGGGCTCCGCGTGGTGCCCGCCTATGATCGAGCGGAAGGTGGCCGGAGGCGTGGAACTTGTCGACTCGTTGCGCCGGCCGGCTCGCCTGCTGGCCGTGCTCGCGCTCTCGAACGTGTCCGCGTGCGCGTTTTGGGAGGTCTCCGACTGGGACGATCGGACCGGCCTCGACGCGGGAACGGCGGACGCGCTCACCGCTTCCGACGGCGGCCTCGATGAAGGCGGTGTGCCGATTTTCGCCAAGGACCAGTTCGAACGGCTGGTGGCCACGGGGCTCGGGAGCGCCGACTTGGGTGGTGCATGGACCCTCGGCGGCGCGTCCGGCTTGTTCGCCGTTTCCGGCGGTCACGCGTCGTTGACGCTGCGCAACCCAGGGGACGGTGTCGCCATGGCGCTGCCCGAGGTCCTGACGGACGACGCCGACGTGCAAGTCGTCGTCTCGACCGACAAGCTCGTCGCGGGTGGCGTGTTCTTCGGAGTCCAAGCCCGGTCGGTCCCCGGCGGCGACCACTACCACGCGCGCGTGGTCCTGAGGCAGGACGGCAAAGTGACGACATCGGTGGCCTACGTTCGCGGCAGCACCGAAACGGCGCTCACGCCGGTCGACGATCGCTTCACCGTGGCGGCGCGCGCAGCGGTGAAGATCAGAATTCAAGTCACGGGAACCAACCCCACGCACCTGCGGTTGAAGGTGTGGGCGGCCGCGGATTCCGAGCCCGCCACATGGGCGTACGACGTCGTCGACACGACCCCGAACATGCAAGCGAAGGGATCGTTCGTGTTGACGGCGTACGTCTCGGGGAGCGCCACGAACACGCCCGTGGTCGCGTACGTCGACGACCTGCTCATCCGGCCGGCGTCGCGCGTTCCGTGACGCGCTGACGCTTCCTGGTATCTTTTCAGGCGCGCGATGGACGAAAGCCAGACGACCGCCTCTCTCAGCTCGCCACCGAGCGCGCGTGAGCTCGTCGTGTGCTGGGAGGGCAACGCCCAACGCTTCGCGATGTCCCAACAGACGATCGTGCTCGGACGCGGCGAAGCCTGCGACGTCTCGATCCCCCATGCCTCGGTGTCGCGCACGCACGCGCGCCTTCATCTCCACGATGGCGGCATGGAGGTCGAGGACCTCGGCAGCGCCAACGGCACGCGCGTCGACGGCGCGCCGGTCTCGGGGCGCACGCGGCTGCTCGTGGGATCGCTCCTCGAGCTCGGCCACGTGCGCGTCGTCGTTCGGTTGAACGGGTCCGCTCCGGGCGCGGCGATGACCGAGGTGCGTCGTCTCGTGCAGAAGGTGGCCGCGAGCGCCGCCAGCCTGATCCTGATCGGCGAGACCGGCGTTGGAAAGGAAGTCCTCACCGAGGAGATTCACGCGCTCTCGGGTCGACCGGGTCCGCTCGTGCGCATCAACAGCGCTGGGCTCACGGCGACGCTGCTCGAGAGCGAGCTGTTCGGCTACGAGCGCGGCGCGTTTACCGGCGCCGTCCAGGCCAAGCCCGGGCTCATCGAATCGGCGCACGGCGGCACGTTGTTCTTGGACGAGCTCGCGGAGATGCCCGCGACCACGCAACCGAAGCTGCTACGTGTGCTCGAGAGTCGTGAGACGCGCCGCATTGGGTCGGTGCGTTCGAAGCCGGTCGATGTTCGCTTCGTATCCGCCACGCAGAGCGACCCACGCACGCTCGCGGCGATGGGCAAATTCCGCGACGATCTGCTCTTTCGGCTGAACGGCCTGACGATCGTCGTTCCGCCCCTGCGCGAGCGTCGCGACGAAATCCTTCCTCTCGCGGATCGCTTTCTCACCGCGTCATGCGCGACGTCCGGGCGCCGCGTCCCTGTGCTCACCGAGGGCGCGCGCGCGCTTCTCGAGAGCTACCGCTGGCCCGGCAACGTGCGCGAGCTGAAGAACACCGTCGAGCGGGTCGCGTTGTTGTCCGACGGTGCCGAGGTGCTCGTCGAGCATCTCATCTTCGATCCGGCGCATGTCGCGCCCCTCGCGCAAGCGCCGGCCGCAGACGCTTTCGAGCGCGATCGCGAAGGCGGGAGCAGCGAACGTGACCAGCTCCTCGGCGCGCTCGCGGCCGCCGGCGGAAACCAGGCGGCCGCCGCCAAGGCGCTCGGCGTCACTGCTCGCGTCCTCGGCTACCGGATGGACAAGCTCGACATCAAGCGACCCCGTCGCGGCTGAGAGCTCAAAACACGTAGCGGACGTCGGCGAACGCCCCGCCCGGTGCCGGTCCGCCGCCGAGCGACAGTGCGCGCATCCGCCCTGCGCTTGCCTTCGGCGAGCCGTCGCGAAAGACGGGCGCGAGCAAGAGCGCCGTGAGCACGCCCGCTCCGATGACACCGACGAGCAGCGACACGTCCGCGACGATGTACTTCGTCTCGACGCCGCGGACGTCGTCACGCGCGCAGGTGCGGCTTGGCGCGCACGTTTCGGCGAGCCGATCGGCTTGGGATTTCCCCCAGAGGCCGAAGGTCGTGAAGCCCGCGAGGCCGAGCACCCCGACGCCCGCGGCGAGAAAGAGCGGCGTGCGGTTCCGGCTTGGCGCGGGCTCGATCGGTGATTCCGGCGACGAGGGCGCCGGCGGCGAGGAGGGCGAGGATTGCGATGAGGGCGATGAGGATGGTGAGAGCGATGAGGATGGCGAGGATGAGGGTGAGGACGGCGAGGGCCGAGGGAACACTGCCACGACCGAGCGCACGCGCTCGCCTTCGCGGGCGACGACGAACTGCCGAACGGTTCCGCGACCAGCGGCCGCGAAGATCAGCTCGTGAGGCCCGGGGTCGACGGCGAGCGAGCGACCGTCGAGCCGCTGCAAAAGCAGCTTGCCGTCGATTGACACCTGCACGTCGGTGAGGTCGTTGCCGCCGTCGTCACGGGCACCCACGACGATCGTCGGTAGTCGTGCCTGCACCTCCTCGGCCCAATGCACACAGCTGTCACGCACGAGCACGGGGCACGCAGGCGCGCTGCACTGCACGAACATGTCGTTCGCGGCGCTGAGCGTGCCCGCATCACGCAAGCGCTGGCCCTCGTGCGCGGCCGCCACGCAGGTGTGCGTGGCGTCGGCAGCGGCGCTCCGCGCGACGAGCGCGAGGCCCACGATCGGGAGCCACATGACGCGCGAGATCAACGAAGGCACGCCTCATTGAACTGCTTTCGGCCATGGCTGTCGATGATGTACGGCGCACAGGGTGTCGCGCGTTTGGCGTGAGGCCGCACACGCACCACGGCCGACGACGTGGCGACCGGAGGGATCGCCGCAAGCGCCGGCACCGGCTCGATCGAGGGGGGTACCGTCGCTGACGCGACGCTCTCGGAGACGGGCGCGGCGGCGGTGGTCACGGTCGGGCGGCGAAGCAGCAGCCACACGAAGATCGCGAGCAACGCGAGCACCGGCACTGCGGCAGCGCGCCGCCACGCGCCGCTTTTGCGAGGGGAGGCCGACTCGGAGGCCGTCAGCTCGACGTGCATCACCGAAGCCGCCGAATCGCGCGCATCGCGCGTGTCGCCATCGAGCGGCATCGTGCTCGACACATCACCCATGCTCGCCTCGCTTGGCGCGGACTCGACGCTGCTGACGAGATGCGCGCGCTCTTGGAGCTCGACGCGGCCGACCGACTCGACCCACTCGCCGACCTCGCGCGCCGTGGCGATCCCGAGCGGCTCGAGCGCGATGGCCATTTCGCGCGCGGTTGCAAATCGCTGCGAGGGCTCATGGGCGACGCCACGCAATACGATCGACGCAAGCATCGTGTGGTCAGGCCACGCGTGCGTCGGCACACCCGCGAAGGGCGACGCGACCGCGCGACCGCTGAGTCGACCGACCACCGAATCGTCATCGGGAAAGAGACGCTGCTGCGCGATCATCTCCCACAGCACGACCGCCGCTGAGTACACGTCGCTGCCGCGGCAGGTTTGCCCGAGCAGGTGCTCCGGCGCCATGTATCCGCGCTTGCCCTTGATGATGCCTTCGCCGGTGGTCTGCGAGCGCCCTGCCGCTTTCGCTATTCCGAAGTCGAGCAGGCGGGCCGAGCCATCCTTTCCAACGAGGATGTTCTGCGGCGACACGTCGCGGTGGATGAGCCCAAGGAGCGCACCGTCGTCCCCCGTGGCTTCGTGGGCAGCATGCAGCCCGTGCAGGACGTCGGTCATGATGCTCACCGCGACGCGTTGCGGGATCGAAGCGCCATCGGCGGCCACGCGTCGGAGCAGCACCGAGAGCGACACCCCGAGCACGTGCTCGAAAACGAGAAAGACTTCGCCGTCGGTGCCCACCACGTCGAGCGGCGCGACCACATTCGGGTGATGGATACGTGACGCGAGCCGGGCCTCGTCGAGAAACGCGGTAACGAACGCCGCGTCCTCGGCGAAGTGCGGATGCAGGCGCTTGATGGCGACGATCCGCCGGAAGCCGCCCGACGCAAACAGCCGCGCGAGATGAACGCTGCCCATCCCGCCGGAGCCGATCCTGTCGTAGAGGCGGTACTTACCAACCGCCCGAGGGGGAGCCGCCATTCCGGCTCAGAATACCACCCCGGGCGACGATCACGCGAGACCGGGCCTAATTCACCGCGTGCCGTCAATACGCGTCGGCGAAGGCCTCGTCGACGAGGTGGTTGGCGCCCGCTGAGGCGAAGCCCGTCACGTCGGGGTGGTTGCACAGCGTCACGACGTCCGCCGGCGTGTCGCTGCCGAACAGCTTTCGCGCGCCGTACCAGCCTTGGTCGCCGCCGCCGGTACCCTTGACAGTCGTGGGCGCGCCGGTGGCGCCGGTGTTCTTGTACGAGAGGACGCGCTTGGCGTGAAGCGCATACCCGGCCCGCAGGCGGTCGTACGCCTCCTTCTGCAAGACGTCGCCGTGCGCGCGAATGGTGCGTGCACCATGCATCCAAGCGCCGAGCCCCATCGACACGTGCCCGAGGTCGCGGATGGTCTCCGAGTTGAAGCCGTCGACGACATACGACGGGTTGACGAACGTGTAGTCCGCCTTCACTTGCGGCGCGCCCCAGTAACCGCCCCACGAACGGATGGTGTCGGTGGCGCTCGCGACCCCCGCCGCGTTGGTCGTCGGCCTCACTTTGTTACCGTCGTACGCCGAGTGGTAGGCCGTCTGCGGAAGGTGCAGATAGAAGTAAGCCTTGGCGTCGGCGTAGAGCGCGGCGTCGCCGGTGTAGACGGCAATCGCGAGCTTGGAGTCGGCGAAGCTCGCCTGCCAGTTGTTCGCGCCGGGCCAGGTCATGATGGGGTAACAGACGTCGACGAGGAAGCGCGTGAACTGCGCATCCTTGTAGCCGATGAGCGCGGCTGCCTGCGCGAGGTTGGTGGTCGCCCAGCCGGCGACGAGCCGGTACTGCTCGACCGTGTCCGTTTGCCACGACGTGATGGACCGCATCGAGTCGAGCAGCGCCGCGACCTTGGTCTTGCGAGCGGGGTTGCCATCGGCAGCCCAGAGGACAGCCTGCGTCTTGATGTAGACCGCTTCGTCCTTGAGGACATCGCGCTCGACGCTGCTCACCTGCGTGCCGTACGCCGCGTAGGGCCGGTTGACGTTGCCCGCCCACGACCCGGCGAGGCGCGTGTACTCCGCGCTGGTCGTCGACCACGCGTCGACCTCGCTCGCCGTGTAGATGGGGTACCGCGACGCCACCATCGGCGCGTCGTAGGTCACGCCGAGCTGCGGGCGATTGGCGGCGACCGACGCGTTCGACGAATCGAACCCGACGCCGTCGAAGTCGTCGGGCGTCTCGATGAGAAAGCCGAAATTCTGTGCGGGATTATCGACCCACTGCTGGACGGCGGTGATGCCGGCGGCGTTGAACGAGATGGTCGCCTTCCCCGTGACGAGCGGGGTCAAAACACCGATGGCCGCGCTGCTTCGATCTCCCGCTCCGCGTGCGCCGGGGGAGCCCCACGGAGCGCCGGTCGCTGCGAGCTGCCATGTGGCTTGGCTGTCGCTCCATGAACGCAGCATCGGATAGAGCAGGTAGCCGCTTCCCGATGTGCGGTTCGTCACGTTGACGGTCAGCTTGACCGCCGACACCTTGCTGCCCGCGGGAATCGATCGGATGTCGAACCTCAGGAGACCGCTCGTCCGCTTGCGCGTGCCGGCGGGATCGTCGAAGTCGGCGCTCACGGTCGCACCCGCGCCGTCGTTGGTCGTTGGCGCCGACTCGCGGATCGTCGTGTCGGTCGCGCCGGCGTAGCTCGACGAAGGTCCGACCCCGCTCTGGAAGCCCGACGTGAGCTCGCTTTCGGTCGGCTCGGTCGTACCTTCGTCACCCTGCGAATCGCTCGCGCAGCCAGGGGCGGTGAGCAAAAGTCCGAGCGCCGTGAGCAGAAGGAGCTTCTCGCATCGATAGGTCATGTCCGGTCCCTTTCGTCTCTGCTCGTCCGATACGAGCCGTCGCAGGGTTCCATCGCAACGAGCGGCCCAGCCGA
>CAXSGV010000066.1:9432-12623 GCA_964236615.1 uncultured Polyangiaceae bacterium
TTTCCTCGCAGCGCGCGCCATCGCTGTGTCGCTGAACGACGTCGTCGGTCGCTCGGCGACACGCGGTCTCTCGCGAAACACGGGGGCGTGGGCGCGGTAAGCTAGGGCGCCATGACGATCTCCACGACACGCTCGTTGCAAGAGACCTTCGCACCGAACGCGCGCTGCTTCGGCTGCGGTCCGATCAACGACAAGGGCCTACGCATTCGAAGCTTCGCGGACGAGGACGCGGCCGACGCGCTCGTCGTTTGCGACTTCGAGCCCGAGAAGCACCACGAGGCGTTCGAGAACGTCCTCTGCGGCGGAATCATCGGCACCATTCTCGATTGCCACATGAACTGGACGACCATCTTCCACTTGATGAAGAAGAGTGGGGCCACGCACGCTCCGTGTTGCGTGACCGCCGAGTTCAACGTCGCCCTCAAGCGTCCGACGCCGCTCGGCCTCGTGCACGTCGAGGCGCGCGTGATCACCTCGACCGACGACCGCGCGACGATCGAAGCGACGATGACGGCGATCAACGGCAAGGTAACGGCGATCGGGACCGGCACCTTCGTCGCGGTGAAGCCGGACCACCCCGCCTACCATCGCTGGTAAGCGTCAGGGAGCGTCAGGGAGCGTCAGTCGCGCCCGAGGCCGGCGTCGGTCGCATCCACTGCAGCGTCGCGCGCGGGCCCTGCGTCGGGCGAGGGGCCTGCGTCACGCGCGGGTCCTGCCTCGAGCGCGCCGCCGTCCGTTGCTTCGAAGACCGTGCCGAGGCAATTGGGATCGAGCGAATCCTGGCAGGAGACCGCCTTCTCGATGAAGGGGGTTTCGCCGACGAGGGACGTGAAGATCATCTTGTTGCCGACCTGGCAATCGAAGACCTGATCGAAGTCCGAGAGCACGCCGAGGATCTCGTTGCCGCGCATCAGCGGTCCGCCGCTGTCGCCCCAACACAGTCCGCCGCCGTCGCCGGTGGTCCAGATGTCCAGCGCGTCGACATTCGTGACGCGCTCGTTCGTGCTCTTGCGTTCGCCTGTGTAGCCTTCGTAGACGTTGTAGCCGCCGGGCGTCGTCCGCCCATAGCCGACGTAGCGCGCGGTGTTGCCGACCTCGGCCGTACCGATGACGGCGGGAACGACCGTCGAGTCGCTCTCGAGAATGATCACCGCGACGTCGTGACGAAAGCGTTCGGAAGGCGCGCTGACGTTGTACGCGGGATGCGCGAACACACGCTTGGCTGCGATGTGGACTCCAGCGTCGGTGTTACCAAACCCGATGCCGTACTTCGCAGACGGTTGAAGGACGATGCAGTGCGCGGCCGTGAGCGCCACGTGCGGCGCGATCAACGTGACGCCGCAGTTCGGACCGGCCAACGATGCCGCGTCGGCGCCTTTCATCAAGTAGCCAACCGGGGCGTAGCCCGACTCCGCTTGACCCCCGACGACGCGCGAGTCGTTCGAGTCGTCCTCTCCCGAATCCGAGGGCGCGCTGCACGCGACGGTCGCGACGACGGGAAGGGTCACCAAGAGCATCGCGAGGCGCGGGTAGAAGTTCATGCGACCCCTTCAGCAACATCGATGCCTACACCTGCCCACACGTTTTTGGCGGGAAAAGCAGGCGTTGTGAGGGGTGTTGGTCCCGCCCTCGATGGATCGCGCGAGCTGGACCTCCGCGCGTGCATCGCGGCAGCGCGCGCCCGATCGCGACACCACGCGAGAGCACGCACGCAGCCGGACAAGGCCGCGACCAGGCGAACCTGCACGCGTTCACCCCTTAGCGCGTTCCTTCTCGTTCGCGCCCCTGAGGGCCTGGCGCTCCGACGCGCTCAGCACCTGCGGCTCGACGCGTAGCGCGCGCGTCTTTGGATCGACGAACGGCGACGGGCTCCCCCCACCGGTGAGCCACCACGTCACCATCTTCCGCATGCTGCGCGCCACGAGTCGAGCCGTCGACGCTGCCTTCGGTGCAGCGCCGATCGCAGCGCGCGTCTCGAAGTGCCTCGGCACGCCGAGCAGCTCGTCCCGCGAGCGGCCTGTGCTCTCGTGATCGAGGATGGTGCCAATCACTCCGACGAACGGGAAGCGGGGGCCAATCGTGTTTCCCAGTGGCGTCTTGCAGCTCCCGCAGTACCACCGGTACATGCCCTTCGCCGACAGACGCACGCAGCGCATCGAGGTGGTGTCGTCGATGTGCAGCTTCGCCGGCGCCATCTGGAAGATGCTCGTGCCGCCGTGCGCGTCGAGGATGCCGTCACGACCGAGGAACCGCGCGAACGCCTGGCAGTCGTTGCAGTAACAGACGATGTGCGTTCCCGCGTTGGGCGCGACGGCGCGCGCGACTCCGCGAAGCTTTCCACACGTGCATCGAATCGGAACGTCGGTCGCCGTCATCGCGCGATTCTAGGCGCGCACGAACGGGCGGTCACGAGCTCTAGGTCGCTTCGAGCAGCACCTTCAGCGTGCCGGGCGATGCCGCGAGCCGAAGCGCTTCGTCGGCGAGCGCGAGCGGCCTGCGGGCCGAGATCAGCGACCCGACGTCGATGCTCGCGGCCGCAAGCGCGTCGAGCGCAGGTGCGAATCGGCCGCAGCGTGATCCGACGACGCTGATCTCGTGAATCACGATCGGCGCGAGGGACAGCGCCACATCACCCGCCACGGTGCTCTTCAACACGAGCGTGCCTCGCGGCTGCGTCGCTTCGATCGCGGCAGCGAAGCCCTTGGCAGAGCCGGTGGCCTCGACGACGACGGGCACGCGTTCGATCGCGTGGGACGTCCACGCATCGAACGTCGTCGTGGCGATGCCACGCGCTTCGAGCAGCGCGAGCTTCTCTCGATGCTTGCCGACGGCGAGCACGTCACCACCCGCCAGCGCGAGCACCTGCGCCACGAGGAGCCCGAGCTTTCCGTCGCCGAGCACCACGCACCGGGTGCCCTGCTGGATGGCCAACTGGTCGAGGATTTCGAACGCGGCCGCGAGCGGCTCTGCGAAGACCGCGTGATCGTCGTCGATGGCGTCGGGCACGAGATGGAGATTGGCGACGGGCACGCTGACGAGCTCCGCAAACGCGCCGTCGGCGCCGAGGATCCCCATCACGGTGCGCGTCGCGCAGTGACGGCCGAGCCCCCGCGCGCACGCCTCGCACGTGCCGCACGCGAAATTGATCTCGGCAACGACGCGCTTGCCGCGCCACGCGTCGGGACCTTCTT
>CAXSGV010000066.1:12633-16255 GCA_964236615.1 uncultured Polyangiaceae bacterium
CACCGCGAAAGCTCATGTAGCCCTTTACGATCTCGAGATCGGTGTTGCAGACCCCTGCGCGAGTCATGCGCACGAGGGCGTGCCCCGGCGGAGGCGTGGGGTCGTCACGGTCGATGACCGCAGCCGCGGTTCCATCCCAGGAGAGCGCGAGCATTCTCGCTGCAGCCTACACGGCGGGTGGGCACCATCTACCCTGTCGGCACGCGGCGTGCGCGTATAAGAAGGGCGTCGCTATGAGCTTCGACCTCCACTTTCAGCCTTGCCGCTTCGACGGAACGACGGAGAAGCGGTTCAACCCTTTCACGAAGCAGCTGCAGGACGTTCCGTGCAACGAGGCACTGTCGCCTGACGAGGTGAGCGCGGTGCTGGACGTGTTGAAGTGCGCCGGCGCAGAGAAGATCGAGGAGCGCTGCCTCATCGTCCGTTTCGCGGACGGCTCCTCGGTGGAGCTCTTCACCGAAAACTTCGCCGAGGGCTGCATGGTCTCCATCCGCGGCGCCGGCGTCACGCCCGCGCTCGCGAAGTTTCTGTTCGACGTGATGGTGGCCGGGCGCTGGGTTCTCTTGGGCGAAGAAGACGTGATGCTCGCGCCGTCCCTGGACTGTTTGCGGAATACACCGAAGTCGTTCGGTCAGGTCGTGGTGGCGCATTCACCCGACGACGTGGGTGCCGTGCTCTCCGGTGGTTACGACGCGTGGCAGAAGTACAGCGCGCGGGTGCTCGGCGAGCCGTGACTCCGGCGCCACCGAGCTCGCGTCGTCACGCACGTTTCTTCGGCTTGGCTTGCCGCGCGGAATCGCCCGCGAGCTCGAGCAGCCAGCGCTTGTCCTCGGGATCCTTCGTCAGGGAGGCCGCAGTCTGAAACGCCGTCGCGGCCGCGCGGTAGAGCGCATGCGCGCGGCGGACCTTGGCGTCGCCCGACGTTCGCGCGGCGACGAGCTCACAGGTTTTCGCGAGCGTGGTCCAGGCGGTCTTTCGCGACGGAACGAGCTTCGTCGCTTTGACTGCATAATACAGTGAACGGCTCGTCGTCTTGCGGCGCGCCCAGCCCCGCGCGAGCTCCTCGGCGACCATCGCGGTCTCGTTTGAATCTCCAGCGGTGCGCGCGAGCGCATAGGCAGACTCGAGCTTCGCGACCGCCCCCTTCGCGTCACTCTTCATCATCGCCGCTGCGGCCGTCACCAGGCGCGCGACCTCCTCCCGAGCGTCCATACGTCGAACGTAGCGCAGTCGAGGACGCGCGCTGAGGCGGCGCTTGGTCCTGTTTCGGTCCGGTGACCGCGTTCCTTGCCATGGCAAGCGAAGGCGAGTTGGGTGGATCTCCCAAGGCTCACCCAGGGTTTCAGGACAGAAGGAAACCCGCGGAAAAAGGGGTCCGCGCCTCGAGACTCCATCCGCACACATTGGCGCACATACTGCAGGCCACGCGAGGATGAACTTTCGCCGTCTCGGTCTGCTCGTCCCCTGCATCTTCGCCCTCGGTGCGTGCTCCGCCGCAGCGACCGACGATCTCGACGACGGAAGCTCCGAGCTTCGCGACAGCGATCTCGTCGGCAAGGACTTCATCCACAAGCTGACCTACGACGCGGCGGCCTCGCCGGGGTGGACACGCAACAGCGTCGAGCTCGAGGAGACCAACACCGTCACCTGCGTGGACGGGCCGGCGATGCTCGAGATGCTGCGCAGCGATGCCAAGGGCAAGACGGTCTACAACAAGCTTCGCAAGACCGACACGAGCGAGGCCTTCACGACCGGCTACGCCATCGACCAGATGCCGTGGGACGCAAGTAGCCACAAGCTTCGTGAGCAGAACCCGTACGTGTGGCTCACGATCGAGTCCGGTCGCTACGAGATCGATCCGGTGTCGGGCCAGCGTGAGCTCTCGCTCGGAACCGACATCATGGACGACACGTATTACGACACGTCCGACTTCAAGTTGCTGCGCCACCACATGGTGCTCCGCGGGCGCGCGCGCTGGGACTCGCCCACCGAGATGCGGCGCATCTTGATTGGCGCGAAGTTCGGCATCGAGGTCGACGCCTTCGGAGTGAAGAGCTCGGCCAAGGTCGACGAACGGAACGAGGGCGCCTCGGCCGAGCAGATCGCGGCGATGGACCACGACATTCGACGCGGGTTCGACGGATGGAGCGGCGTCGACAAGCCCGCCGGGCCGGTGCGCGAGGTCTACGAGCGCCTCGCCGCCATCTCGGCCAACACGCTCCCCAACACCAGCAAGTACGTGGACGTTCTTCTGCTCGAGCCCAAGGCCGATCTCCGCGCAACGCGCAGTCGCTTTCACCTGAACGAGGCGCCGATCGCAAGCGTTGGCAGCTTCGCCAAGAACGGCGACACGAAGCTCGACGCGGTACTGGCAATGATCGCAGCAGGGCGAGCCACGGGCGGCTTCGGCGCCAACGAGCCCGCGATCGCAGCCTTCGAAGCCAAGGTCCACGCTCAGCGCGACGGCAGCCTCGTCGCGCAGCGCGCCACCGACAAGCTGAAGGCGCTCGACCCCGCGCAGGACACGTCACCGGCTGGCGTTCAGGCGCTGGTCTCGGCTCCCGCGAGCGTAACCCTCGTCGACAAGCAACGCGTCGTCGCGGAGACCTCGAGCGCGCTCTACCATGAGCTCGCCGCTGATCTCGACGTCATCCGCCGCTTCATCACGCGCTCGGAAGACCGGACCTTCGAGAACGAGCCCGACCTCGTCGTGGCGTGGCTGAAGAGCGCAGATCGTCCTCAGCTCGGAACCACCAAAGCCGCCCTCGCGCCGCAGCGCACCGTCGATGCATTCGCCGCGGCTTACACGAAGCTTCTTGCGCTGACGCCCACGCAGCGCGCCATCGAGCTCACGGCGTACAACGACTTCGGCAACGCACAGAAGGCGGCTGGCAATTCGGACTTCAAAGACTTCGTGTCGCGCACGGACGCCGACCTCAACGCGATCGGCGCACAGGTCACGTGCGAAGAGGTCCGCATCTGGCAGCGTCAGATCGAGACCGCCGGCTCCGCGACCGTTGGCTTGTGGTTCGACAAGACGCGCGCGTTCTACGTGCCCGGATCGGGCCGCGTGACGTCCAATTTCCTCATCGATACGATGGACATGACGGAGATGTACGAGCACGCGACCTGGCTCTCGATCCCCGCGGCCGAGCGCACGGCCGACAAGATCCTGCCGCTCGAGAAGTCGTTCCACGGAATGCTGTCGAACGACGTGCAGATCGAGCTCGGCATGGAGAAGCCTTACATGGACCGCCTCGCTGCCCTCGCCGCGCAACCGGCCAGCCCCGAGCGCGACAAGCTCCTCGAAGGTGCCAAGTTCGTCTTCGGGCAGTACCGCTCGGTGATGCACGAGGTCGGCATCGCCAAAGCCGACGAGGTGCTCGGTGACCTCAAGAAGGCGAAGGGCCCGGCCTGCATGAAGTGGGGCCCGGTCGAGGAGTCGAAGGGCGAGACTGCGCTCTCGATGATCAAGGCGAAGAAGTAACGCGCGCGGCGTTCTTACATGCCCTCGCAGAACCGGGCGGTACCTGCGGTCTTGCCGTTGGCGACGAACGGATACTCCATCGCAGAGCAGTGCTCGCGCCCCGCGCAATCGGAGCTCGAGAGGCATCGGCGCCGG
>CAXSGV010000066.1:16265-19523 GCA_964236615.1 uncultured Polyangiaceae bacterium
TCCATGTAGAAGTGCGTCTGGCCCGACGGGCACTTGTGCTTTGGGTCGAAGCGCGCGGGCTCGGCGGCATCGACCGCCGCGTCGACGACGGCAACGACGGTCGGCGCGGCGTCGGGAACGACAGCGACCGCCGGGGCAGCGACCACCGCGGGAGCCGCGTCGGGCGTGGGGACGATCTTCTTCTCGTCGCAACCCACGAGCGCGAGGCCGACTAGAAACGAGGCGCAGCGAATTTTCACAGGCGCACGATACCCGCGTTCGCGCGCCGTCGTCACCTGCCCGTGAGAATCGAGGTCGCTACGCTCAGCACCGGGTCGTGCGCGCGGGTCGCGAGGTGCGCGAAGAGAACGCGCACGAGCTTCGGGGCTTCGCAGACGAGCTCGACCTCGCCTCGAGCGTGAGCCTCCTTCGCGGTTGCAGCGTGAAGGAGACCGACGCCGACGCCACCCGCGACCAGCGTGCGTGTGACGCTCTCGCGATCGACGCTCATGATTCGCTTGGGGCGAATCTGATGCCTCTCGAAGAGGCTCTCCGCCGCTACCCCGCAGCAGCTGCTGGCGGTGGGGTAGATCCACGGCAGCTCCGCGAGCGCGGCCCAATCGAGCGGCTGTGCAACCGACACGAGCCCCGGACGCGCCGCGAGGAAGGTACCGAAGCGCGCGACCTCGATCGTCGTCAGCACGGCTCTGGGGTCGCCGGCCTCGTTGTAGAAGCCGCCGTCGAGAGCGCCGCTCTCGAGGCCACGCAGTACATCGAGTGACGTACCGTGCTCGAGCGCGATTTCGACCTCGGGGCAGCGTTCGGAGAGCACGGCGACGAGACGGCCCAGGACGTCCGCGCTCGAGTTGCTCGCTATGCCGAGACGAAGCTTTCCGCTGAGGCTCCCCTTGATGCGCTTGGCCTCGTCGATCAGCTCCTGGTGGGCACCAAGCGTCTGCTCCGCCTTCGCGAGAAGTCGCTGGCCATCGCTGGTCAACGTCATGCCGCGGGCCGTGCGGTCGAACAACGCCATGCCGAGCGTGTCCTCGATGGCCTTGATGTGTGCGCTGACGGCGGGCTGACTCAGGCCGAGTCGCTCCGAAGCACGCGTGATGCTGCCCTCGCGCGCCACGGCGACGAAGGTCTTCAACTGGTGAATTTCCATGTCTCTTTCAAGTCGTGCGGGGCGCGGACAGCGAACGGCTGGCCACCGCGATGGTGAGCGCGCCGACGATCAACGTTGCCGCGAGCCTGAACGTAACCCGCATTCCCGCGGTGACGGCGTCGGGGCGCGCCGTCGTGACATCGATCGCCGCGGAGGCGCGCGCGAACACGGCACCCATCACCGATGCACCGGTGATGAGACCGAGGTTGCGCGACAAATTGAGCAGCCCCGAGACGACGCCACGTTGATTTGCGCGGACATCTGCCATCACGGCCGTGTTGTTGGCGGTCTGGAACAGCGCATAGCCGATCGTCGTGATTGCGATCGGGCCAACGTAGCCAGGGATACCCCTCGGCATCGTGGAAAGAAGTACGCAGCCCGCAGCCATACCGACGAGGCCAGCTACCGCAGCGCGTTGCGCGCCGACGCGATCCGCAAGACGACCCGCGGGCAGGCCGGTCAAGGCGGCGAGGAGCGGCCCCACCGACAAGACCAGACCTACGAGCTTGGCGTCGAGCCCAAGGCCGCGCGAGAGGTAGAACGGGCCGACGACGAGCGTCGCCATCATCACCGTGGCGACGAGCGCGCTCATCCCGAGGCTCGCGCTCAGCCCGGATCCGTCGAACATGACCAATCGCACCAACGGCGAGACTGCCCTGCTCTCGGCGAAGAAGAACAGACCGATGCCGCAACCGGCGCCAAAGAGCAGGCCGACGTTGAGCCAACCGAAGCTTCCCCGCTGGCCAATCGTCGTGGCCAGCGCGTAGGCCCCGAGGGTCCCGGCAAGCAGCAACGTGCCCACGTTGTCGAAGCCTGCGCGATCGATCTTCGATGCGTCGCGATCGATGGGCAAATGGCGCCACGCGAGAACGAACGTGACGAGCCCGAGCGGCACGTTGCAAAGGAAGATGGCCTGCCAACCGAGCCCCGCGATGAGAAAGCCGCCGAGTGACGGACCGAGCGCAGTGCCAATCGCCGAGGTCGTTCCGAGCAGCCCCATCGCCGTGCCCGTCTGCGCCTTTGGAACCATCTCGCCGACGAAGGCCATGGTCAGCGTCATCATGATCGCAGCGCCTAGCCCCTGGGCGGCGCGGGCGGCAATCAGCATCCACAGCTTGGGTGCGAGCCCGCAGCAAACCGACGCCAACGTGAAGAGGAAGATACCTGCGAGCAGGAGTCGACGCCGCCCGGTGATGTCTCCCAATCGACCTACGCTGACGATGAGCGTGGTGCTCGCGAGCAGGTACGCGAGGACGATCCACTGCACCTCGGGAAAGGTGGCATCGAATGTCTTCGCGAGGGTCGGCAAGGCCACGTTGGCAATGCTGGTGCCGAGAGAGGAGAGCAACATCGACAGCGAGAGGCTGGCGAGCGCCCAGCGCGAACCGCTTGGCTCGATCGAGTCGGAGGTCATGAAAATGACCTTGCTGCCGAGGTCGAGACCGATCCAATCGTTTGTCGCGAGGTCATCCCTCCGTGAAGCTGAGGACGCGCGCGGTGTGGCTCGTCAGGGGCTGACGGATTGCTCCCAGAAGACGACCCGCGCCTCGCGGTTCGCGACGAACGACACGCCACCGTCGTGCGAGATCACGATCGCGAGCCCCTTCGGATGATCGTGGACGAAGCGGTACGCCGCGCGATGCCGGGTGCCTACGCTCTCGATGTCGTCCGGCACTTGGTGGCGACCTTCGGCGTCGAGCGCGCGCCAGACCTCGAGCGGTGCGGGGAGCTCGGCAGACACCTCGGCGCCAAAGCCCACGAGGCACAGTCGCTTGTCGAGGACCACCGCGCCATCGATCGCCGCAAGGTTCGCGATGATGCGACTGAGCTCGAACACGCTGCGCTCCAGGCGCGCGAGATCAGGGCTCGTGTTCATCGCGAAGTCCAACCACCCGATCGTCGCATTCGTGGTGGCAGCGGCGAGCGCTTCGAAGATTTGAAAGAGGAGCGCCCGGTACCGCTGCGCCGGCCCGTCCTGATCGAAGCGGTACTTCAATCGCAGGCCCCGAGGGCGATTCGAAGGCGCGAGCGACCCGCACTCCTCGACCAGGATCAAGCCGCCGTGACGCGCTCCTCCGACGAGCTGAATCGCCCGCCGCAGCATGTGCTGACCC
>CAXSGV010000067.1:0-11034 GCA_964236615.1 uncultured Polyangiaceae bacterium
CGACACCACGAAGGGCCCGGGCGCATTGAGCTCGACGAGCTGCCGCGCATTGACCGTCGTCGGTGCGCCCGGCTGCGGCGGATCGTAGGTGAGCGTCGTGCCGTTGACCGCGCCGACGATGCGCCAGGGCACGCTCTCTTCGGCGCTCTTGTCGCGGCTGCGGTAACGAACGGCGACGTACTCGCTGCCGAGCGTGCTCACCGGAGGAAGCATCTGCTCGGCGCCGTCCGCGCGTGTGCGCTGGAGCGGAATGTCGACGAGCGTCGAGCCGCCGATGACGGCGATGGGTTTGTCCGATTCGATCGCGCTGCCGGTCAGCTCGTCATTCTGTGTAAATTGCAAATACTGGCCGCGGTTGACGGTGTACGTGATTGGAACGCCGGAGAGGGTCCCTACGAGCCCGCCGCCGGGGACGATCGCCGAGGTCGGCTTGATCTTCACCTGCGTGCCGTCCTCCTGGCCGAGGATGACGAGTGTCGGGCCGGCGCGGTTGGCGCCGATGTTCGGCGGCGCCGCGTAGGCGTTGGCCGCGAGGTAGTTCTGGCCCCACACGTTGGTGGGGAGGAGAAGCGTGGCGCCGGTGAGCCGCGCGCGACCGCCGCCGTACGGCAGCATCTGGTAGGCGACGACGGGCACGTTGGTCTTGATGTGGAACGAGCTCCCCTTGCCGGTGCCGTGAAGCGCAGCGTCGCCGACGAACGCGGGCGTGATGCCCGGCGGGCACCCGGCGAGGCGCCGCGGTGCCGCAGGGTTCGAGTCATTCGCGGCGGCGGGATCGCGCGACAGGAAGAGGATGGCCACTTGATCGCGCGCGAGACCCTGCGCCGCGACGTAGGGCGTGTAGACGATGTTGGTTCCGGTGCCGACGGGGATGCGCGCGAACTGCGACACGTTGAGCGTCTGCCCATTGCGATCGACCTCGATGCGCGCCGGCTCGCCCGTCTTCCACTGGTTGACGACGAAGACGGCAAAGCAGACGCCTTCGGCCTCGGGGACCGTGTCCATTTCGGTCGCGAAGAACTCGCAGCCGTTCGACGTGTCTTGCCCGAGCGTGTCCTTGCAGGGGTTCACGCATTTGGCGTTGCGGCAGTTCTCGAGCGAGCTGCACTGGAAGATCGGGACGCCGCACTTGTAGACGTTGCCGAGGTCGCGCGGGTCGCAGTACGCCGCCTCGGGGCAGTCGGTGCTGACGTCCAGCGCGCCGCCTTCGATGAAGGGTTTGCCGTCGGGCGAGTCGACGCGCGTGTCGGGGATCGCGTCGCGATCGGGCGTGCGGTCGTCGATCGTCGTGACGTCGGTGGCCGCGTCGTTGACGATCGCAATCTCGTCCTCGCTCTCGATGAGCGCTGTCCGCGATCCACACGCCACCAGGATTGCCGAGAGAACCCCAAAGAAAAGTGCCACTCGAAGACTACGCCGCATGGCGCGCATCGTAGCGGAGGGGGCCACCGCCGACCAATTCGGCAACAGAATGAAATCAGCGGATCAGGCGATTTACGGGCTCAGGCGAACATCGCACGTCACGAGAGCGCGAGCATGCGGTCGATCGGGATGCGCGCGCCCTCGAGGAGGTGCTGGGGGAGCTCGAGCCGAGGCTCGAGATCGCGGAGCGCCAGGTACACCTTCTCGAGCGTGTTCTTCCGCATGTACGGGCATTCGTTGCAGGCGCAGTTGGCCTCGGGCGGCGCGGGGATGAAGATCTTGTCCGGCGCACCCTTCTGCATCTGGTGGAGGATCCCGGATTCGGTCGCGACGATGAACTCCTTCTTGGGGCTCGCGAGCGCGAACTTGAGAATGCCCGTCGTCGAACCGATGTAATCTGCATACTTCAGGATGTGCGGCTCGCACTCGGGATGCGCGAGCACGACCGCTTCCGGGTGACGCTCCTTGAGGCCGACGAGCTTCCGCTCGCTGAAGGTCTCGTGGACGATGCAGCTGCCCTGCCACAGCTTCATCTCGCGACCGATCTTCTTCACGAGCCACGCGCCGAGGTTCTTGTCGGGGGCGAAGAGGATCTCTTTGTCCGCCGGGATCTGGCGGACGATCTTCTCGGCGTTCGAGGACGTCACGATGTAATCGGAGAGTGCCTTCACCTCCGCCGAGCAGTTGATGTAGCTGACGACCACGGACCCTGGGTGCAGCGCCTTCCATGCGGCGAACTTGTCGGCCGGGCATCCGTCAGCGAGCGAGCACCCCGCTTCCATGTCGGGCAGGACCACGATCCGGTTCGGGTTCAAGATCTTCGCGGTCTCGGCCATGAAGTGAACGCCGGCGAAGCAGATCACGTCGGCGTTGGTCTTCGCGGCAGCCTGCGCGAGCTGGAGGGAATCGCCGATGACGTCGGCGACGTCCTGGATGTCGGAGTCTTGGTAGTAGTGCGCGAGCAGGATCGCGTTGCGCTCTTTCTTCAGCCGCTTCACCTCCTCTTCGAGATCGAGCGATGGATCGATCGCCGGGCGAACAGCCTTCTGACCGGCGATGGGGAGCGATGAGGCCTGCGTAGACGCCCGAGTAGACATGTGTGTGCCCTGAATCTAGGGACGCGCGCGCTCGCCGTAAAGAAGCGGTGGCGAGCGTGTTACGCTTCCAACGCCACGATGTCGCCTCAAAGTCTCCATACTTCGGTGACCGAAGTGGTCGACGCGCGTGTCGGCACGGTCGTCCGAGGGAAGTGGACGATCGACTCGTTGATCGGCACCGGCGGCATGGCCGCGGTGTATTCGGCGACGCATCGGAACGGAAACCGGGTCGCTCTCAAGGTGCTGCACGTGCAGCTGTCGGTCGACAACAACCTGCGCACTCGCTTCAAGCGCGAGGGTTACGTCGCCAACACCGTCACGCACCCGGGGGTCGTGCGTGTCCTCGACGACGACGTCACCGAGGACGGCGCTGCCTTCCTCGTCATGGAGCTGCTCGAAGGCGAGACCGCCGCGATGCGCTCCGATCGCCTCGGCGGGCGCCTCCCAATCCAAGATGCGATCGCGATCCTCGACGGTCTGCTCGACGTCTTGTCGGTCGCGCATGCGCTCGGTGTGGTGCACCGCGACATCAAGCCGGAGAACATCTTTTTCACCCACGAGCGCGAGGTGAAGGTCCTCGACTTCGGCATCGCGCGTTTGCAAGATCAGGCGCGGAAATCGGGCCAGGTCGCGTCAGCCAGCGCGACGGCGGGCGCGATGGGAACGCCGGCCTTCATGCCGCCAGAGCAAGCGCTCGGTCGCATGGACGACGTCGACGCTCTCTCCGACGTTTGGGCCGCGGGGGCCACGATGTACACGCTCTTGTCGGGCGTGCTCGTGCACGATCACGAAACGCCGAACGAGGTCTTGATCGCCGCAGCGACGCGCCCCGCGCCGCCGCTCGCGAGCGTGGCGCATGACATCCCCGACGAGATCTGTGAGGTCGTCGATCGCGCGCTCGCGTTTCAGAAGTCGCAGCGCTGGTCGAGCGCGCGCGCGATGCAGTACGCGCTTCGCCAAGCGGCCGCGCAGTTGTCGTCGCCGCAGCTCTTCGTGTCACCCGAGGCAGCGGCGCGCATCTCGTCGGCCCAGCACGCTGTCTTCGTCCCGCCTGCGTTGTCGCCACCCGACGCGAGCGGCAGCAAGCCTCGTCTTGCGGTGCCGCAAGATGCACCCACGCTTCCGCCGCTGCCCACGGGATCGAGCGTCGGCGCCGTCGTCGTTACGCCACCTCGGCCGCGCGGTGCACTCTTCGCCGTCGTCTTCGGCGCCGTGCTCGCGTTGGGTGCGCTCGCCGTGCTGGGTACGATCGCGGTCGTGCGCGGCCGCTCGCGTCCAGTCGCCGCCGCGAGCGCTGCGAGCGCAGGCACGGTCACGAGCACGACGGCGCCCCCGACCGTCATCCCGGCAGTCGATCCTTCGACCACCCCCAGCACGGCAAGCACCGCGCAGCCTCCGCCGACGGCGACGTCGGAGCAGATCACCGAGATCGAGCTGCCCGCCTCGCGGACGCCGCGCGCCGTGCGGAAGGAAAAAGAGAAAGAGAAGTCCTGGCTGGATCGACGCAAGTGAGCCCGCTGCGAACGAGCCCGCTGCGAACGAGGGCACTGCGGAGGACCACGCTGCGCGCGCCGCTGCTTTCGGTTGCGCTGTTGCTCGCGGCTGCGCGCCTTGCTCACGCGGCACCACCCCCGAACGACGCCGAGCGGATGTTCGATCTCGGTCGCCAGGCCGCGACCCAGGGTCAGTATTCCACCGCCTGCAACCTGTTCAAGGAGAGCTACCGCCTCGATCCCGCGGTCGGCACGCTCATCAACCTCGGCGATTGCGAGGAGCACCTCGGGCATCCGCGTGAAGCGCTCGCCTGGTACGAGAAGGCGTTTTCGCGCCTGAGCGTCACCGACGATCGCATGGTCCTCGTGCAGCAGCGCATCCAGGCACTCGAGAGCACCGGCGCGCGTCTCGAGATCCGCACCGGCGCCGGCGCACCGCCCGAGACCAAGGTCACGCTCGACGGCGAGCTCGTCGATCCCGCGCGCCTCAAAACTCCGATCGTTCTTCGCGCCGGCAATCACGTCGTCGTCGCCACCGCCGTGGGCTACCGCGGGTCGCGGCAGGGCGTGAGTCTCAAGGAGGGCGAGGCTCGCTCGCTTCAAGTTTGGCCGGGTCCTCCGCTCGACGAGGCGGTGCCGACCTTCGTCGACGTGGCACCGGACAACGGCCGGCGCGAGCGCGAAGCACGCGCGACCACGTGGCGGACCATCGGCTACACCGCGGGCGCGGTCGGGCTCGCCTCCCTTTGGGTCGGCAGCATCACAGGCTTCCTCGCGCTCGAACGAGAGTCGCTTCGCGCGAGCAACTGCAGCGCCGACAACGCCTGCAACCAGACCGGGTACGACGCCGCGCAGTCGGGCAAGACGCTCGCGACCGTGAGCACGGTCACGGTCGTCGCGGGTGGCCTCGCGCTCGGCGTCGGCGCGTACCTCGTTCTTTCGAACCGCGCCGGCAGCACCCAGACCGCGCTCGTGCCGAACGCGTCCCACCAAGGCGGCGGGATGTCCCTTCTGCATCGGTTCTGAGATACTTCGAAGCTCGTTTGCGGCGCCTCCACCCTCACCGTTTTCGGCCTCACCGTCTCAGGCTCGCCCTCGTCGGCGCGCTCGCGCTATCCATCCTTGCCGCCGGCGGATGTGCGTCCTTGATTGGGGCAGATTTCGACGGCGCACACGTCGTCGACGACGCCGCGGCCGACACCGCGCCGCTCGATGCCGACCCCGACGCCGTGCCTGGCGACGCGCCGACCCTCTTCGACGCGGGCCCCTTCGACGCGAAAGCCATGGGCGATCTCCAGCTCTGGCTCGCTGCGAACGAAGGCGTCGTGACGACGCCCGATCCCGACGCCGGTCCGCCGATCCCGGTCGACGCCGGTGACGGCGCCGTAGAGCCGCCGTTCGACGCGGGCGTTGCTCCGCCGGACGCCGTTCGCCAGTGGACGGATCTCTCGTTGCACGGGCACGACGCCACGCAGACCGAAGGGGTGCGTCGTCCCACGCTCGTTGCCGACGGGCTTGCCGGTATGCCGGTCGTGCACTTTCAACGCGCACGCGAAACGTGTCTTCGGGCGACTTGGGCCGGCGGGCTCACGGGCAAAGCGGCGACGGCCTTCGTGGTCACGCGCGGTGATCCGACGTCGCTGCTTCGGTTCCAAGGCGGCCTCACACCGGGCGCCTTCGTCTTCCCGCACAACTCGAAATACCTCGTCGGTGACGCGTCGCCGGAGCTCAACGTCCTGCTCTACAACCCGCCGGAGCAGCGCCTCGTTCGCATCGACCACAACGCGAAGGCCTGGCAGGTGTCGACAACGCGCGTCGTCGTCGAGACGTTCGGCGGCGTCGAGACTTGGCGCAACGGTTTGCTCTCGGAGAAGGGCTCTTTGTTCGTGCCCGCGCTGCCGAACGTCGACGTGCTCGGCGTCGGTTGTTACGCGGTCGGTGTCGCCGAGCTCGCCGACGCCGACGTCGCGGAGATTCTGTTTTTCGGAAACGCGCTGAGCGACGCCAACCGCGTCGCGGTCGAGCACTACCTTCAATCGAAGTGGAAGCTCTGAGACGCCCCGCGTCTACTTGTTTTGCTTTTTGTCGAGCAGCTTCGACGAGATGTGCGCGCCGAGCTCGGCCGACATGAGACGCTCGACGAAGTCATCGACCTTCTGTCGCTCCGAATCGTCGGTGAACAAGAAGCGAATGCCCATGCCGGCGGGCTCTTCCGAAGAGGCCTTCTCGTCACCGACGACCCACACGACCTGGCCTTTGAGCCGCAGCTCGCCTTCCTTCGCGGGGAACGAAAGAACGAAGACGAACTCGGTGCCGATGTCGAGCGGCTTCGAGGTGCGGATGAACGTCCCGCCCTTCGATATGTTCTTCGTGTAGTCCGCGAAGAACGTGTTCATGCGCTTGTAATCGACGCGCAGCGTGATGGCTGCACGCTCGCTCGACCGCTTCTCCCGTTCCTCGCGCTCGCGAGCGGCGCTCTGCTCGCGCGCGGCGCTTTGCTCGGAAGTGGGGCTTACCGAGTCGGCCGCGTCCCCTGCAGGTGCTGCACTTGGGGACGACGGGCCGGTCGTCGCGCCCGCTCCGAATGCTCCCGGCCGATTGCTTTCCATCGACGTAGAAGGCTATCACGCTTGCGATGCAATCCTCTTTTTCCCAGGCATTGCGGGCGCTCCGTGAACGCGTTCAAGACGTCCCGCAGCGGGTGAAGGTCGCCGTCACGGTTGGCAACCAGAGCGGTCTCATGTGGGAGATCACGCGGCCCGGGCTCGTGGCGATGGTCAAAGCCCTGGCAGGCGGCGCAAAAAATCCCTCGCAGGTCTACAAGCTCTACGCCGCCAACTCACCCGACAAGGTGGCCCTTCGCTGGCGCGATCAAGCGCTGACGTTCCGTGATCTCGACCAGAAGATGGACCGGTTTGCGACGGGCCTCGCTTCGCGTGGTGTCCGCCGCGGCGAGAGCGTCATCGTGATGACGAAGAACCGCCCCGAGTTCCTCGTCGTCCAGTGTGGCGCCAGCCGAATCGGCGCCGCCGCCGTCTCGGTGTCGTGGCGCTCGACGGCTGCCGAGCTCGAGTACCTGGCCGTGCATTCGGGCGCGAAGATGATCTGTTTCGAGCACGATCTGTCGGGCGCCGTGCTGGAAGCCAAGAAGCGGCTGCCGAACATCCCGCCCGAAAACTTCGTGGCCATCGGCGGCGACGTTCCGGGCTGCACGCCGTTCGAGGACTTGCTGAAGGGCGCGATCCACCAGGACGATGGCTCGCACCCCGAGGACGAAGCGGCCGTCGTCATCTACACCTCGGGCACGACCGGTAAGCCGAAGGGCGCGGTCCGCAAGTTTCCGAAGGACGCACTGCCGGCTGCTCTTCGCTTCATTGCCGAGACGCCGATGCGCACCGACGACGTGCACCTCGTCACGTGCCCGCTTTACCACTCGACCGCGTTCGGTTTTCTCGCGCTGAGCCACATGCTCGGCGCCACCGTCGTCATCATGGACGAGTTCAAACCCGAGCACTTCCTGCGCGACGTCGAGCGCTACGGGATCACGACGACCGCGGTCGTTCCGACGATGCTCCACCGCGTCCTCACTCTGCCGAAGGAGACGCTCGACAAGTACAACGCGCGCTCCTTGCGCGTGATCTTCTCGGGCGGCGCACCGCTTCCGGGCCCACTCGCCATCGAGGTGATGGATCGCTTCGGCGACGTGCTCTTCAATTTCTACGGAGCCACCGAGACCGGGCTCGTCACGCTCGCGAAGCCGCAAGACCTGCGCGCTTCGCCCGGCACCATCGGCAAGGCGGTTCCCGGCAACGAGATCCGCTTGCTCGACGACGCCGGCCACGAGGTACCGCCCGGCACCGTCGGCGAGCTCTACGTCCTCAACAAGATGCTCGTCGCGGGCTACCACCAGGACGAGGCGGCCACGCAAGGGAGCATGCGTGAGGGCTTCTTCAGCGTCGGCGATCTCGCGCGCTGCGATCGCGACGGCCGGTACTTCATCGAGGGTCGCAAGCGCGACATGGTGATCTCGGGCGGCGTCAACGTGTACCCGGCCGAGGTCGAAGGCGTGCTCGAAGCTCACCCGGGCATCGCCGAGGTCGCGGTCGTTGGCGTCGAAGATCCGGAGTGGGGCGAGCGCGTGCGTGCCTTCATCGTGACGCGCCCTGGGGTGACCATCGACGAGGGTGAGCTGCGCGCGTTCGTGCGCGAGCGCCTCGCTGGCGCGAAGGTCCCGCGCGACTTCGTCTTCCTCGACGCCCTGCCGCGAAATCCGACTGGAAAAGTGCTGAAGCGCGAGCTCCGCACCAGGAAGCACCCAGCGCCAGGGGAATCGAGCGGGCGCGAAAAATAGTCGAGTTTCGCGGCCTGGGAGCTAAGCTTCCAAGGTAGCCGTGAAACCTGGGGACGTCCTTAGCGACCGATACGAGCTGGTGTCCTCCATTGGACGCGGAGGCATGGGCGAGGTGTTCCATGCGGTTCACCTTGGGACCGGCGCCAACGTCGCCATCAAGGTCGTCAGCCGCGCCTTCATCGGCGATCTCCTGATGGCGCGCCTCGAGCGCGAAGCGGCCGCGGCCGCGCGCATCCAGAGCCCCTTCATCCCACGCATGCTCGAGGTCGATCGCACCGGACCGGAAGATGGCGGTGAGCTGTACCTCGTGATGGAGCTGCTGCAGGGCGAGTCGCTCTCGGAGCGTTTGAAGCGGAACGGCGGCATGCTCCCCTGGGACGAAGCGCGTCTCATCGGTGACAACGTCTTGCAGGCGCTCATCGCCGCGCATGCGGCCGGCGTCGTTCACCGCGATCTCAAGCCCGGCAACATCTTCATCGAGACCATGCCGGCCGAGCTCGGCTCCGATCGTCAGATCCCGATTCGCGCGCGCATCCTCGACTTCGGTGTGTGCAAGCTCGACGGCCTCGTCGAAGGCGAGAAGCTCACCGTCACCGGGGAGTCGGTCGGCACGATCGCGTACATGGCGCCGGAGCAAATCCGCGGCGCGTCGCGCGTCGACGAGCGCGCCGATCTCTACTCCTTCGCGATGGTCGTCTTCGAGATGGTCAGCGGCCGCCTCGCCTACGACGCCGCCGGTCAGATGGCGCTTCTCGCAAGCAAGCTCGAACGTCATGCGCGCCCGCTGTCGTCGTGTGTTCAGGTTCCCGTGCCGAGTGCGCTCGAAGCGATCATCAACAAGGCGCTCTCACGCGAGCCCGGCGATCGTCAGCCCAAAGCGGTCGAGGTACTGCACGCATGGCGCGCGCTCGGTGCCGCAACCCACAATGCGGCGTCGTTGCCGATCGTCACGCACTCCGGCATCACGAGCAACGTCGGCCCGCCCACGCAGACCGTCCTCACGGCCGGTGCGGCGCCGCCCAACGGTGGCAAGGCAAGCCGCTCGTCGCTCGCCGTGGCCGTTGCCGCGATCGTCGTGAGCCTGCTCGTCGGCGTCAGCGCTATGCGCCACCGTCCCGTCGCCGACGTCGGCATGACCGCGTCCGATCCGCGCGAGGCGCCCACTGATCTCGTCAGCCCCACGATTCCCAGCGCGCCCGGCGAGACGACGCCGGCCACGCTAGCGCAGCAGCCGCAGCAGCTCGGTCCTGTGGTCCCCACCGATCCGTCGGGCGAGTCGGGCGCGGTCTTCGAGATCCCCGGTGAGCGCGGGTCCGTCGCGAAATCGGGTACGCGCGTGCACGTGCGCCAGCCCGATCGCGCGCCGCGCAAGCCAGCCACCAGCGGCACCAACGGGCCTGCCATCATCGAGCAGCCCCACTACTGAGATGCCGCTTCGTCACAGGCGATGGCGTCTGCTTCGTCTGGCTGCTCTGGCTAGTCGCGCGCGAGTCGTTCTCCTCGCCATCGCGCTCGTCTCGGCCTCGACGACGCGCGTCGCCAGCGCTGCACCCGACGACCCGAAGGAGCAATCGCGCGCGGCATTCCGCAAGGGCGTGAGTCAGGTAAAGGCTGGCGATTACGCCGCAGCGCGTGATGCGTTTCTCGAGGCGTACAAGCTCTTCGCGCACCCGAGCATCCTTCTCAACATCGGCATCGCGCGGTCCAAAACGGGTGAGTTCGTCGACGCCGAGCAGGACCTCTCCCGCTTCTTGTCGGACGATGGCGGCGCCTCACCCGACGAGATCACGAGCGCGCGGTCCGCTCTCAGCGAGGTTCGTCAACACCTCGGCACGTTGCGCCTAAAGGTCGCGCCCGACGCCGCGCGCGCCACGCTCGACACGAAGAACGTCGCGCTCGCTCCCGGCGACTACGCCATCGTCCGAACCACGCTCGGCCCGCACGATCTGCATATTGAGGCCGACGGCTACGAGCCCCATGATCAGAAGGTCGAGATCGTTCGCGACCGAGAGACCGTGACCCAGGTCGCGCTCTTCTCGACGAAGCGTCCGACCAAGCCCGAAGTGCCAGTCGAGCCCACGAGCAGCACGCGGCCGATCGTGGGTTGGTCGCTCGTGGGCGCCGGCGTGGCGTTCGTCGGCGTGGGCGCGTTCTGCGGCCTCACCGCGATCAAGAAGAAGAACGACTACAACGCACAGAGCGCGCCGCAGGACGATTCGCTGCGGTCGTCGGGCGTCACCTTCCGGACCATTTCGGACATCGGTTTCGTGGCCGCCATCGTGAGTGGCGGCATCGGCACCTACCTCCTGCTGACGCCGAGCTCGCGGTCGACTGCGCAGGTCGTGGTCGGTCCGCTCGACCTCGGCGTCCGCGGCACGTTCTGAGGGCGTTCTGCGGTAAGATACGCCCGCATGGCCGCGCCGGAAGCCAAGGACGGGATCAACCCAACCATCGGCGCCCTCACGACCGGTGGCACCGGCACCGGCACGGGTAGCGCGCCCGGCAAGCCACGTTTCTCGCTTCCTCCGCCCGCGCAGCTTCGCGATCGCGCGGCGCGCGTTGGGGAGCGGCAAGGCGCGAAGGTTCGCCCACGCCGTCGTTACATCGCGGAATAGCGCGAGAAGATCGCCGGTCGCATGCTCCCCGTGATGGCGATGCTTGCCGCGATGAC
>CAXSGV010000067.1:11044-19489 GCA_964236615.1 uncultured Polyangiaceae bacterium
CTCCTGCTCGCGAAGAATCCGCCTCCGCGGATGGCCACGATCGTCGGCCTCGGCCTCGGCGTCGTGCTTGGTGCGGGCGCGCTCCTCGTGCCTTTCGTGAAGAAGAACCTCGACGCTCTCGTCATTCTCGGCTCGGCCGCGTGGGTGTGGACCGAGCTCGGGTGGGGCCTCATCGCGCACTCCACCGGTGGCGCGTCGAGCCCCTACCTCATGGTGGTGCCGCTCGCATGTATCAGCGTGAGCGCGCTCGTGCCCATGCCTCCCCGCGTTGCCTTCGTGTGCGCGATCGCAGCCTACGCCGCGCTCTTGATCGCGAGCCCCACGTCCCCGCCGTACGCGCACCTGATCGTCCTCGGCGTGGGCGCAGGCGCCGTCGTGCTCGCGCGCTCACGTCACAACGTCAGCATCTCGACCTTCCGCCGCATCGAGAAATACCGAAGCGCGGTCTCACGCATGCGCAACGTGCAAGAGCAGCTCGTCGTCGTCGAGAAGCTCGAAGCGCTGCGTGTCCTCGTCGGCGGTATGGCGCACGAGCTCAACAACGCGCTCGCGATCAGCATCGCTTCCAATCAGCAGGCAGCCAAGGCCGTGGCGGCAGACTCGCCCGCCGCGGGTGCCATCAAGCGCAGCGATGGCGGTCTCACGCGCATTCGCCGCACCGTCGATCGCATCCGCCGTTTCGCCATGTCCGCCGAAGGTGTGCTCGAGCCCGCCGACGTTGGCGCGATGCTCGACTTCGCGCTCGAGAGCGCCATCGGCCGTGCGCGCTCGGGCGTCATCATCGAGCGCACCTACGATCCGAGCGTGGGCGCGATCGAGTGCCACGTCGCTGCGCTAGCCGAGGCGCTCTTTCAGATCGCGCGCAACGCGGTCGAGGCGATGCCGGGTGGCGGCACCATCCACGCGAGCGTGCGCAACGAGGGCGATCGCGTCGTGCTCTCGGTCGCCGACGAAGGCCATGGCATTCCCGCCGGCGATCTCGCGCGCGTGTTCGATCCGTTTTACTCGCGCGGGCGCACCGGTGGCGTGACGATGAAGAGCGGGCTCGGGCTGAGCGCGGTGTACGGCCTCGTCAGCGCGCTCGGCGGCCGCGTCGACATCCAGAGCGCAGTCGGCAAGGGCACCGAGGTCGCGATCATCATGCCGCGCCGCGAGCGCGTCGTGAAGACGCCGGCAATGCCCTGACCCGCGCTGATCCGCGCGCTGACCCGCGCTGAGCCGCGCGCGAGCCGCGGCGTGATCGGCGTCAGCCGATGACGTGGACGCGGATCGTGTTGGTGCTGCCGCTCACGCCCATGGGGGCGCCGAAGACGATGACGACGCGCTCGCCGGGTGAGGCGAGGCCGGCGTTCATGAGATCGCCCGAGCACCAGTCGACCAGCGCGTCCATGTCCTGAATCTTGGGCATCTTGCGCGGAATGACGCCCCAGTAGAGCGCCATGCGGCGGCGCGTCTTCTCGACGGGTGAGAACGCGATGATGGGTACGGTGGGGCGGGCGAGGCTCACGTTCATGGCGCTCGACCCGGTCTCGGTGAACGCAACGAGGTACTTCGCGCCGATCTCGCGCGCGGTGTTGCAGGCGCCGCGCGCGATGGCCTCGGCGACGCTGGTCGCGCGCGTGGCGTACGGAGCAGCCTCGTAGAACGGACTCTTCTCGGCCTCCATCGCGATGCGGCTCATCATCGACACGGCGAGGGAGGGGAAGTCGCCCGTCGCGGTCTCGCCCGAGAGCATGAGCGCGTCCGTGCCGGAGAAGACGGCGTTCGCGACGTCGCTGGCTTCGGCGCGCGTGGGTCGCGGCGCCTTGGTCATCGACTGCAGCATCTCGGTCGCGACGATGACGGGACGACGTACGCGACGCGCAACGCCGAGGATCTGCCGTTGGATGACAGGGACGCGCTCCGGTGGGAACTCGACGCCGAGATCGCCGCGGGCAACCATCACGCCGTCCGACGCGGCCACGACGCTCTCGAGGTTCTCAACGGCGTCGGGTGTTTCGATCTTGGCGATGATCGGCGTGGGCGTGCCCCAGGCGGTGGCGATTTCGCGCACGAGGCGGAGGTCTTCGGCGCGGCGCACGAACGACAGCGCGATGTAATCGACGCCGAGGCCAAGGCCGAACGAGAGGTCCTCCTTGTCCTTCTCGGTGAGAGCGCCGACGCGCATGGTGCGGCTCGGAAGGTGGACGCCGACGTGGTTGCGCATCGCGCCGCCCTGCTCGACCTTCGTCGTCACCTTGTCGCCCACGATCGAGGTGACGTTGAGCGCGATGCGCCCATCGTCGAAGAGGATCTTGTCGCCGACGCGCACGTCGCCCGCGAGGCCCTCGTAGTCGATCGGGATCGCGAGCTCGTCCCGACTGTCCTCGCCTTCGAAGAGCGTGACCTCGCTGCCGGTCGCAAGAAGGAACGGGGCGGGGAAGTTGCCGGTTCGCACCTTCGGACCGCAGAGATCCTGGAGCACGGCGACAGCCTTTTGCTTCTTCTCGCTCGCGGCGCGCAAGCGCTGCAGCGCGGCCGCATGGTCCTCGTGCGTGCCGTGGGAAAAGTTGAAACGCGCGACGTCCATACCGGCGTCGATGAGCGCTTCGAGTCCTTCGGCGGAGTCGGACGCGGGGCCCAGTGTGCACACGAGCTTCGAGCGACGGATCACGGCGGCAGCATGCACCGATCCGCAGAGAGGTGGTAGCCCGCCTTTGCTATTGTGGTAGCGATTCGACCATGCCCACCCAGTACGCCGACCGTGCGCTCACCCTCGGTGGCGCCTGCCTCTCGGACCTCTTCGAAGGCGCCGAGACACCGGCCTACCTTTACGATCTCGACGCCATAGCGGCCGAGGCGCGTGAGCTTCGCGGTGCGTTCGATGACGCACCGCACCTCGTCGCGTACGCCGTGAAGGCGAACACGGCAGGGCCCATCGTGCGGGCTCTCGCGGCCGAAGGTTGTGGCGCCGACGTCGTGAGCTCCGCCGAGCTCGAGGTGGCGCTCCGGTGTGGCATCGATCCCGAACGCGTCGTCTTCAGCGGCGTCGCCAAGCGCGACGACGAGCTCGATCGCGCGCTTTCCGTCGGACCGCGCGGCATCGCCGCGATCCAGGTCGAGAGCCTCGAAGAGATCCATCGAATCGCAGCGCGTGTACGCGCCCGAGGTGGCGCGGGTCGCGCGCGTGTGTCGCTCCGCATCAACCCCGCCGTCGAAGAGAGCGCGCTCGCGACGCACCGTCACATCGCAACGGGTCACGATGAAGCCAAGTTTGGCATTCCGTTCGACGATATCCACGCCGCACTCGACCGAGTCATCGCGAGCCCCGAGCTCGAGCTCGTTGGTCTCGGCGCGCACGTCGGCTCTCAGCTCACGTCGACGTCCGCCTACGTCGAAGCTGCGCGTCACGTCTTCGACGTCGCGCTCGCACTGCGCGCGCGCGTGAAGCTGCGCTTCGTCGACACCGGCGGCGGCTTTGGCATCGACTACGGCGAAGGGTGCGCCACACGGCCCGCGGACTTCGTGCGTGCGGTGCGTGAAGAGCAACGCCGTATGGGGCTCTCGGAGCTCGAGCTCTTCATCGAGCCCGGTCGATCTCTCGTCGCTGCGCATGGCGTCCTCGTCGCGCGCGTCATCCAGGCCAAGGTGGCGAAGGAGCGCCGCTGGCTGATGATCGACGCGGGCATGAACGATCTCCTGCGCCCCGCGCTCTACCAAGCACGTCACCGCGTCGTGCCGTTCACCGAGGCGCCCGCCGCGAAGACGGTCGAGTGGCGCGTGGTCGGTCCAGTATGCGAGAGCTCGGACGACTTCGGCCTCCACATGTTGCCCGAAGTTCCCCCGCCGTTCGTCGCGCTCCTCGACGCCGGCGCCTACGGCTTCACGATGGCCTCGCAATACAACGGCCGCGCGCTCCCCGCCGAGCTCTTCCTCCGCGCTGGCCGCATCGCCCACACGAGCCCGGCCACGAAAGCCGACGCGTGGGTCACCTCGCGCGTCTCCATCGCTTAGTCCTTCTCTTACGACTTCGTTCCGCGCGCCGGCGTGGTGCGCGCGGGTGCCGGGGTGTTCCGGACGGCCGCCTGTTTGCCGGGCGGGAGCGTGCGGATGCGGACGGCGACAAGCTGTCCTTCGGCCATGATCTCGATGCCGACGGTGCGGCAGCGGCGCGTGAGGCGGTCGAGGTCGACGCCGCTTGCGACGATGAGCCCCGCGGGTGGCGAGGGGTCCACGAAGAGCTCCGAGGTCGCGCGCCGCGTGCGAAGCATCTCGCGAAGGTTGGGATCTTCGACCCAGAGGAAGCCCGCCGCGGGCGTGAACGATGCGCGCCCGAGGATGACGCTCGCCTGCGCGAGGGTGCGCGAGAGCGATTCCGGTAAGGGGGCGAGAGCCTCGATGCGTTGCTTGAGCGCGTCGGCCTCGAAGCCTGCCGAGAGCGCGCGTGCGAGGGTCTGCGGCGCGACGACGAGATCGACGGCGTCGGTTGCGCGCGCGACCTCGGCAAATGGAGCTACCGCGAGGATGGCGGCGATGCGCGCGGTGGGGCCGACGCGGAGGACGTGGGTGTCGAGGAACTTCGACGTAGCGGTGTCGCCGGACAGAGGACGATCGCTCAAAAAGGCACGGCCACGTGCGGTGAGGCGCAAGGTGAGCGAGCTCGCTTCGCCGTCGCCGAACGACTCCTCTTCGCCGAGGTCGAGAATGCCGAGCGCCGGTAGGCTCTCGTGCACGATGCGGCGCGCGACCTCCATGGGCTCGACGAGGTCGGTCTGTACGCGCTCGGCCCAGCGGCGCATCAGGCGCGTCAGACCAGGGATGCGATCGTCGCTCTTCAAGTAGCCGGCGAGCGAAGCCCACGGAACCCAGCCGCCTTCACCGAGATCGGTGAGCGCATCGAGGACGAGCTCGCGCATGACGCCGACGGGGCTCGAGTCGCGTGCGTCCGCCGCGATGCGTAGGACTTCGGGATCGGCGCGGCCTTCGTCCCACGCCCCACCGAGACGCCACGCGCGAAAGAGAATCGGAGCGAGCTCACCCATCGCGAGCGAGCCGGGGGGCGCCGAAGCACTGGTGGCCGACGCATCCCACAGGCCGACCGCGCGGGAGAGCGCGACGAGCAGAGCGACGTGACCGGGCTCGCGGCCGAAGCGCGCGGCGAGCTTTTGCACGAGCGATTTCGGCGTACCAATCGCAGCGCGAACATCCGCGGAGCTGCCGCCTTCGCGGCTTGCGAGCGCGAGACCCATCGCGAGCACCGACGGATCGGAGGCAAAGCGTGCGCGGCGCGGCGCATGATCGCCGCCGAGCACGAAGCTCTTCACCTGGGCGCGTCGCTTGGCGCGCTCGGCGGTACGGCCGGCACCGACGATCGCCGCGACCTCGGTGGGCACGACGTGACGGTTCGGATGCACTGGAATCAGAAGGCCGCGGCGCTCGAGCGAGGAACCCACGCCACGACGCGAAGGCGTGGCGCCCGAGGCCGTGCGCATGCGGAGCGGCTCGCGTTCGAGCTCGAGAAGCTCCTCGGTGTCGACCTCGCCGCCTTCGCGCTCGACGCCGTCGAGCACCCGCCGCTCGGTCGGTGCGAGCCGGGCGATCTCGTCTGCGAGCGCGCGCGGATCGCTCAAGACCTCCCACGCAGCCTCGAGCGAGAGCGCAATCGGCGGCGTTGCGGGACGACCGAGGTAGTGCGCCGCGATCGCGCTCGTCGTTTCGAACGAGGCTTGCGCCATGAGCGCGCGAAGACCGCGAGGATCTTCCCCCTCCCACGTGCGCAGCTGGACGAGGTAAGCGTGCGGGAGCACGAGCTCGACGGCGCCCTTTTCGCCACGCGCAAACATCAGACCGCGCGCGCTCAGTGGACCGAGCGCTTGAGGAACCGTTGGAACGAGCAGCGAGCCCTTCGCTTCGGCGACGCGATGCAAGAGCTCGACGCTCGGCTGCGGAAGCCGGAGAGGGTCACGAAGATCGGGGAGCGAGACGAGCGCGCGTGCCACTTGCGACGGCGTGTCGAGACGCTTTGCAGCGTCGATACGAATGCCGAGGCGGGCGACGAGAGCATCGAGCTCCGCCTTCGGGAAGGCACGAAGGATCTCGACGAGACTCCGAGCGGATGTCTGTGATCGCGTATTTGGCACGGGTAGGGCCCCTCCAGTTTACCCCAACGCGCTCGCCTCCGTGTAGCATCGCGCGGTGACCGCTCGAAGGCGCACGGATCAGGCCGTTTCCCGTGGAGTCACGCTGGCCTGGCACGGCCGTACCTGGGAGCGTCGAGCGGACGGCGAGAGCCCCGTGTCCCCTTTGGGTGCCGTGGCCCACGCGCGCGAATCTCGGGTCGTCGAAGAGGCAGGCGATCGGAAGCACCGCCTCCTCTTCGGTGACGCGCTCGACGTCGCGGGTCGCCTCGCCGACGAGGGTCTCGCCGGCAAAGTGCAGCTCGTGTACGTCGATCCGCCCTTCGCGTCGCAAGCCGACTACGTGAACGAGGCGCGCCTCGACGGTCCCGCCGACGGTCGCGTGCGCCGCAACGTCGCGTACGGCGACAGCTGGACTGGCACTGCCGCGTACCTCGACATGCTCGCCCCGCGGCTCGAGGCGCTGACGAAGCTGCTCTCGCCTTCGGGGTGCATTTGGGTGCACCTCGACTGGCGCGCTTCGTACCTCGTGCGCGTGCTCCTCGACGAGATCCTCGGTCCCGATCGCTTTCTCAACGAGATCGTGTGGCGTCGGGCGCCCAACCTCGGACGACAGGCCGCGAGCTCGCAGTTCGGTCGCACGCTCGACACGCTCGTCGTCTACGGCAAGACGAACGAGGCGAAGCTCACGCCGCCGACGCGTCTCGAGGTCGTGCCCGAAGAAGCGATTCGCTGGGACGAGAAGAAGCGCCCGAACACGCTGGCTCCGCGCGGCGACTACACCGACGCGTCGGTCGAACGCCTCGAGAGCGAGGGCCGCATCCACCGCACCGCGAGCGGCAAGGTCTACGTGAAGTACTTCCTCGTGAAGGACGCCGCGGGACGCTGGTGCCGCGAGCGTCGTGTCGACGCGCTCTGGACCGACGTATCCCCGCTTCGCCACGCGGCGAAGAGCGAGCGCACTGGTTTTCCTACGCAGAAGCCGCGCGCGCTCCTCGAGCGCGTGATCCTCGCGTCGACGCAACCTGGCGACACGGTCGTCGATCTCTTCGCCGGCAGCGGCACCACGGGCGAAGCCGCGCACGTCCTCGGCCGCCGCGCGATCCTCGGTGACAAGGGGCTCACGGCGATCGCCACGACGCGCGCGCGCCTGCTTCGTGCCGGCGCCGGTCTGTCTGTCGAGCGCTGCGGCGGACCAGCGCAGAGTGCGGTCGATCGCGCGGGTCCCGTCCTGCGCCTCGGCCGCCCATCGAGCGAGCGCCTCTCGATCGCGCTCGTCACCCCCGAGGAGCCCCTCGCATGGGCGATCGACCCGCGGTTCTCACCCGGCAAAGCGTTCGTGACGACGTGGCACTCGGAGCGCCGGCCGCAAACGCGGCCCATCCCCGCCGACGCTGAAGCGGTGATCCCGCTGCCGCGCGGGCCGCTTGCCGTGCGCGTGTTCGGCGACGACGGGCTCGAGACGACGGGCATCGTCACGCGCGAAGCCATTCTTGCCAGCAAAGGCGCGAGCACGCTCGTGCACACGAGGGACGGCGCGTGATCCTCCGCGATCCGGTGCACGGTCTCGTCGCGTTCGAGACCGAAGAAGAGAACGTCGTCGCGCGACTGATGGACACGCCCGAGGTTCAGCGTCTCCGCCGCGTGCGTCAGCTCGGCGTCGCGTCGCTCGCGTTTCCGGGGGCCGAGCACACGCGGTTTGCGCACGCGGTTGGCTCCGCGTTCGTGATGAAGCTGCTCCTCCAGCGCCTCCGCGCGATTCAGGGCGCGCTCCCGTTCTGGCAGCAGGTCACGTCCGATCGCGCACGCGACGCGCTCGCGGCGGCGATTCTCCACGACGTGGGTCACGGCCCGCTGTCGCACCTCTTCGAGGACTCGATCCCCGGAACGCCACACCATGAAGAGTGGACCGAGCGCGTGGTCCTCGATCCTTCCACCGGCGTGCACAAGGTCCTCGTCTCGCTCGATCCGGCAATGCCCGAGCGCGTCGCGGCGCTCGTTCGCGGCGAGCACCCGCTGCCCTTCCTCGCCAAGGCGGTAAGCGGCACGTTCGACGTCGATCGCTGCGACTACCTCCTGCGCGACGCGCACTCGACTGGCGTTCGTTACGGCGTTTACGATCTCGATTGGCTGCTCCGTAGCCTCCGCTTCGCCCCCACCGCCGACGGCTCGGAGCTCGCACCTGCGCTCGCGATCGACGGCGCGAAGGGGCTCCCTGCGATCGAGGCGTTCCTTCTCGCGCGGCTCTTCATGTTCCAGCAGGTCTACCTCCACAAGGCGACGCGAAGCGCCGAGTGGATGATCCGGACCGTGCTCGCGCGCTCGGCCT
>CAXSGV010000068.1:0-19489 GCA_964236615.1 uncultured Polyangiaceae bacterium
CTGGATACGCTTGGGCGGCCGCTGGCGGACAGCCTGCGGTGGTCCGCCGCTTGCTCTTGTTCCTCTCGCCATGGGAATTCTAGCCAGCCTCGGACGCCTCTTTCGCCGCAGCCCGAACCTTCCTCCGACGCAGCCGCCGTCGATGGCCCCGCCGGCGTACACGAGCGAGGCTGAGCGCCAGTGGGCACGCATCAAAGCCTACGTGCGCGACTGCCAGAAGCACGGCCTCGATCTCGCCAAGCTTCACCCCGACGATCCGGTCGGCTTCTTCACGCGCCGCGCGTTCATCCGTGACGCACAACGCAGCGGCATGCCGCTCGAGCGCGCCGCCGTCGCCGCTGGCTTCACCTCGGAAGCGCATTGGACCTTCGTCGAGCGCTACTTCGAGTCGATCTATTCGACGCTCTCGTTGAAAGCCGACGGCAGCTACGAGATCCGTTTCGTCCCGGAGTTCGATCGCGCACGTCTCCTCGCCGAGCGTGAGCGTGAGGAAGAGATGGCGCGCCAGCTTGCGTCGACCTCCGCGTCGCGGATCCTCGAGCCCATTCAAGGCATCACCCTCGAGCGCTTCGCCGAAATCTCGGCAGCCATGCTCGACTTCGGCGCCGAGCCCTCGCGCGCCGAGATCTCGACCGTCCTTGCCGAGCTCCACGTCGGTCCGGCCGCTTACGGCGGGGCGCGTCGCGGTTGGATCGAGCGCATGGACCAAGACACGACGGGCAAGCTGAAGCAGCGCTACCGCGAGGCCTTCCGCACCGCGCGTCAGGCTCGCATGGCCAGCGGCGTTCACCGCCTCGACTCACTCGACGGCGCGCCGCCCACCGTCGAAGAGGCCCGCGCCCGCGCCGCCGCGCGTCGTTCCTGGGTCGAAATCGGCTTCGGAACCTGACGCGATCGCGAGTATGCCGACGGTGACGTGATCTCCGTCGACGGCCTGCACAAGCACTACCGCGTTCACGAGCGCAGCCCCGGCCTCGCCGCGGCAGCCAAGGCCCTCTTTCATCGCCGCTACACCGAGGTGCGCGCGGTCGACGGCATCTCGTTCTCGATCGAGCGCGGCGAGCGCGTCGGGTTCCTCGGCCCCAACGGCGCGGGCAAGACGACCACGCTCAAGGTGCTCTCGGGGCTTCTTCACCCGACGAGCGGCGAGGTCAGGGTCGACGGCCACGAGCCTCGCCAGCGCGACGACGCGTTCCTCAAGAAGATCATGCTCGTGCTCGGGCAGAAGCAGCAGCTCCTCTGGGATTTGCCGCCGGCCGAGACGTTCGAGCGCAATCGCGCGATCTACGACGTGCCGAAGGAGCAGTACAAGAAGACCCTCGACGAGCTGACGGTGCTGCTCGGCCTCGGCGAGCTGTTGCGCAAACCGACACGCCAACTGTCGCTTGGCGAGCGGATGAAATGCGAGCTCGCGGCGACGTTGATTCATCGCCCCTCGGTGCTCTTTCTCGACGAGCCCACGATCGGCCTCGACGTGTCGATGCAGTCGACCATCCGCGGCTTCATCAAGCGTTACAACGAGGAGCACGGCGCGACGCTGCTCTTGACCAGCCACTACATGGACGACGTCACTGCGCTTTGCCCGCGCGTGATCGTGATCGACCGCGGCAAGATCTCCTACGACGGCAGCCTCGACGTTCTTGCCCAGCGCGTGCGACCCGACAAGCGCATCGTGCTGCGTCTCGAGCGACCCGTGCAAAGGGCCGACCTCGAGGTGCTCGGCGCGGTCGTGCGGCACGAGGACGGTGAAGCGGTCCTCCAAGTCGCGCGCGATCTCGTGAGCCAGACTGTCAGCCGTGCGCTCGCCCAGCTCCCCGTGGTCGATCTCACAGTGCAAGATCCACCGCTCGAGGAGGTCATCAAGGAGCTGTTCGATCGGAGCCGTCCGTGAGCTTGCGCAACACCGTGCGCTCGCTCCCCGCGCTCTTGCGCGTTGGGTTTGCGGAGGCCGTGGCGTACCGCGCCGAGCTCCTCGTGTGGGTGTTCGCCACGACGATGCCGCTCATCATGCTGGCCCTGTGGACCGCGGTCGCGCGTGACGCACCCATCGAAGGAAACGGCCGCCGCTTCGGTGAGGACGAGCTCACGGCGTATTTCCTGGCGACCTTCGTCGTACGCCAGCTCACGGGCTCCTGGGCCGCGTGGGAGATCAGCATGGACGTGCGTCAGGGCAAGCTCTCGATGCGGCTTCTTCGGCCCGTGCACCCGCTCTTCACCTACGCCGTCGAGAACGTGGCCGCGATGCCTATGCGCCTCATCGTCGCGATCCCAGTGGCGGCGTTCTTGCTCGCGACGCTCGGCAAAGCGCAGCTCACGACCGATCCCGTGCTGTGGGCGATGTTCGTCGTGTCGCTCTTCGGCGGCTGGCTCGTCACGCTCTTCATCAACCTCTCGATCGGGTGCCTCGCGCTCTACATCGAGAGCAGCGCCAAGGTGATGGACATCTACCTCGCCGCGTTCTTCGTGATGAGCGGGTACATCGTGCCGGTCAGCCTCTTTCCCGCCGGGGTGCGCGCCATGGGCGACGTGCTGCCGTTTCGCTACCAAATCGGCTTGCCGGTGGAGCTCATGACGCGCGCCTACGAAGGTCAGCGCGAGCTCGCTCTCGAGATGCTCGGGCGCCAGTGGCTTCACGTTGCGCTTGGCTTGCTCGTCACGATGGTGGTGTGGCGTCGTGGTCTGAAGCGCTTCGAGGCCTACGGCGGATGAAGGTCGCCCGCTACCTTCGACTCCTCGGCGTGCAGCTCAAATCGTCGGCGCTGTTGTCGCTGCAGTACCGAGCCGATTTCCTCATCGACGGCGCGATCGAGATCTTCTGGGCGGCGACCGCGATCGTTCCACTGCTGGTCGTGTTCTCGAAGCGCGACACGGTCGCCGGTTGGAAGTTCGGTGAAGCGCTGCTCGTCACCGGATGGTTCACGCTCCTACAGGGCGTGCTCGAAGGCGCGATCAACCCGAGCCTTACGAGCGTGGTCGAGCACGTGCGCAAAGGCACGCTCGACTTCGTTCTTTTGAAGCCCGCCGACGCGCAGTTTCTCCTCTCGACCGCGCGCTTCCAGCCCTGGCGCGCGGTGAACGTGCTGACGGCAATCGCAATCTTCGTCTACGCGTTCCGCGATCTCGGACGCGTCCCGTCCATCTCGGCGCTGGCGGTCGCATGCGTCCTCTTGGTCGCCGCGATCGTGCTGCTCTACGCGCTGTGGATCCTCACCGTGAGCGCCGCGTTCTACGTCGTGCGCATCGACAACCTGACCTACCTCTTCACTTCGATCTTCGACGCCGCGCGCTGGCCGAGCACGGTGTTCCGCGGGCTGCTGCACGTCGTGTTCACGTTCGTCATCCCGCTCGCGCTGATGACCACGTACCCCGCCCAGGCAATGCTCGGCACGCTGCCCGCTCACGCGCTCGTCGGCGCCGTGGCAGCGTCGATCGTGTTCGCAGTCGCCTCGCGTCTCGTGTGGCTCCGCGCCATCGGGAAGTACACGTCGGCGAGCTGACTAAAATTTAGGTGCCCGCGCTGCGCTCGATGACGTGGCCGACGAAGAAGGGGCCCATCTGCGCGATGAACTCGGAGGTCTGGCGCGTCTTGCGCATGCGTTGCACGAGGTGCGAGAGCGGGTGGAGATCTTTGCCGACGAGGCCGATCACGAACTCGTTGTCCTTCACGTCGAGCCCGTGGCACGCGAGCCGGATGTCGTGCGCGAGCTCCTGCGCGCCGTAGGCCATTCCGATGGTCGCGTGCTCGCGGAGGATGTGGCTCTGGTCGATGGGCTCGAGCTTCGCGAAATCACCCGTGCGACGAAGCGGATACCAGACGTGCCACGGGTAGGCCTCGGTCAGCACGTTCTTGATCGGACGCTCGAGCAGTGAGAACTCGAGCTCAGGCTCGTGGCCCGTGCTGTAGCTGCGCCCGATCATGGCCATTTCGGGGCGAAGCACCACGTCCTTCAAGAGCTCGCCGTCGAAGAGCGGGCGAACGTCGGTGACGAAGCACGCCGGATCTTCGCTCCACGTGAGGAGACCGAGGCCGCGTGGGCTCATCGTGTCGGCGTAGACGACGCCCGGGATCTTCTTCTCGCGCAGCGTTCTGCCGAGCTGCTTCGCAAGACCGCCCGCCGAGATACCTGCGGCGACATCGAACGCGAGCAGCTGCATGAAGAGGCGACGGTTCGTGCTCTGGCGAACGCCCTCCTTCTTGCCGCCGTACTCGTTCACGTCGATGGTCGGGAGGCCCGGCTGCTTGGTCTCGGGCGCGATTTCGGAAGCGGGCCCCCGGTTCTCGGTCGGCGTGGTCGTCATGCCCCGAAGGATAGCCGCATCAGCGCGAAAGCGCGTTGCCGAAGCCCTTCAGCAGCTCGCCGACGGTGCCCATGCCTGCGCCGCCCGCCATGCAGCCTGCGGCCGCACTGCAGGTCTGACTCTCTTCGATGCATTTCTCCGAACGCTCGAGCGACGGCGTGCCCGACATCTTGCGCGTGTCTTCGAGCTTCTTCTCGCAAGCGTCGACGTCGACTTGCTGCTCGGAGGTCGTGCACAGCTCTTTGAGATGAACGCACGTCTTCTTCTCCGGGGTGAGCGGCACCACCACCGCTGCCGGGCTCGTGAGCCCCGTCCTCCCCTGCGCGAACAACACGATGAAAAGCACCGCGAGACCGGCGAGAGTGACCCCCACGAGTTTCTTCATGCGGCGACGTTAACCAGGCGTTGAAGCTCTGCCACACGGCACGCGCGTTGCCGGGTGCACGTGCGCTACCATCCGATCATGAAGCGCATTCTCGTCGCCCTCGATAGCTCATCGCGCGCCAGCTCCGTGCTCGACACTGCGGTGCGCATCGCTGCGGCGATGCCCGACTGCAAGCTCGTGCTTTTCCACTCCGTCGGGCTCCCGCCCGAGCTTCCGTCGTCGGTGCTCGGCTACGTCGACGGCAACCTCAGCGACATCCTCGCGAACAAGGCGCGCACCGAGATCGAGGCGCTCGCGGCCACCGTGCCCACGAACCTCATCGAGCGCGTCGAGGTGCTCCTCGGCGTTCCGTGGCAAGCGATCTGCCGCGAGGCGACCGAGCGCGACGTCGATCTGATCGTCATCGGCTCACACGGCTACGGCGTGATCGATCGCTTCCTCGGGACCACCGCGGCGAAGATCGTAAACCACACCGATCGCTCCGTTCTCGTGGTGCGCCCGCCGGTCGTCGCGGCCGCAACCGCCGCGACCTGAAAGCGTTACGAGCCTAAAACGGGCTCGTGCTGCGGTCTTCCAGCCAAGCTGCGGCGCGCGTACGGACCTCGTCTTCGTACGCTCGCGTCTTCAGCTTCTTCACGGTCGCGAGCCCCGCGGGGACGACCTCGTCTTTGCGGAAACCCAGACCGAAAAAACGCATCGCTTCGATCGACGCGCAGGGGCGCGCCGCATTGGAGGGGGCGCAGCGAGGGAGGAGAAGCGGCGCCGCGAGCAGCCCGAGCGCGCTCGGGTGGTGGCGTTGCACGAGCCCCATCTCCGTGGCCTCGACAACCGTCACATCCGGGTCGGCGAGGAGCGCGGTAACGAGCGTGGTGTCGCCGTCGATCCGCTTGGCGTAGGCGCGACCAGCGGCGCCACGAACGTCGGCGTCGGGATCGCGCGCGAGGTGAGCAAGCAGCGCGAGAGCGCCGGGCGACATCTCCATTTCGAGCGCCTGCGCGACGGTTGCGCGGACGAACGCGTCGTCGTGGTCCGCAAGCGGTCCGGGGACGAGCGCGTTCGGCACCTTGGCCATGTCGCGGATCCCTCTGGCGACGAAGAGCGGATCCTTCGAGGCGAGCCAGCCCGACGCTGGCTCCTCGTGCCGCAGGCCATCGAAGGCGATGACGCGCACGCCGCTTCCAAGCTTGGGGTTCTGCGCCGCCTCCGCAAGGAGCGGCTTGCTCTCGGGGTAGGCGAACGCGAGACCGTCCGCGACAATCTCGCCGACCGTCGTGTACTTCCCGCCGCACCCCGGTCCGCGCGTCCAGAGTGGTGTGCGATCGGCGAGTAGTGGAGCGACGCGCGGCATGTCGCCGAGGGGCATCGCATCGATGATGTGGCCCGCTATGTAGGCGCGCACGACAGCCTTCGGATGCGTGAGAAGCGCGAACAGCTGCTCGCGCCGCGCGACCGCGACCACGCGCTCGAAAGCCTTGTAACCAGCGCTCGGCTTGTTGTCGTCGCCAATACCCTCAGCCTCGAGCTGGGTGAAGGTCTCGAGCTCCGCGACGCGGCGCGCGAGCTCGGCGGGGTCGTTCGGCGGCTCGGCACGCGGCGCGCGCCGGTCGTTCGCCGGTCGCACGAATGTGTCGTTCGTCGAGTGCGTGGGCGCGGGGCGAACGTGCTCGAGCCACACCACGGAGGTGACGGTCGACACCGCGATGAAACCGAGCGAGGCAACGCGACCAAGGTTCATGTGCTCACTCCGGTGCTCGCGTTCACTTCACTTGTAACTTGCATGCAACGTCATCGCCCGCTTTGCACGCGCGCGCGATCAAAGCTTTGGCACGTTCAGGATCACGCGGCACGCCGGCAGCGCCGTTTGCGAGCGCGACCCCGGCGGTTCGGCAGCTGTCGCGATCGCCCTTGGCGCACGCGATCGACCAGAGCTCGACGGCTCGAGGCGGGTTCTCGGGAACGCCGAGGCCGCGATCGTAGAGGACGCCGAGCTCGCCGCACGACGCGTGGCTCCCGAGGTTGCACGCCTTGAAGAGGTACGCTGCGGCAAGCTGGGGATCCCGGGGGACGCCGCAGCCTGACAGGTACATCTCGCCGAGGAACCCGCACTCACCGCCGGAGCTCGCGCCGCAATCACGGCGAAGCTTGGGGACGATCTCGTCCCACTCGTCGGACTTCTCGTCGTTCTTGAGGAGCACGATCGCCGCCTCGTCACACGACTTCTTGTCGGGCGGGTAGGCGGCCGTCATGCCCGCGTTCATGCGGTAGGAGGTCGTGCACGCCGCGCTCGTGAGCGTCACGCAGGCGAGCGAAAGCACGGCCGCGACGGCGCGCGCAGCAGGGGCAAACGACGGACGGTGGATGCGGTTCACGGCGGGAGAGTTACCATGCCCCCGTGATCCTCGACGACCCGAAGCGCATCTCCGATCTTCTCGCCCGCACCCGCCGGATCGCGGTCCTCGGCATCAAGACCGAGGCGCAGTCCGACCAGCCCGCGTTTTACGTGGCCCAGTACCTCGCGCGCGCGGGACTCGAGGTCATTCCGGTGCCGGTCTACTACCCCGAGGTGACGACGATCCTCGGGCAGCCGGTGTACCGCACGCTCGCTTCCGTTCCGGGCGAGATCGATCTCGTCGACGTGTTCCGACGCCCGACGGACCTCGAAGCGCACCTCGACGACCTCCTCGCGAAGAAGCCCAAAGCGGTGTGGCTGCAGCTCGGGATTCGGAACGACGCGTTCGCCGCCAAGCTCGCGGCGGCGGGCATCGACGTGGTTCAAGATCGCTGCTTGATGGTCGATCACCGCGCCCACGTCGCGAACGCTTCTTCGAGGTAGATCGCGCGCGCGCCGTGACCGAAGGGATGCGCGTGCGCCTCGACTGGCCAGCTTGCGGTGCGCAGAAGCGCAGTCAGCGCGCGCGCGCCGTCGGCCGCTGAGGGATCGTTCGCGCCGAAGCCGATGTAAAAGGGCTTCGGCGTGCGCGCTGTCAGGTCGCGCGCGGTCCACGTGCCGGGCGAGCCCCCCGAGATAGCCGCCCATCCGTCGGCGGCGAGCGCACCTCGGAACGCGAGCGCGACGACGAACCACGCGCCGCTCGAGGAGCCCGCCACGTAGAGGCGCTCGAACGGACGACCGAGCGCGCGCTCGAGGCGCTGCTTCGCGTCGAGCCAGTGCGCGATCATCGCGGGCGCGTAGGCAGCGTAGTCGGCGGCGTTGGTGGGCCACGCGTAGTAGTCCTTCGCGTGCGGCGGGCCGATGCCGCGTCGGCCACGCGGGATCATCGCGGCGAAGCCACGCGCGGTCGCGACGTCGTGCACGATGCGGTCGACGTTCTCGAGCTGCGGGTTTGGCGAGACCGGCGGGACGATACCGGGGAGGTAGATCACGAGCGCGGGGGCGGACGGCGCTTCGGGGGTGGGGGTAGGGGAGCGGGCGGGGAGGAGGTAGCAGGTCTCCTCGTCGAGACCGAGCATGCCCGCGGTGCACCAGTCGGTCGCGATGGAGGGGAGAGGGGGAGCGGGCACGGGCACGGGCATGGGCACGGGCATGGGCACGGCCACGTCGAGAGGAGAGGAGACCGATCCGGTTGGGGCGGACGTAGGTGGTGTTGGCGCGACCGATTCCGTGCGCTGGCAGGCGCTGGCGAGGAACAAGAAGAGGAGCACGCGGCGGGCGACCCACACGCGCTACATCGTCGCACGTTTGCGCAGAACCGCCGTCTATGTGAATAGTTCCGCGGAGATCGAAAAGAGGACCGATGTCCTCGAAGTGAGTACTCATGTCCTCTGTGCCCAACTGCGCAAGTCACCGGAATGACTGCGTACGCGCGGTGGCACCATCCGTGGATAGGGGAGTCCCGTGCTCACCCTCAAACTCCCGCGGTTCGGTTCGTTGCTCGGCGGTCTGGTTGCCTTTGCGGCACTCGTGACCACCGCGCCCGGCATGGCGGGGGTCTCGTCGACGAACAACAGCGTGGGTCGCGAGGACCTCATCACCAAGGGCTGCCCCAGCAACATGGCGCTCGTCGGTTCCAGCTGCGTCGACAAGTACGAAGGCTCGCTCGTCGAGATTCGTGAGAATGGCACCGAGGCCCCCTTCAGCGCGTTCGAGAACCCCAACGGCCGCCACGTCCGCGCCGTCTCGCGCCCCGGCGTCACGCCCCAGGCGCACATCTCGATGGTCGAAGCCAAGGCCGCGTGCGGCGCGTCGGGCAAGCGCCTCTGCAAGGCGCAGGAGTGGAAGTCGGCCTGCAAGGGCCCCGAGCAGACGAAGTTCCCCTACGGCGACTCGCGCATCGCGAACGCCTGCGTCGACACGAACCGCACGTCGCCGATCAACAAGCTCCACTCGGGCGAGCACACGGCGCGGACGCTGAACGATCCCGCGCTCAACCAGCAGTCGGGCACCGTCGAGCTCACGGGCGAAGCGGCCCAGTGCACCAACGGCTTCGGCGTGCACGACATGGTCGGCAACGTCCACGAGTGGACCGACGACGGCAGCTTCCGCGGCGGCTATTACCTCGACACGTCGCTCAACGGCGACGGCTGCGACTACCGCACGACGGCGCACTCGCCCGTCTATTACGATTACTCGACGGGCTTCCGCTGCTGCGCGGATGCGGGCTTCGAAGACGAGAGCCCCTCGGCCAGTGTCGATTCCGAGATCGAGACCCTCGCGCGCCGCTCGCGTGGCTCGGAGCCCACGAAGGTCACGTTCACGGAGCCCACGAAGATCCCGGGCGTCCGCACCGCCGCGGCGGTCACCGCCGGCCCCGTCGAGACGCGCAGCGAAGGTTGATTCCCCTCTGATTTATCGTGCGCAGCACGAATCGCCGCAGGCGACCTTGGGGAGGCTCAAACCGCAGGTTTGAGGGGCCAGCGGCCCAGTAGGGTCGTCCTAAATCTAGGTTCGGAACGAACCGTGATTTAGCCGTCGCCGGGTGGGGTGCTCGGCGCCGAAGGCGGGCCGCCGCCACGCAAGCCGTGCTTCTGCACGATGCGGTGAAGGTACATGCGATCGATGCCGGCCTGCCGCGCTGCGCGGGTCATGTTGCCGCCGCACGCTTCGAGCAGCGCTTTGATGTACGCGCGCTCGAAGGCGTCGATGAGCGTTTCTTTCGCGACCTTGAACGGGATGCTGACGTCGACGGGTCGTGGACCGCTGCCGCCCGTCTCGTTCGTCACGGAGGCCGAGGGCGCGCGCATCGTGAGCTTCGCGGTCTTGAGCACGACGCTGCGCTCGACGTAGTTGCGGAGCTCGCGCACGTTGCCCGGCCACTCGTGCTTCGCGAGCTCTTCGAGGACCTCGGGTGGAAAGAGGTGCTCCTCGTCGGGCGCGTTGAGTGAGGTCAAAAACGAGCGAATCAAGTACGGCAGATCTTCGATGCGCTCGCGCAGCGGCGGAACGCGCACCGTGACGACCGCGAGGCGGAAGTAGAGATCCTCGCGGAAGCTCCCCTTGTTCACCTCGCGCTCGAGATCGCGGTTGGTCGCGCAGAGCACGCGCACGTTGACCTTGCGCGCGCGGGTCTCGCCGACGCGGCGGATCTCGCGCTGTTCGAGCGCACGAAGAAGCTTCGGCTGGACTGCGAGAGGGAGCTCGCCGATTTCGTCGAGGAACACGGTGCCGCCCTCGGCCGCCTCGAACGCGCCGACGCGATCGCGATCGGCGCCGGTGAAGGCGCCGCGCACGTGGCCGAACAGCTCACTCTCGACGAGCGTCGGAGAGATGGCGCCGCAGTCGACGACGACGAACGGCTTCTCCGCGCGCGCGCCGCGCTGGACGATCTCGGTGGCGACGAGCTCTTTGCCAGTGCCGCTCTCGCCGTTGATGAAGACGTTGATCTCGCTCTGCGCGACCTTCTCGAGGATCACGAAGAGCTTGCGCATCGCGCGGCCGGTGCCGGTGAGCGAGCCGAACGACGGCATCATCGGAACGAGCGTGCGCGCGCCAGTATCGCCGGAGCGAACTCGGACGACCGAGTTGCCAATCGTGAGGACGGCTTCGCTCGGGACGAGCGCGTCGATGATCTGGAGGTTCTCGAGTCGCGTGCCGTTCAGCGAGCCCGTGTCCTGAACGCGCCAGCCGTGCGAGTCGAGCGCGAGCCGGCAGTGGAAGCGCGAGACCGCGGGATCCTCGAGCACGAGGTCGTTCGAGGCGTGCGTGCCGATGCGGCAGACGTCGCCTTCATGCACGATCGATCGCTCGACGATGTTGCCACCTTCGCGTTCGACGGTCAGCGACACCTGCGGCTGCGCAATGTCGATGAGTGGACGAAGCGGCGTGGTCGCGGGCCAGCGCTGTAGATTCGTGCGCGTCGGTACTTCGTCGACCTCCGCGAGATCGACCACCGAATCGCGCGGGCCAAGCGCGGGCGCGAACGCTTGGGAAGGCGAAGGCGACGACGTCGGCCCGTTGGACCAGTCACCCGAGGGCTGACGTACGGACGGGCGCGGGGGCGGCATGGGGGCCGAAGGGCGCGACGGAAGCGGCGGAATTGGCGCGCTCACCGGCATGCGCGGCGGACCTGATGCCGGGCGCGGAACCGGGCGCGGCGGGGGCAACAGCGCGGTTGGATTGCCGTCCGGCGGTCGCGACGGAGGCGGAGGAGGCCGTCGTGAGTCGCTCATTCGAGCCCGAGCATAAACCGGACGCGAGCGCGCGGCGACCGCGTAGTGAGAGACCGGCCTCGGGCGACGGCACCGCAGGCCGCTTGCACCGGCGGGCGATCGCGGGCACTTTCGAAGGCTGAAATGAGCCGCTCCGACCCCCGCACCCTGGCCGAAGAGCGCGTAGGACAAACCCTCAACGGCAAATGGCACCTCGATAGCGTGCTCGACATGGGGGGCATGGCGGCCATTTACGTCGCCACGCATCGCAACGGGAAGCGCGTCGCGATCAAGATGCTCCAGGCCCAGTTTGCCGCACACGAGAGCATCCGCGATCGCTTTCTTCGCGAGGGCTACGCCGCCAACCGCGTGAATCACCGGGGGGCGGTCTCGGTGCTCGACGACGACGTCGCGAGCGACGGCGCGGTCTACCTCGTCATGGAGCTTCTCGAAGGTGAGTCGCTCGAGCAAGCGCTTCACCGCGCAGGCGGCAAGCTCCCGGTCAGCGACGTGCTTGCCGTCGCCGACCAAGTGCTCGGCGTGCTCGAAGCGGCGCACAAGGCCGGCATCGTTCACCGCGACATCAAGCCAGGCAATGTGTTCGTGACGCGCGAAGGCGAGATCAAAGTGCTCGATTTCGGCCTCGCACGCATGCGCGACGCAGCTGTCGGCGGCATCCCGACGGCATCGGGCATCGTGCTCGGCACGCCGTCGTACCTCCCGCCCGAGCAGGCGCAAGGTCGTCCACAGCTCGTCAACGAGCGCAGCGATCTCTTCGCCGTGGGCGCCTTGATGTTTCGACTTCTGAGCGGCCGCGTGATCCACGAAGCCAAGAGCTCGGCCGAGAAGCTCGTGATGGCGATGAAAGACCACGCCCCGCCGATCCGTGCTGTCGCGCCGAACGTGCCCGTCTGCGTGGCCGACGTGATCGACAAGGCGCTCATGTTCGACTCCGACAAGCGCTGGCCCGACGCTGCGACGATGCGCAATGCCGCGCGCGAAGCCTTCGTGAAGTACCGCGCCGCTGGCGACGAGAGCCGCCCCACCGAGCCCGAGCAACAGGAGGCACACGACGCATTTCCGCTCACGAAGCGCTCGAACAGCGAGGCGCCGACCAGCCTCGCGATCGACATCAGCTTCGGCGACGGCGAAAAGCTCCTCACCGGTTCGACGGTCGACGCCAACGAGTTCAGCGACATCTCGATGGTCATGGACCCGGAAGACGCCCCCGCCCTCCCCAAGAAGTAGCCCGGCGTGCGGAGGCTCGCGCTGCTCACCCCGAGGTGAGCGTGATCAGTCGTCGTCGCCGGCGGCGCGCTTGCGATCGATCTGCTGGGCGGGCTGCTTGGCCGGCGTGGTCTTCGCGACGCCGGGGCGGCTGAGGGGGCTTACTTCTTCCGCGGCGAGATCGAGATCGTCGACGGCCAACACGGGCAAGCCGAGGACACCGACGCCGGCGCAACGCGGACACTCGTAGTCGTCCTTGTCCCACGGGCCACCCGCACGCCCAAAGGGACCGCCGCCCGATCCGCCGCACGAGGGGCAGGTTCGGTAGGCCGCGGGATCGATGGAGGGGTCTTCCGAGCTCACGAAGGAATCCTAACGTGGTCGGCCCGCGATCGGGGGCCCCGTCCTGGTGGTCGAATGTGATCCAGGACCGACCCATCACCACCTGGACGTACCCCGCACCCGGCACTATTTACGGCAAATTTGGTCATCGGGCACATGGTACGCCATGTGCTCTAAGGTAGGACACAATGAAGCTAAAGCTCGTTTCGCTCCTCGCCTTCTCCCTCGCATTTCCCGTCTCGACCCTTGCTTGCGGTGGCGCAGCGGCCTCCGACGCGAGCATCGACGACGGTGCCGGAAGTGACGAGGCCGAGGTCGCTTCCTACGACATCAAGAAGAGCGAGAAGCTGCTCGCCGAAGCCGTCACGCTGGCCGAGGCGCGCAAGCGCCATCAAGTCTGCGAGGCCGACGCGTACCAGACGACGATCCTCGACAAGCTCACCGAGGCCGTGAAGGTCCGCAACACGATCTGGTTTCGCACCAGCGTGATCGCAAAGAAGACCGTGCTCGTCGAGCAGATGGGTCAGAACCTCGCCTTCAAGGAGATCATTGCGGGCTTCACCAACACGAACGGAAAGCTCGCCGGCGTCGAAGCCGCGCTCTCCTCCGACACGATCTTCTTTGGTCCCGCGCCCGGCGCGTACGGCAACATGTCGAAGCTCACTTTCAAGGCGGGCGGCAAGCTCACCTCCTCGACGCTCCAGATCTCGGCACAGGGCAACGCGACCTGGAAGTCGAAGGAGGTCCGCTGGTCCGTCAATGCGAAGGACAACAGCCGCGTCATCATCGACGGCAAGCCATTCAAGCTTCAGAAGGACGGCGCGGACTACGTGCTCTTCGATGCGCCGAAGTACGTGCCTTACGAGGCGTTCCGCAGCTCCCCCTCGGAGTGCGAAGCCTAATCGAAGAAGCACCCGGTCTTTGCCGCGTTTCGGCGAGTCAGCTATGCAAGGAGGCGATGAAAATCGCTCACGCTTCGTTCGGGCTCGTCATCGGTCTCGCGCTGCTCGTCGGCTGCTCCTCCGTCAACTACGCGCAGAACGGCTCGGTCGCACCGCGCGCTGCGCGAGAGCCTTCGCTCATCGTGATCCACATGCATGGTGATGCGCCTCCGAAGGGCTTCACGGTTGCCGGCACGTTGCACGCCGGCGCGGGCAGCGCAGCGCGCAGCCTCGAGCTCCTTCGTGAGGAGGCCGCAAAGAACGGTCTCGACGGCGTGGCCGATGTCGTGTGTGCGCCGTCGGGTGCGCGCGACGAAGGCAGCTGCGACGGGCAGGGGTTCGTCTACCAGTAGCCGCGTTTGCCAGTAGCGCCTCGCATTCTTCACCGCGCGGTCAGGTGCTCTTCGGAAACACCAGCACGTACGAGCGCGGGCGCAGCGTGATCAACAACGTACGGTGCTGCGAGACGATGCGCTGGGCGGTGTCGTCGAAGTGCGCGTACCAGGGGAGGCTCCGCCACGCGTCGGTGTCCTTGATCGCTTCGGGCACGATGAGGTCGACCTCGACGTAGCGGCCGCTCGTCGCCTTCTCGATCGCGGGTCCGAAGCTCCACGCTTCGCGACCGGGTCGTGGCACGAGATCGTTGTGCATCGCGCCGCCGTACGCGAGGAGCATCGCGTCGGGTCCCGCGTCCGCGCGGCTCCCCAAGAGCAGCTCGAGATCGCGGGCGGTGAGGCGCGCGATCATCGAGAGCATCGTGTCGATGTCGCCGCCGCCGGCGTCGAGGATGCGCGCGTACTCGTCGCACGAGGGGATGAGCGCGTGCGGGCGGATGCCGCTCTTCTTCGCGACGTCGCCGAGCGCGATGAACTCGTTCTGGTTCGTGGGCGCTTGGGATTCGGTGACGGGTTTCTGCGCGGCGGCGACGGCCTTTTCGGCTTTGCCGCAGGACCCATTCGCGATCCAAAGCTCGAGCACGAGATCGCTGGCGCGTCCGGCGAGCAACGGGATGAACGCGTCGCTGAAGCGCTTCGTCGAGGAAGGCACGCTGCCGCCGTCGGCCTCTTTCTGCGCATGCGTCTCGCCGATCGCGAGCACGCGCGGTTTGTCACCGAGCACGCGCGCGAACGCCGCTTCCGGCGTTTCAAATGACTCGCACTCGAGCGCGCCGCAACGCAAGCCTCCGTCGAGCGTCGTGGCAGCGACAGGCCTTTCGACGACGGGCGATGCGTCCGCCGACGTCGCGGGCGCGGCGGGAGCGGTGCGTCCGCAGGCAGCGACGACGACGAACAGGGCAGCGGCGCCGCGGGCGAAGAGTTTCACGCTCGTCACTGTCGCAAAGTTCCAGCGTCGCGACACGACAAAGGCTATGAGCATGCGCCCCATGCGCCCCATGCGCCTCCGTTCCAGTCCGACCTCCGGCGCCGGGCGCGAGGGCCGTGCCGCGCGAGCCGCGCTAGCGGGTGCCTCGCTCGCGTCGATGGCGCTGCTCGCGCTCGCGTCGTGCAACGGGCAGCCAAAAGACGTCGCCGACACGAGCCCGCCGGATGCACAGGTCGCGGTTGCGATCATCGACGCGGGTGCGCCGGATACGCGCGCCGAAACGGTCGCGGCTGCGCGCGCGGCGTGGGCAAGTGGCACCTACGACGGGCCACGCATCGGCGCGATGAACTTTGCGACCTCGGTTCTCGATACGATGGTGTGGCCCGACTCGGATGCGGGCACGCCCGGCACGCGCATTGGCTACCTGCGCCACGGAGCGAAGGTCCCGGTGATCCCCGAGCCGATCGTCAACGCCGAGTGCACCGACGGTTGGTACGAGCTCATCGAAGGCGGCTTCGTGTGCGGCAAATACGCGACGCTCGATCTCAAGAACCCGCGCGTGCGTCTCGCACCGGGCCCGCCGAACACCGACGCCGGGCTGCCTTACCGTTACGGCTACAACCTGAGCGATGGCACGCCGCTCTACCGCCGCGTGCTCTCGCTCGAGGACCGAAAAAAATACGAGCCCTGGCTCGTGCCGCCGCCGCCCGCACCCGAGGACGCGGGCACCCCCGATCCCGCTGCCGTCGAAGGTGCGACCACGACGAGCGCGGCCGACGAGCCAAAGGAGCCTGCGCCCCCGATCGATCCGCACAAGCCGAAGACCGCCCTGTCCGAGCTTCGCGGACGCGGGGTGCTCGTTCGCAAGATGGTGCGTGGCTTCTACCTCGCGCTCGACAAGGAGTTTCGCGCGGCGCACGCGAAGTGGTGGCGCACGACCGGCGGCTTCGCCGTGCCGCACGATCGCGTGGTGCTCCAACCTCTCCTCACCGACTTCCACGGTCTGTGGGTGCGCGGTACCGAAGCAGCGGCGATCTCTGTCGACGCCGGCGTGTTTCTCGATGGTGGCGAACGCAAGCCCGGCAGCGGGATCGTCGTGTTCGCGAAATCGGAGAGTGGCGCACAGCGCTTCACGATCGACGTCGAGAAGAAGAAGGTCGGCTGGCTCCCCGCGCTGCCGCGTCGCGCGTCCGTCGAGCTCACGGGCGAGACCTTCACGAACGGCGGCGTCACCTACAACGAAGCCACCGGCGGCTTCTGGGTGCGTCTCGCCGAGATGACGGTTCCAGTGAAGGCCACGCCGCCCGCCGATCTCTTGCCGAACGAGAAATGGATCGACGTCGATCTCACGCGGCAGACGCTCGTCGCGTACGAGGGTGACGTGCCGGTCTTCGCCACGCTCGTCTCGTCCGGTCGTCGCAACCTGCAGGACAAGGATCACGACTACCCGACGCCGCCAGGCGTCTACCGCATCCGCGAGAAGCACATCACAGCGACCATGGACGGCGACGTCGCGGCGGACGTGCCGTACTCGATCGAGGACGTGCCCTGGGTGATGTACTTCCAGGGGAGCTACGCGCTTCATGGCGCGTTCTGGCACTCGCAGTTCGGCCGCCAGCGAAGCCATGGCTGCGTGAACCTCTCACCGGAGGACGCACGCACGCTCTTCGCATGGAGCGAGCCGCGCTTGCCACCCGGATGGCACGGCGTCTATGCGACCTCGGAAAAACCAGGCACGCGTGTGATTGTTCACGAGGACGCGCCGGCGAAATGAAGCGGCTGGTTTCTCGCCACGACGCAAGGCCACGCCGCTCCGGTATCGTGGACGCCATGGGTTCTCGCGCGCGTCTCGCCGTCTCGTTCGTCACTCTCGCCACGCTCACCGTCAGCGCGTCGTGCGCGACCGAGCGCGATGCCTTTGCCTGAGGCATCTCGCCGCCCGTCGGTCCGACGGGCATTCGTAGTTGCAAGGGGGATGACGACGCGGGCCAGGGCGCCAGCGAGCCCGATCGACGCGTTCGCGTAGGTGTATCTTACAGCTATGTCGCCACGCGCCTAGCGTGGAAGGACGATGCGGCCGCCCCGACGACCATGCTGCGCCACGGCGTGAGCGTGAGCGGCGACGTTCGCATCGACGACCGCACGACACTCCAGCTCGGCGCAGGCGGCACCCCGGGCGGCATCCTCGCGATCGACGGCGGCTCGCGCCACACCATCGGCCCCGGCTGGCTGGCGTTCGGGGGCGTTGGCGTGCGCCTTCTCGACGGACGCGGCGCGGCGCCGTTTCTGTTGATGAGCGCGTCACTCGCGTTCTCTTCGGCACGCACGACCGACGAGGCCGATCCGCTCGCCGCGGCGTTCCTCACCGCGACCGATCTCCGCGCAGGTCTCACCGTCGGGAAGACCTTCTTCAGCGCGCTCGGCGTACGCGTCGCTCCGCGCGTTCTCGGGCCCCGTGTACTGGAAGGTTCGCGGCGCCTCGATCGTCGGAAGCGATCGTTTTCACTACCAGCCCGCGCTCGGCGCAATGCTTTCGGTGGGCGCGTTGGACGCGTTCTTCGAAGGCGCCTTTCTGGGTGAACGTGCGCTAGGCGGTGGTCTCGGCGCATCGTTCTGATCACGATTGGCAGGGGCTGCGTGCCGCGCGTACGCTCGATCGAATGTCGAACGACTCGCAAGGCAACGGCCCGGGTCCGAAGCCTTTTGGTGGCACCGCGCTGATGCCCTCGTTTCCGGGCGGCGTCCCACAGCCTCCGCCTCAGCAAGCGCAGCCCCCGCAATACGGTCAGCCGCCGCAGCAAGCGCAGCCCGCGCAATACGGTCAGCCGCCGCAGGGCTACGGCCCTCCGCCCCCGCCGCAGCAAGATGCGTACGGCGCGCCGCAGGGCTACGCGCCACCGAGCGCGTATGGGCACGATCCGTATGCTGCGCCGCCGCCGGCAGGTGGCTACGGCTATCCGCAAGCGCCGCAACAGCAAGCGTACGGGCAGCCGCCGCAGGCACCGACCCAAGATCAGTACGCGCAGGCGTACGGGCAGCAGCCGGGCTACCCGCAGCAACCGGCGCAGCCCTACGGGCAGTACGCGCAGCCCTACGCGCCGCCCGCGCAGCACGTGCACGGTGACACCGCGTTGCCTTGCCCGAAGTGCAACCAAATGACGACGAGCATGAAGAGCTACACGATGGTGCAGTTTCTCCTCTTCATCTGGTTCTTCGCCTTTTGGCGCCGACAGACGCTCACGCTGTGCCCGAGCTGCATGCGGAACGAGCTGCTGATGAAGACGCTCATCAACTTGATTCCGGCGAATCTTCTGTGGCTGGTCCTCGTGCTGCCATGGCACACGGTGCTTTTCTGTATGACGTTCGCGGACGGACACTCCTCGAAGGTTCGCTTCGCCATGCAGCAGCGCTGACGAGCCGCGCGCCTCAGCGTCTCAGCGTCGGTGCGCGTTCAGCAGCTTCGCGAGCGGAACGCTGCCGACGACGTTGCGGATGCGTTGGGCCTGGTCCGCGTTGACGTTGCCGACGACGCGGACCTCGGCGCGACCGCGGGAGCGCGTGATGTAGATCCGCGCACCGATGATCTTCGGACGGCGCGCCACGTCACGGAGATCGCGGAGCACGCCGGGCGCGATGCCTCCGTGCACGATGCGGACGCCACCATCGTCGACGTCCAGCTCGGCGATCGTGATGGCCCGCTGCGCCGCCCGGTAAAGGAGAACGAGCGCAATCGCGACCGCGACGACGAAGACCAGCGGAAGGATCGGAAGAGAGTCGGCGTACAACGGGGTCCTGGGACAATTCGTAGGCGACCTCGGCCGGCGCCGCGACGATTTCATGCGACCGAAGCCGCGAGCCGGGCTCTCCCTACCGAAATGAGAAAATGGTGATGTACTCGAACCCCTACAGCCCGCCCACCGCCTATGGCCAAGGTCACCAGGTCACCTTTTCGCACGCGCCGATGTACTCACCGCTCGGCACGCGGCTCGTGCTCGCGTCGCTCGCCCTCGGCTTCGCGTGCTTTTCGAGCTTCGCGCTCGACATCGCGATGCTCACGTTCGGTGACGACATGGCGAAGGAAGAGCCCACGCTCGAGTCGAGCCTGATCGTCGGCGGCGCCGGGCTCGTCGCGGTTGTCGCGAGCCTCGCTGCCGCGCTGTTCTTCTGCCTCTGGCTGCACCGCGCCGCGAAGAACCTTCCCGCGCTCGGTCGCAATGGAATGCAGTTCACGCCGGGCTGGTCGGTCGGCTGGTTCTTCATCCCCTTTGCGAACCTCGTGAAGCCGCTCGCGGCCGTGACGGAGCTGTGGAAGGCGAGCGATCCGGACCTTCGCGCCGCGCTCGGGCACGCGGAGATCGTCGAGGCT
>CAXSGV010000069.1:0-4437 GCA_964236615.1 uncultured Polyangiaceae bacterium
CCAGTGGGCTTCACGACGCCCGCGATCGGTGACGCTCATCTTCGCGGAGCCGAGCGGATGAAACGCCATGCACTCGACGCGGTTCGCGCGGGGAGGGGAGTCGATCAGGAACTCGAGATCGCTCTCCTTCGTGAAGGTCGTCGTACCGAAGATTGGCAGCATGACCTCGCGCGCCCCTGCGGCGAACGCCATCTTGCCGAGGATCTGGATGCCCCTGAACATGCGGCCGCGATCGCGCTTGCTCATCGCATAGGTGAGCAGCGGCTCGCGCGACAGCCATCGCCGCACCTGGCCGCCACCGTCGTCGTGAATCATGCCGCCGAACACGGCGAGATTTCCCATCTGCGAGGCGAGACGCCGGTGCTCCTTGCCGACGCCTGGGAACGCAGCGGCGAGCACGTTCGTCGCGCTGTACACACCGACGAGCGTGATCCCCTCGTCCTCGTAGTGATCGGAGTAGACGCTCTGCTGCGAGCCGTCCCAACCGTCGACCTGCTCGTCGAAGAGCGCGCTCACCCGGAAGGCCGGGTGCAGCGTGAGGTGGCGGCCGATGTCTTTCGCGTCGAGGCCGCTCTTGCGCAACAAGATCGGGGTGTGAAGCGAGCCGCAGGCGACGACCACGAGCTTTGCGCGGATCTCGAAAGGCAGGCGTGGCTCGCCAGTCTCTTGATCGAGAAACCGTCCGCGCACGCCGGTGGCGCGCCCGCCGGCGACATCGACCTTTTCGACGAGCGCGTCGGCGAGAATGGTCGTGCCGTGCTCGAGCGCGCTCGGCAAGAACGAGATGTCGACGCTCATCTTGGCGCCGTGCGGACAACCGAAGTTGCAGCGCGCCGCGCCGCGGCAGCCCTTCGTGTTGCGGCGCAAGCTCTTCATGTGGACGCCCATCTTCGCCGCGCCTTCGACGAACAGCTCGGTCGACCGCGAGCGCATTGCCACGGGGACGATCTCGACGTGGATGGCCTCTTCGATCTCCGCGAAGAACGGATCGAGCGCCTCGGCGCTCATCTTGTCGAGACCGAGCTTGCCCGACCACTCCTGGAGAACGATCTCGGGGATCCGGAAGCAGACGCCACCCGTGAGCACGCTCGAGCCGCCGACGCATTTGCCGGCGAGGGTGCTGATGAGCGGGGTGTCGCCGATACCAATCGCGGCGGAGAGCCCGGCTTCGCGGCCGAGGCGACGGATGGTGTTCGACGGCGACATCGCGCCGTACTCCGCAGGCGTGTAGTACCCGCCTTCTTCAAGGACGATGACGCTCAGCCCGGCGCGCGACATCTCGCGCGCGACGACCGCACCACCTGCCCCCGAGCCCACGATGACGACATCGACCTTCGCGTAGACGGGCGCCGTCAGCTCGCGCCCGCGGACGACCTCGCTCCGAAGGAGCGTCTGGGGTTTCCCGATGCCCGCGCGGCTCTCCTCGCCCGTCACGTCTTCACCGGCGCGATCGGCAGGAGCTTGTAGCGCTTGCGCTCTTCGCCCGGATAGCCGAGCTGCGCGAGGTCCGCGGCCTCTTCGAAGAAGGCCATCGTCAGCACGGTCTTGTACGCGACGAAGATGAGCGAAAATGGCGAGAAGCGTGAGCGCTCCATCTTCTCGAGCATGCGCGTGCGGTCCCCGAGCGAGAGGTCCTCGAAGAGGGAAAGCTTTCCGACCACGAAGATCGGCGACCAGCGCACGACCTCGAGCATGATCAAGAGCCCCGCGCGCAGCGTCTTGCTCGCGGGGCTCACGAACTGATCGACGTCCTCGACGAAGGCGTCGAGTCGGTCCGAAGGGACCACGACGTCGTGCGAGAAGAGCGCCTCGGCGAACCCGCGAACCACACGACGGTGCCGCGGACGCAGCGTCGTGCGAGCGAAGTCCCGGGTGCGCGTCCGCGTCGCCACTACTTCCTCATGTAATCACGCCCGGTCTTCTCGAGGTACTCCTCGTAGGTGCCGTTGAAGTCCTTCAAAATGGCCGGTTTGCGCTTCTCGCTGGTCTCGTCGATCACGCCGTCGGGCTCGAGCTCGATGATGCGCGTGGCGACCTCGGAGACGAAGTGGCGGTCGTGGCTGACGACGACGACCGTGCCCTTGAACAGCTTGATGCCGTCGAGCAGACCTTCGATCGACTCGATGTCGAGGTGGTTGGTCGGCTCGTCGAGCACGAGCACGTTGTTCTTGCAGAGGAGGAGCTTCGACAAGAGGAGGCGCGCGGCCTCGCCCCCGGAGAGCGCTTCGGTCGGCTTGAGCGCGGCCTCACCCGAGAAGAGAAGGCGGCCGAGGATCGCGCGGATACTCTCCTGCGTCGCGTTCTTGTCGAAGGAGTAGAGCCACTCGAACGCAGTGCGACCCTTGGCTGTCTCGCCGAGAGCCTCGTGGTGGTCTTGCGCGAAGTAGCCGACCGAGGTGTCGTGGCCCCAACGGATCTCACCGGCGTCGGGCAGCACGACCTCCTTGTCGTCGAGGCCCGCGGACGTACCGACCATGAGCTTCAACAGCGTCGACTTTCCGATACCGTTCGGACCGATGACCGCGATGCGATCGCCGCGGTTCACGTTGAGGCCGAGGTTCTCGAAGATCTTCTTTTCCTGCTTCTTGCCGAAGCCCTTGCTGACGCCCTCCATACGGAGGACGTCGCGTCCGCTCGGCTTCTCGAAGTCGAAGCGAACGAAGGGGCGAACGAGGCTCGAGCGTTTGAGCTCGGTGACCTCGAGCTTCTCGATCTGCTTCACGCGTGACTGCGCCTGCTTGCTCTTGCTCGCGTGCGATCCGAACCTGTCGACGAACGACTGGAGGTCCTGGATCTTCTTCTTGGCGCTCGCGTTCTGCGCTTCGGCACGCTGACGGTTTTCGTACTTCGCGTCGACGAAGTCGTCGTAGTTGCCCGTGTAGACGGTGATGGTCTGGTAGTCGACGTCGGCGATGTGGGTCGCGACCGAGTTCAAGAAGTGGCGGTCGTGACTGATGACCACGAGCGTGCCGCGGTAGTCGATGAGGAAGGTCTCGAGCCAACGGATGGATTCGAGGTCGAGGTGGTTGGTGGGCTCGTCGAGGAGCATGACGTCCGGACGGGCGAACAGCACCTGCGCAATCAAGACACGAAGCTTGTAACCTGCAGGCAAGCTCGACATCGGGTCTTGGTGCTGCGGCGCCTTGATGCCGAGACCTTCGAGCAGCTCGGCCGCATCGCTCTCGGCGGTGTAGCCGTTCTCGTCGGCGACGACGCCTTCGAGCTCGCCGAGGCGGATGCCGATCTCGTCAGTGACCTCGCCGGCAAGGAGTCGCTCCTTCTCGCTCATCGCGTCCCACAGGGCCTTGTTGCCCATGAGCACCGCGTCGAGGATGCGCTCCTTGTCGTAGGCGAAATGGTTCTGCTTCAACACGCCGAGGCGCATGTTGTGCGGTATCGCGATCGACCCGGTGTCGGAGTCTTCGTCGCCGCCGAGCATCTTGATGAGCGTCGACTTACCGGCGCCGTTGGCCCCTGTCAGGCCGTAGCGCTTGCCCGGATCGAACTGCATCGAGACGTTCTCGAACAGGATCTTCGGACCAAACCGCTTGGTGAGCTTTTCGAGCAGGATCACGGGTAATTCTCCATGGGGAACGCGCCCGCTCTTAGCACGTTCGACACCACTTACCTATGCCGTGTATCCTGCGGCAGCGGCCGTGAAGGGTCCTTGGGCGTACGTCAGCGGTCTGCTCGACCTGCACAAGTTGGTCGATGGCGACGAGCGCCGCTCGACCTGGCGCCAGTCCATGGCCACGCTTGCCCGCGTGAGCGCGGACGAAGGTCCGAGCCCGCTCGAGGGGCTTCATCCCGAGGCGCTCGCGAAGGGCGTTCAGGCCGCGATTGCCCACGGCCTCGTCGACGATCTCGATTGGCTCGCGCCGCCCGCGGCCGCCGTCGCCCTCTATACTTTGGCCGCCGCGCTCCCCAACGGACCCGAACAGAAGGACATTGGCCGCCGCGCGATTGGTCACCTGAACGTCGGCAACGCGGAGACCTTCTGCGCGATGGCTACGCGGATGGCGCTCACGGCCGGAAAGGGGCTCCACGCGCCCGGCGTGCGCGCGCGGGTCGGCATCGTCGTCGAGCTGCCGCTGTCGAGCGCCGTCGCCGATGGTCCTTTGGCCCTCGCGCTCTGCTCGGCGCGTGAGCTTGCGCGCGAGTGGATCTCCATACCGTCAACGGGCTCACTCCCGGCGCGCCGGCTCGCCGCTCGCCTTCTAGAGCGCGCCGCGCGCGAGGCCAGCAAGCGCGCGCAACAGGGCGACGATCATGCGATGCGCGTCTTCAAGAGCGACGCGATCAAGGACGCTTGGGCGCGTCTGCTCGACGATCGAGAGTCCCTCGTGTGGCGTCACGTTGCGGTCGCGCGTGGCCTCATCGCTCCGTGGGTCCCGCAGCTGAAGACCGATGTCCTCGGCTCGCTCGGCGCGAACCTGA
>CAXSGV010000069.1:4447-19474 GCA_964236615.1 uncultured Polyangiaceae bacterium
TGGTGGTGGGGCCGACCGGCAGCGGCAAATCCACCTCGCTTGCCGCCATGCTGGCCGTCATGCCCGACGCATCGGTGCGCGCTGCCAACACGGCGATCGGCGGCCGCTGCATCGAGCGCGATCCCGGTGTCGCCGCCGCCTTCGTGTGGGGCATCTCGCGCGCCGCCGAAGCGGAGCCCGAGGCTGCAGCCACGCTGCTCAGCATGGTCATCTCGCGCGCGCCGTTCGAGGCCGGTGAGGCCGTGACCGAGCTGTTCGCCGAGTTCGGCCGCGTCCCATTCGTCGAGAGCGCCGCCGAGACCGCGCTCGCCGCGCTCGCCAAGGCGGAGCGCGATGCGGCCAAGGTCACAGACGACGGCCGCGCCTCGCTCGAACGCGAAGTGAAGCGCGATCTCGCCGGTGATCGCCGCGACGATCCGTCGGTCCGTGAGCAGCTCGAAGGGGCAGTGAACGTGTTCGCGACACAGGGCGCGCGGGCCGCTTACTCTGCGGCCAGGCAGATCATGGCCTCCGCGCGTGGCGCGATCGACACGCTCGACGCCCTCGCGCTCGACGAGGACGAGAGCGCGGAGGGCAAAGGCGGATCGATGGCGCGCCGCACCTCGCTCGCGGTCATGCGCGACATCGACATCAGCTTGCTCGAGCGCGGCGTCCTCGGCGATCTGCTCAAGCTGGGCCCGACCGAAGCCGTCCGCGCACACGACGCCGAGCTCGACGCTCTCCGCGAGCACCTCGCGGAGTGGATCCTCTCGCGCGAGTCCACGGCCCGCAGCATCGCCGAGGGGCTCTCGTCGAAGGGACCGCGGCACCCCACTCTCCGCCTACGGCGTCTGCGCGCGCTGCTTCATCTCGTCGACAGCGACGTCGGCGCGCAGGACGACGCGGCGCGCGGGCACCGGCTTCGCAAGCGGTGGTTTCGCATCGCGTCGGCGCTCCTCGCCCGATTCGAGGCCACCCCGCCGAAGGTGCTTCGCCGCACCCTGTTCGCGGCGCTTGCACGTGCGCTCGACGCCCTCGTGCGCGCCGACGCTCTCGACGTCGCCGACGTGTTCCTCTTGAACGCGCAGGCGTTCAGCGATCCGTCCGATTTCGCGACGCTCGCCGAAGCCTCGATGGATCCCGATCTCATCCTCGTGATGGGCCGCTACTCCGAGTTCATCGCGGCGTGCCAACCGAGCGGCGCTGGCCGGCTCGCAGTCGAGCCGTCGCTCCTCGCGCTCGAAGGCATCACGCGCGAGCTCTTCCCGCACACGACCAGCCGCGGCGAGGCGCTCCGCAATGCGCTCGTGCGTCTCTTGGCTGCGCTCAAGGCGATTGCGGCCGCGCCGTCTCTCAAGGCGCTCGTGGGCGACGAAGGCGAGACGAACGTCCTCGCGTCGCTCGAGACCGCGCTCGAGTCGATTTCCAAGCTCTCGATCGGTGCGCGCGCGCGTCTCGATCCCGATCGCGCCGGCGCCGGCGGCAGTGGGCCGTCGTCGATGGCGGGCCCCACCTCGGTCGTGCTTGCCTCGGCCTCGTCGGGCTCGTCGGGCTCGTCGGCCTCGTCGTCCTTCGCGTCGCTCGAGGTCGTCCCGGACTCGGCGCTGTCGGTCGAGGTTGCGCGCGTCGTCTCGGGTGCCGAGCCGTCGCTGTCGGAAGACACGCTCGCGAACGGCGTTCAGATGCTCGTCACCGACGTGCCGCTCGCGATCGCATCGGTGGTCGAGCTCGTGCTCGGTCGGTTGACGACCATCGCGGTCGAGCGTGCATCGCTCGAGATCGAAATTCAGCCTCGCGTCACGTCCGAGCAGCTGCCCGCGTGGGTGCCCGCGCGGCGCACGCTTGGCGGCTTCTACCTCGTGCGGCCGCTCGGCGCCGGTGGCTCGGGCTCGGTGTTTCTCGTGAACCGCGTCGAGGACAAGTCGGATCCCGAAGCCGAGAAGTTCGCGCTCAAGGTCCCCGACTACTCGGCCTCCGCCGCGCGCCTGCTGTCGGAGTCGGAGTTCATGGACATGTTCCGCGCCGAGGCGTCAGCGCTGATCGCCGTGCCGTCGCACCCGAACCTCGCGCGCTTCGTCACCTTCGATCTCGCCGCGCGACCCAAGCCGATCCTCGTCATGGAGCTCGTGGAAGGCGCGACTCTCGAAGCCGGCGTGCAGTCACGTGGCCTCGACATGGCGCGCTGCTTCGCCGTCCTCGACGACGTGCTCCAGGGGCTCGCGGCGATGCACTCGGTTGGCGTTGGGCACCTCGATCTCAAGCCGTCGAACGTCGTCCTCCGTAAAGGCGCCGACGCCGTGCTCGTCGACTTCGGTCTCGCTGGTCGTCACATCCGACCCGGCTGCGCCACGGGTCCTTATGGCGCGCCCGAGGTGTGGGGCGCCGTCGCCGCGGGCGCCAAGCCCACGCCGCAGGCCGCCGACGTCTACGCCTTCGGGTGCCTCGCCTTCGAGGCGCTCACGGGGCGGATCCTCTTCCAGGCCGACAACGAGCTGGCCCAAGTTTCGATGCACATTGCACACGACGGCTTCCCGCCGCTCCTCAAGGAGCTGGCGGAGCACGTCGGTATGGCGCCCCTCGCCGAGCTGCTGTTCTGGACGCTCCGTCGCGACGCTGCGCTCCGGCCGCCGGCGACCCAAGTTCGGCAGGACCTCGCGCGCTTGGCGCCGCAGTTCTCGCGCCTCAAGTGGCCGCTCTCGATCTGACGCCAAGTCGATCGACCTCCCACGCCACGTGTGCGAGCGGCGAACCCGCATTCGCCCGGTGTGAACGGGTGTGCCCACCATCGCCCGAGAAATGCCGCATTTGCGACGATTGAACGTGGCGCGGCGCTTGCTTAGTGGTCCAGTGATCGAACCACTTGGAGGTACTGGCGATGGCGAGCTACGCGGCGGTCTTAGGGGCGGGGTTTCTGGTCTTGGTGGCGTCGGACCTCGTCTACACGCTCGATCACTACTTCGTGCACCACGATCGGGAGCGGTACCGGCAGGGTCACGCACGGCACCACCGGCGCTACAACGGCGCGAAGGACGCACCGCAGCTCGACGACCACGAAGTCACGACCTACGTGAGCGCGAGCCTCGTCTCGATGGCGGCGCTGAGCGTGCTCTCGCTGCTCACCGGCAACGTCGGGTTCTTCGCGGGCGCCGCGATGAAGCTCGTTCACTCGCTCCTCTTTCACCTCTACCAGCATCGCTGGTGGGGCGAAGTGCCGCTGCGGAAGCAGGCGCTCGGACCACCGAGCCGCGGCTGGGGCTTCGCATCGGCGCGCTACCATGCCTTCCATCACTCGCATCCGAGCGACGAGGTCTTCACGTACACCGAATCGTGGGCCGGCTTCGATCGCCTCCTCGAATGGGCGCACCCGGTGCTGGTGCGACTCACCGCCGATGCGCGCGCCGAACGGACGACGCGGACCTCGCGCCCGGAGAGCGCGTGAATTGGCTCGGCTGGAGCGGACGCGCGATGGGCGGCGCGTTTGCGGGCGCGCTCCTTGGAGCCTTTCTCTCGGGGCTCGCGTTCGACCGTGGCTTTCAGCTCGCGTGGATCGTCGGCCTTCTCGCGGGCGTCGGCGCCGCGCTGCTCGCGAAGGACAATAGTCCACTACGCGGGGTCCTCGTCGCGACGATCGCCGTATGGGCAGCCGCCCTGCGCGAGACCGGCGCGTCGCCCGCGATCTTTCACTTCCACGAGACCCTGAGCCTGTCGCGCCTCGCGTCCTACGCCGCGTGCGCGCTCCTCGCGCTCGCGCTCGGCGGTCGGGCCTGCACCTCGGCTCCGGTTGCGACTCGCTAGCTGATGCTAGTGTGTGGGCGATGCCGATCGCACCTCTTCAGGGGCAGCCGCGTGCCGATGGTGGCGACTGCGTCGACTGCGGTCGGTGTTGCCATCACGGGCCGCGCACGGTGCACTTGCTCGAGACCGACGACGAACGCATGCACGCGGCCGATCGCCGCTTTCTCGAGCTGTATACCGAGCTCGATGACACGCCTCCGGGCTGGCGGTTCATGAAGAACGCCGGCGAGCGCTGCGCGGCGCTCGATGTCTCGCAACCTGGCAAATACCCATGCTCGGTCTATGCGGGGCGCTCGGATGATTGCCGCATCGTCGAGCCGGGCTCACCGGCCTGCCTCGAGGCGCGCGCGCTCGGGCACCTCGGCTCGTCGGTCGTGTACTTGCGGACGGGCACGTGAAGCGGCTCGCCTCGCTCAGCAGCTGCGTGTGCCTCACTGCGCTCGCCATGCTCACTGGGTGCTCGTCGACAGTCGAGGTCACGCGCTTCGCCACCCCGCCGAACGCGGTGCGCCTCGTACGCGATGGCAAGCTCGTAGCGCGCGCCGTGATCCGCGACAGAGAGCGTCTCCCCATGGCGACCGACGCGGTGCTTGCGGCCGACAAAGTCACGATCCCGGTTTCACACGATCTCTACGTTCACCACCTCGGCTCGGGCGACGTCATCGAGCTCGACGCCGACGACCGCATCTCGGCGGTGCGCATGCCGACCGATCCGCCCACGTGGATACGCTTCATGCCCGGCACTGCGGTCTCGCCCGAAGGTACCGCCGAGGTGCGCGGCAAGCTGGCGCAGGGCGAGGTCGCCGTACCGCTTCGGCCCACCGACAAGATCGAGCTGCGCGGCACCTTCAGCGCCGGCGACAAGGTGCCCGGTGGGGGCCACGTCGAGTCCACACGCTCGATGCCTGCGCTCCTCGCAGGCTCGATCCTCCTCGGCCTCGCGTACCTTCCGACGGCGTATTTCGGCGCAGCCTCGTCACGCAAAGGCGATCGAATTTTGCTGCTGCCGGTCTTCGGCCCGTGGATTGATCTTCTCGGCCGCGACAAGTGCGTGCCGCCGTCGGGCTCTGACGCTCTTCCGGTCGATCCCTGCATCGAGGAGACCGCGAACCGTGTCGCGCTCGTCGGCAGTGGCCTCGCGCAAGCCCTCGGTGGGTTTCTGTTCGCACTCGGCGTCCCCAGCCACGCCGTGTTCCTCGAGGACGATCCGAAGGCCGCGAGACGTGCGGCGCCGCCGCCGCAGCTGACGTGGCGCCTCACGCCGATGATGACGCCCCACAGCGGCAGCGCCTTCGTCGTGGGCACGTTCTGAGCGGCGAGCCCGCACCTTTGGTCGTGCTCCAAGAGCGAAGCCGCCCCGCGTTCCGCGACGACCCCAGCGGCGCCTTCGTTGCGGGCGAGACGTGGTTCTACTTTGCGTTCGATCGCGATCTCTTCGGCTATGTCCTCTGGGGTCGGCCCGAGCCGGACGACATTCGCGCGCTCGTGAGCTTGCTCGAGGTCGAGCTCGATCGTCCGCTGCACGACGCAGTGGTCGACCTCGGGCAGCTCGAGTCCGTGGAGCCCGCGGCCTTCGAGATCCTCGCCGCTTACACCGTAAAGCACGAAGCGGCGCTTGCTAGAATCATCCGCCACACCGCGATCGTCCGTCCCGCGGGCGTCAACGGCGCGATTGTCACTGGCTTCTTCGACATCGCCTCGAAGCCGTTTCCGGTGTCGTTCTCGACGACGCTCGAAGCCGCGCTCGCCGAGCTCGGACGCCGCGATGCCAAAGCGTGTGCCGAGGCGCTGGCCGCCGTGCGCGCGCAGGTTTCGAACGAGCCCGCGCTCCTCCGTGGCCTCCGCGCGTACCTCGCCGGCCAGCTCGCCGCGCCCTCGCTCCAAGTCGCCGCGCGCGAGCTCGGACTCGCGCCGCGCACCCTGCAGCGCCGGCTTTCCGAGCAGCAGACCTCCTTCGAAGCGGAGGTGGGGGCGGCACGACTCAAGGCGGCGGAGCGACTCCTCGCCGAGACGGACGCGGCGGTGACGACCATCGCGATCGACCTCGGTTTTGCGAGCCCACAGCACTTTTCGACGCTCTTCCGAAAGCACGCCGGGCAAACGCCCACCGACTTTCGCGCCCACCGCCGCCGCTGACCTGGCGTGGAGGCGTGTGGCTCATGGGCGCGCGAGGTCACGTCACGTTCGAGGGGGATGGCTGTGCATCCGGCAATCCCTGCGTCGTCGTTGTCGCCTCCGCGACGAGCCCGAAGCTTTGGTTCGCGCCTCCGTCAGGCGCGGGGACGTACACGCTGAGCGAGCTGCACGCGGAGATTTGCGAGCGCTCACCGGACGCGGGGAGCGACAGCGACTGCACCGCGCTCCGGGGGGAGCTGGTCGTCCGCGACGTCGTGCGGCCGTGCGTCGGGTTCAACGAGGGCGCAGTCTACTCGGACCCCTGCGGGCGACTCGAGGCCGATATCAAAGTAACGGCGCGCGCCGCCGAGGTCGGCCCCGCGGCAAGCGGTGAGGCGAAGCTCGTTTACCAGGATCCGAACGCGCAGCGCTGGTGTGGAGGTGGCGGCGGCGGTCTCGGCCACGGTGCCTTCGCGCCCTGAGGGAACGGCGCATGTAGTGCGAATCCTGACGGCATGTGCGCCGTTGCCCGCAAAATGCCGCGCCGTTTCAGTTGGCGCAGCGCTTGCGAAGGGCCTCCGCACAACCGGAGGAACGATATGCGAAACGCAATGCGGCGCCTGGGTCTCCTGGCGCTCGGAGGCTTTGCTGTGGGCGCAGTACCGGGTTGCGCGGAAGAGCGCGAACCCATCAACCGTGTGCAGCCAATGGCGATCAGCAAGGCGTTTCTCGTCGGTGCCGATTACCGAAATACGGGCGACGATCCCGAATTCTACGCGCGGACCATGATCATCGATGTGCCATTCGGTGCACCGTCGAGCATGTTCGCGAATGGCTACAACAAGACGACGCGCATCAAATGGGAGATCCAGGAGAGCCAGCTGATTGGCCGTGTCACCTACGAACGCCTTCAAGGCGCCGACGACAAGGGCAAGGGCCCCAGCGCGAACGACGGCCAGATCGCCTATGTTTTCCCCATAACCAGCCAGTTCGACATCCGGCGCGACTACAACCCGACGACGGGTGAGGAGCTCAATGTCGTCGTGGAGAATGCGGCTGACCGCGCGTGGATGGACCGCGACTACATTCGCGTCGACTTTTCGAAAAACCTCAATACGAGTGGCTACGATATCGACTCGCTCGCGCTCAACAACCTCATTCAAGGGGGCGTCGAATACGAAGCAGTCGGCTACACCGTCACCGATTCGAAGGACCCCAACGCGCCGCAGATCGACGTGGAGCGCGGTTACTTCGACGTCACCGATCGCGTGCTCGCCAAACCTGCGATGATCAAGCTCCCCGACGCGTGGGGCGGGGGGGTGCAGCCCGCGTGCACGGTGTCGTCGGTCGTCGCGGGCGGCAACGCACCCATCGGGCTGTGCAACGCCGCCGATCTCACCCTGCGGCACTCCTTCCGGAAGGTCACGGACACCGACTACCAGCCCGCGGACTGGGACGGCTACCGATTCCAGGCATTTGGAGCCTTCACGAACGATCGCCTCGGCTACGAGCGTGAGTATGGGCTCGTCGACAAGGAGCACCACCGCTTCGTCGAGCGCTACAACGTCTGGGAGCGCTCGCACTACTACGACGACGCCGCGAAGATGACCGGCGCGGTCGCGTGCAAGGTCGACAGCGAGTGTGGTGCCGTGGCGGACAAAACGGGCGAGCTGGGCTCCGTTTGCGACACGTTCAAGAGCAAATGCACGCTGCCGTTCCGCAAGCGCACGACGCGCCCCATCGTCTGGCACTACCAGGACAAGGGCGATCCCATCTATTTCGACGCAACGCGCGACGCGACGACCGATTGGGATACGGCGCTTCGCATTGCCACGTCGGCGAGCCGGTATGCCGAGTGTGCGCGCTTCGGCAACGCCGACGGAAGTCCATGCGAGACCGTGGTCCGCGGCGAGATCGCCGAGGAGGACGACGCGATCAAGCTCGTGCGCGAGGTAGAGGCCTGCCGCAGGGGCGAGATCGCGGGGGTGACTGACTGCAACGCGTTCGCCGCCGAAACAGGCGCCAAACGGGCGTATTCGGAGGCGGTGGTCGCGATTGCCCAGCAGGCGCCGGCGATCGTCTTGTGCCATAGCCCCGTCGCCGACAAGGACGCCAAGGAGTGCGGTGAGCGAGGCGTGCTCGCGCGGGCGGGTGACCTTCGTTACAACCTCGTCTCGAACATCGTCGCACCCAACAGCACGGGCTATTGGGGAATCATGACCGACTCGAACGATCCGGTGACTGGCGAAAAAGTCGCGTCGTCGATCAACGTGTTCACGCAGCCCACGGAGCGCATTGCTCAGTTCACCGTGGACGTTCTTCGGTACATCGGCGGTGAGCTCAAGACCGCCGACGTCACCGAGGGCACGTACGTCGACAACTGGGCCGAGGCCGCCAAACGGGCGTCGTCGACGCAGAGTGTCCTTCCTCAGATGCCGCGAGCGGAGCTCGACAAGCGCAGCGCGGCGGCGTTCGGCAAATCGGTGGCCGAGCTGCGACCGTCGAAGGCGATGGGCTCCGGCGTGCGCAATGCGCTCATGAACGCGACCGCGCAGGTCGGGGCGCTGCAGTCGAGCGCGTCCGTCGCGTCGAGCAACCAGGCGCTCTACCTCGCGCGCATGAACAAAGCGGCCGGCACGCCGTTCGAGGCGAAGTTGCTCACCGCCCCGATGCTTCAAGCGTCGGGCGCCGCATCCCCCGCGGCCGACGTAGGCCGGGGCGCTTCGATCCTCGGTGGAATGAACCCCACCTTCCTTCGCGAAGCCCGCCGCGCGCACGAGCTGGGTATGGCCGCCTCCGGAAGCTGCATCCTCGAGGAGCCTGCCGACACCGCGCCGCTGTCCGAGCCCGCGCTCGGCGAGATTCTGCAAGCGAAGTTCGGAAAGCTGAATCCGAACGATTCGCCACAGACCCAGCTGGCGCGTGCCGAACGCATGCGCGACTTCGTGCGCCGACGCATGCACGTGGGCGTCATCATCCACGAGATGGGGCACTCGTTCGGCCTGCGGCACAATTTCGTGAGCTCGTCGGACGCTTACAACTTCCGCCCGCAATACTGGCAACTTCGGACCAACGATGGTCAGAACAAGACGGCGTGCACCGAGCCCACCGCCGACGGCGCGAGCTGCGTCGGGCCGCGACGCTTCGATCCGGTCACCGACAACGAGTCGAAGAACATGATCGGCATGTGGTCGCAGTCGTCGGTCATGGAATACCCCGGTGACTCGACCCAGGACTTCCTCTCGCTCGGCGCCTACGATTTCGCGGCGGTGCGGAGCTTCTATGGCGACGTGGCGTCGGTCTACGAAGACCCGAGCTTCAGCGCGAGCGCCTCGAACGGGAAGCTCGCGATCGATCACCAGAGCAACTTCGGGGGCATCCTCGGCATCACGTACCACGCTGGCGGGTCATCGGGCGCGCCGGTGCACTACTCACAGCTCAACAAGCAGCTCAGTCTCATTCGCGACTGCAAGGAAGTGAAGACTGCCGACTTCAAGCCTGCCAATTGGGACGAATCGAAGAATGGGCTCTGGCACCCCATGCTCGACGGCTCACTCGTGACGAACGAGACAGGCAAGACGACGCGGTGCAAGGTGCCGCGCGTCGACTACGTGCAGTGGACGAGCCTGACCCCGAGCCTCGAAGCCGTGACGGCGGCGAAGAAGCCCTTCCAGAGCGACGCGAAGAACCGCGTGCGCGTGCCCTATGGGTTCGCGAGCGACGAGTGGGCCGACCTCGGCAACCTCAGCGTGTACCGCCACGACAACGGCGCCGATGCGTACGAGCTCATGAACTTCTGGATCGCGCAGCAGGAGGTGAGCCACATCTTCTCGAACTACCGCCGCGGCTCGGCGACGTTCAGCCTACGTGGCCGCTACAAATCGGTGCTCGAGCGCTACCACGAGAAGATGCGTGACGCGGCGAAGGGGCTCGGGCTGTACGTCAACATCGCCCGCGACACCGCGGCGAACTTCGACCCGCAGGACGGCGACGCGTTCGCCTGGGACGTCGTCACGCAAGTCGCGCCCGATCTCGTGATCGCCTCGTCGATGGCGTTCGACTACTTCACACACGTCTACGCGCGGCCCCAGCCGGGAGCACACGGACCGATCGCCGGCGGCACCGACGGCGTTCTTCACTCGCTCGACGACCTCGGTTTTGCCAACGGAGGCGCTGGAAGCGTCAGCATCCCCAACGGCGTCTTTGGCAAATACGGAATCATCTCGCTCGCCGGTCGGCCGCTCGAGAACGCGCTTGCGCGGAACAAGGGGGAATACGATCGTGAGTACACGAACAACATCGGCTCCTATTACGAAAAGGCCTACACGGCCATGCTCTTCACGGAGTCGGTCGACAACTTCATCAGCTCGTCGCGAAGTGACTTCTACGACCCTCGGTTCCGCAACGTGTCGATGGCCGACGTCTTCCCCGACGGCTTCCGCCGCTGGCTCGGAAACAACCTCACGAACGACGAATTCCTGAAGGGCCCCCGCATCGCCGCGTCGTCCGATGGCGTCCCCGACGTGGACACGGCGCTCCTTCCGAAGCAAGGCATCGGCTGGACGTCGTGGTGGCCGGCGCATGGCATCGAGTCCTGCTTTCCGGGGCCGACCACGACGATGTGCCGCGATCCCAACGACAAAAATGCGCCAGCGAGCGCAGGCCCCGCTCAAGTGATGGCGCTCGACCCGCAGGTGGGTTGGGAGCAGCAGAAGTTCGCGATCGCGATGACGCTCGCGTACCTCCCAGCCAACCAGTCGCAGACCTGGATGAACCAGATCAACGTCTGGGAGCTCGGCACGGACGGCGACCCCGGCTTCGAAAACCGTATCGAGCTCCACGATCCGAGCGGCTTCGTTTACATCGCGAAGACGTCGGGCACCGAGACCCTGTTCGGCAAGACTGTCCAGAAGGGAATTGCTGCGCGCGTCCTCGAATGGGCCAATACGCTGCTCGATCGCGCTTACCAAACGACGCCAATCACGAAGAATGGCGTCACCTGGTATGTGCCACTCGTCGACTCCACGGGCGCGCCGATTGTCAAGAGCCCGACCGACCCGAAGAAGTCCGTGCAGACGTGCGGACAGAACCCCTCGTGCGTGCAGCTCGAACAGTACATGTCCGTGCCGAAGTTCATTCGCGAAGGCATGAAGGCCTATGGCCTCGATGCCGAGCTGAAAGGGGTTTACTGAGCGAGCCGACGCGCGGAGCGGACATGGCCGCGTCCTGTCAGCGGAGATCGAAGCCGCGGCTCAGGAACGTTGCCATCTCCGCACGCGTGAGGCTTGCGTCGGGCCTGAACTCACGGCGGCCGTCACCGAGATCGAACCCGCGCGCGATGCCGCGTGACGCGAGGCCCTCGATCTCGTGGGCGTGCGGGTGGCTCGACGGAACATCGGTGAATACGCCGCGCGGGCTCGGCTCCCACGCGCCGATCGCATTCGCCAACGCGACCGCCATGTCCTCGCGTGACGCGGCCGGGCTCTTCTCGGGATTCGTCGCTGGCTTGCCCTGCGCGCGGTCGAGGAGGGTAGCGAGCTCGCTCGTCGTGAGGTTTTCCTGCTCGCAGAACGCCAACGTGCCGTCCCCGAAGCTCCCGCGGCAGCCGGTGGTGATACCGCGCGCGTACAGCGCTTCGATCGCGTCGTGCGCCCAGTGGTCGAACCCGACATCGGAGAACGTCGGCCGCGAGGGGTAGGATGCGCCGGAGACGCGCTGGTAGCTCCCGTACGACGCGTGCTTCCCGAAGCCGCCACCGCTGTTCTTCCGCAGCCCACCGCGCTCGCCGCCGCTTCCTTCGTCGTCGCGGTAGCCGTAATAGAACGCTGCCGTGATCTCACGGTGCTGCGCCAATACGCCGTAAGCGGTTTCGATCGCGCGGGCCTGATTCGCTTCGCCCCCGATCCTGCCGGTGTCGAAGCTCAGCTCGGTGTACCAGACGGGCGTCTCGTTGAGGACCGATCGACCGTCGGCGAACTTGTGCGTGAGGAAGAAGTCGACCGCGTCCGCAAAGGTCTTGTTGCCGTAGGCGTACCCGGGCTCGTCGGGTTGCTTCGTGAAGTCGCCGTACCCGTGGATCGACACGATGTCGGCGGGTAGGCCGTCCGGCAGACGACCCGGACGGTATGCGCTGCGGTGGTTCTGAATCGGCGGCTGGTTGTAGACGAGGTCGAGCAGCCCTCCGTCGTCTTGCCGCGAGAAGTCGAACGCCAGAAGGAGCGGCGCCCGCCCGCCACGCGCTTTTTGCTCGTGGAAGCTCTCGAAGACGCGCGAGGCGAGGAGCGCGTAACGGTAGGCGTGGTCGCCCTCGCCAATCGGCCGGAAGCCGTACACGTCGGGCTCGTTCCACACCTCGACGTGGCCGATGTCCGGAATCGCGCTGACCAGACGATTCACGGTGTCGATGTACTGGGGGACGTAGGTCGTGTCGAACCACTCGAGGCTGCCTGCGAGCGGATCGCCGGCGGCGCCCTGCGCGACGAGCGCGAGCACGTCGATGTCGTAGCGGCGCGCCGCCGAGACGATGCGGCGGTACTTCGCGTAGTCGTTGCCCTCGATCTCGACCCGCAGCACTTTCACGCCGAGCGTGGCGAAGTCACGCATGCGATCGCCGAGGTTCGCGTCGAGGTCATCGTAGATTCGGCCGGTCACGAGCCCGGCCTTCAACCCGCTTCCTGGCGCGGCCTCGATCGATCGCGTCCCCGATGCGACGCTCTCGTCGCTCGCGGGACTGCAGCCCGCGATGGCGAGCGACGTCGTGACGACAGCGAAAATGGCTCGGGTAGGATTCATGGGGCTCTCCTCGTGCTCGGTGCGAGCGAGAGCCGTCATCGCAAGCGACGTGCCGCGCCAGGACGTGTGGAAGCGAGCCGTTAGGATGGTGCCGCAGGTGTTGCGATCGGCGACGCTACGTTGCGCTCGGCAACGTGCGGACGGCGCTCTTCAGTGACTGACGGCTTTGGCGAGCTGGCCCGAGACGTCCCATTCGACGAGCTTCGCGTACGTACCGACGACGTCACCCGCGATGAACACGACCGGAAGATCGTCGTCCTCGCACCCTGCGGCGCGGCAGACGAACTGCATCGTCGCTTCGTCGCCCGCGACGTCGAGCTTCTTGAAGGTGATGCCCTTGCCCGTGAGAAGCTCCTCGACGCGCTCGACCGTCTTCTGGCCCTTGTTCTTCTCGAAGTAGACCATCACCGGCGGCTGCTCGCGGACGACCGGCGCGACGACTTTGGACGCGCGGAGCGTGGCGAGACGCGCGACTGCGGCGCGGCGCGATGCGAGCTCCTCTTTGGAGCAGACGGGCCGGCCGAGCGCGACGTTCATGCGCCGCGCGAGATCCTTCGGCACGCGAACGGGGGCGAACGCGTCACCGGTGCGCGAGGTAAGGAGCCGATTCAGCGAGGTGCGGAGGGTGTCGATCATGGCGGCGCGAAGCCTCCTTGCGAAGGGTCGCGACGTCAAGCAGCATCGGTTCCCGACCATGCCCGAGCTCAAGTGCGAAAGCCGCATCCGCCACGTCACGGTTTACGGCCGCGGCGCCGTCGTCACGCGTCGTGTCCACTTGCCGCGCGACGTGCCCGCGGGCGAGATCGATCTCGTGGTTCCGGCCATCACGCCGCTCGCCACACTCGGAAGCGCGCGTGCGTCGCTCGCGGGCAAGAAGGAGGATGGCGGTCGCGACGTGCTCCTCGTGCGGACGCGCATCGTCGTGCCCGAGAACGCGGCGGTGCCGGGCGACGTCGTCGAGCGCGTACGCACGCTTGCTCTCGAGCGCGAGCGGATCGATCTCGAGCGTCGTTACGCCTACGCGCGTCGCGAAGCCTTGGCGGCCGTGTCGCCTGTTCCGAAGCTCGACTCGCCCTGGCGCCGGCTCGATCCCGATCCACGTGTGAAGGACGCATTCATCGCGGAGAACCTCGTCGACGAGCTCGTGCGCAGCATCGATCGCCGCCTGCTCGAGCTCGAAGATCTCCTGTTCGATAACGCGCGCGCGCTCGCCGAAGCGCAGCTCGCCGCGGCGCAAGCCAAGTCACGCGACCGCGCGGGCGCCGATCATCCGACGTTCGAGATCGTGGTGCGGCTCGGGGCGCGGGCAAGTGCGGAGAGCGCGGCGGACGCGTCGCTCGACGTCTCGTACGCCGTCTCCGCGGCACGCTGGTGGCCAGCCTACTCCGTGCGGCTCGAGGGAGGAGGCGCCGGTTCGAAGGCGGCGTGGGCTCTCGACGCGGTCGTTCACCAGGCGACGGGCGAGGACTGGAACGGCGTTGCGCTTTCGCTCACGAGCGTCGAGCTCGCGCGCGATGCGCGGCTCCCCGAGCTCGCGTCGTTTCGTCTCGGACGCGCGCAGGCCGCGCCCTCGAAGGGCTACCGGCCACTTCCCGAAGGCCTCGACGCTTTGTTCGAAGGGCATGACCGCGCCATGGCGCGGCTGCCGACGCCACCGCCGCCGAAGCAGGGTTCTCGCTCACCGCAGCGCGCGTCTCGGTCAGCGATCGGTGGCGCAGCGAGCAACGCGCGGCCCGAGGACAGCGACGCGGCACCCATGGAGACAGCCTCGCGCGATGTCGACGATGAGGCCGCGCGCACCCCGATGCCGCCGCCGCGCATGGCGGCACGGGCACCTTCTCCCCCGGGTGGCATGGCGTTCGGCGCTCCGCCCGCGCCAGCCATGTCGATGCCCGCAATGCCGATGTCCGTCGCGATGCCACAATCCTTCGCCGCGCCGATGGAGCGCCAAGCAAAGCTTCGTGGGCGCGCAAGCATGGCCTCGGGCGGCGGCGCGGCGTACTCGGAAGCAGAGGACATAGGCGAGCTCGGAACCACGCACGCGCGCGGGCCCGAGGGGCCGCTCGTGCCCGAGGATGGCTGGCTCGACTTCGATCGACTCAAGCTGCCGGAGATGACCGATCGCATGTCGCGGGGCCGCCTCGTGCAGGACGCGGCCGCGGGCGGCTCCGCAGTGCAGAGTGCCGGGTACCAGGCCGAGCGAAGCGTCAATTCCGTGTCCACCACGCGCTACGCGATCGATCCGCGCGAGCTCGGTTGGCGCGGCAACCAGATCATGTACGACGCCGCCGTCGAGGCCGACATCGGCTCGAACGCGCTTCCGCACCGCGTGAGCGTGCTCGCGGC
>CAXSGV010000070.1:0-19364 GCA_964236615.1 uncultured Polyangiaceae bacterium
CGCTTCCTCTCGATCGCCTCGATGGTCGGTGAGAGCAACGACGCGTTCCTCTCGTTCGGCCAGCGTGGCGTGGCGTTGCTCGACGCCGCTGGCATGCCGCGAGCTGCGTCCGAGGTGGCCGACGAGTTTGCGCGTTCGCTCGCGGTCTGGGACGCTGGCAGCGAAGCGAACGAAGTCCCGGGCGTGGGCGCAAGCCAAGGTCCACGGCAGGCCGCGGCGAACACCGGCGCCGCAGATACGAACGACAAGGTTCGCCGCTACGCGGACGCCACGAACGACCTTGCGATGCGCGCCGGCGGCGTCGTCGCCGTCAAAGTCGAGAGCGGCAGCGATGCCGGTCACCTCATGGTGACCGTCACGAACACGAGCGGCACGACGCCGTTCCCCGGCCGAGCCTCGCCGCTCGTCTGGGCCGTTCACACCGGCAGCCACGTCTTCTTCAAGCCCGGTATGACGTCGCCCGAGGGCATCGAGCATCTCGCCGAGGACGGCAACCCTCTCCCGTGGGACGCGTCGTTCGCTGGGCTCGAGGACGTCGCGGCGCACGGCATCGTCAACACCCCGGATGGCACGTCATCCACGGGCCCGATCGCGGTAGGTGCAAGTTACAAGTTTTCGATCCCCGTCGGTGGCAACGCGAAGTACTTCGACTTTGCCCAGATGTGGACGCCGTCGAACGACACCTTCCTCAGCCTCGGTCCGAAGGGGGTCGCGCTCGTCGACACAGCAGGAAGCCCGCGCACGCCCGAGGCGATCACGTCCGACATCCGCGACTCGCTCTCGGCCTGGGACGCCGGTACGGAGGCCAACCAGTCGTCGGCGCTCGGGCCCGATCAGGCGCCGCGACAGGCGGCCCAGAACACGGGCGCCACGGAAGGCGGCGGCCTCGTGCGACGCGTGGATTCGACGTGGGGCGTGCCGCTCGCGAAGCACCTCGTGCGCGTGCGCGTGAAGCCCCTCTGAGCGCCGAACGGAGCGGTTGCGTCTGCTCTTCGGCTAGTCTCGCGCTGCCGTGACTCCCGCCTCGCGCACGAAGCTCGTTCCCCTCCTTGCGGTGGGTGCGGGGCTCGCCGTGTCGGGGCTGTATTTCAATCAGCCCATGCTCGGCGCGCTCGCGACGGAATTTGCTGCAAGTCCCGGGCGCATCGGCGCCATACCGACCGCCACGCAGGCGGGCTACGCGGCGGGAATCGTTTTGTTCGCGCCGCTCGGGGACAAGCTCGATCGCAAACGCGTCATCGTCGTGAAGGCGTCGCTCTTGGCCGCGGCGCTCGTGCTCGTGGGCGCGTCGCGCGGCGTCGTCGAGATGACGATCGCGAGCGTCGCGGTCGGGCTGCTTGCGACTGTCGCGCAGGATCTCGTGCCAGCTGCCGCGGCGATCGCCGATCCCGCGTCACGAGGGCGGACGGTCGGCACCGTCATGACGGGCCTGCTTCTTGGCATTCTTCTCTCGCGCGTCGTGAGCGGCGCCGTGACGGCGTATCTCTCGTGGCGCGCCGTCTTCTTCGGGGCCGCGGCGCTCGTTGCGCTCTTCGCGGTCGTCGCGGCGCGCGCGCTTCCGTCGTTTCCGCCGACGGTGGGCGCCTCGTATCTCGCTCTCCTTCGTTCCATGGGCGCGCTCGTGCGCGACGTGGCTCCCTTACGGCGTGCGGCATTCACCCAGGCGCTCTTGAGCGTCGCCTTCAGCGGATTTTGGTCGACGTTGGCGCTCGGTCTCGCCGCGCCTCCCTTTCACCTTGCGAGCATCGTCGCCGGGAGCTTCGGGATCGCCGGCGCCATGGGCGCGCTCGCGGCGCCGTTCGCTGGGGCAATCGCCGACAAGCGCGGGCCGAAGGCGGTCATCTATTTCGGCGCAGCGCTCACAGCGGTGGCCTTCGTCGTGATGGCACTCTTCTCGCGCGTGCTTGCGGTGCTCGCGGTCGGCACCGTGATCTTCGACCTCGGCGTGCAGTCATGCCTGATCGCCCACCAGAGCATCGTCTATGCGCAGGACGCGAGCGCTCGGAGCCGCCTCAACGCGATCCTCGTGAGCGCGATGTTCGTGGGCATGTCGGGCGGCGCGTTCCTCGCGAGCCGCATCTTTGCCGAATTCGGATTCAGGGGAGTGTGCGTGATGGGGGCGCTCGTCGCGGGCCTCGCACTCGTGGTCCGCCTCCTGCCGGAAGCGGGTCTTGCCTTGGCCAGCTCGCCAGGTTCCGGCCGCACACCGTCGTGACGACGTGCCGCAAGGGGCCAAATCGAGGAGCTTGCGCGCGAACCGACTCGGCAAAGACCGTCCGTGTGCACGCTACCCAGTGTCCCGTTTCCATCGCAGGGCGTGTCGCGTCCCTCGCGGTGTGGGTCATGACCGGTGCCCGAGTTTGAATCGGCGGTAGTCGCCGAGTCGCCCAGCGCCAACCCTGAACCGTTGTGGGTCTCGAAGGAAGGCGCCGTCCCACTGCCGAGTGGACCGGCAAGGCGGGCGCCCCAGAAGTCGCTGGCTGCGGCCGACGAGGAGTGATCTTCAGCAACTCCGCATGATTCGGCAGTAATCATGTCGCGCGCCGTCATCGCTGACCGCAGCGAAGATCCGCTTCTCTACGTTAGCGGGCGACCCAGCCGACGTGGCCGCCGGTGAGCGTCGAGAAGACGACGCGATCGTCGAGAACCAGGAGACTGAAGGGGAGCACCTCGTCGGACGCCATCAGCGTGGTCGTGCCGCCGTCGGGATCCACCCTCACGATCCCGCCGGGTTCCGTCAACGACGCGAACACGGTCCCGTCGTCCTGCAGCACGAGCCGCTGCCAAACGCGCGCGCCCTTCAGCGTGACGGGGGGCAGCGCGCCGCCGTCCAGATAGGCACGTCGCATGACGCTCTTCGCGCCGTCCTCTACCCACGCGACGAAGTCGCCCGCCTGCGACAATGCGAACACCGAGCCGCCATCGATGAACGGCGTGCCGCCGTCGACAGGCCCCTTCGCGATGCGAATGCCTGTCTTCGACGCCACGAGCGCACCGCCCGGCGCGTTCACGGCGATCGGAAAGCTCGGCTCGTCTGGGGGCGTGATGTTGCCTACGCCGTTCGCCCGCGTGATCGAGCTGCCCTGAAGCCCGCCCGAGACCACCGTAATTCGCCCGTTGGCTTCTTCCAGCCAGAGGAGACTTCCCAGCGTGTCGTTGGTCGCGGAAATGGAGGCGGCGGGATTGCCGGTGGTGCTCGCCACCCGCTGACCGTTGTCGAAACAGCTCACCCGTCCACCGGCGTCGTTGTCGGGCGTCGGGTTTCGCTCGACCACGCATACGTGCGTCGCCTTCAGCACCGCGACTGCGTTGGGGCAGCCGAGACCGCCTTGCACCTGCGTCACGGTGCGCGACGCGAGATCGATCTTGAACAGCCGGCCGCTGGCGAGCTTCGTCCCTGCGCATCCGCCTGCGCCAGGAACGCCGAGATCCACGAGGAAAACCGCGCCGCCGAGGCGCGCCATCGAGCCCGGCGTTGCGAACAAAGGCGCGCCGTCAGCGCCCGCCTCGAAGACGAAGGGCGCGCACCCCGCGTCGAGTGGGCATGCACCGCCGAGGCAGCGCTCTTCGCACGTCGGTTGTCGTGCTGCATCGGATGCACCGCCGTCCGGGAGCGCCGTTCCGTCAAGCCCAGCTTCATCGCCCGACACGACGGTTTGCGATGTATGCGCGTCGAGCTCGGCGAGCAGCGTGCAAGCGGCGAGTGGTAGGCCCCCGGCCACCAGCCCCAACACCATGCCCCCGCGTGGCCCCACCCTTCGACTCACGTCCATCAGCATACGCGAGGGGCGTGAGGCTACGAGGTCCTTCAACATGGCGGCCGGCGAGCCCTCGATGGACGGCCGTCGAAGTAGTTTGCGGCGCGCTCTCTGCAAAGGTGAGCGCGCCGATTTCGTTTTGTCCTGCCCCTTTGTCGTCCTGAGCGAAGCGCAGGATCCCGGAGCATTGGGGTGGCGCGGGGCGGATCGCGATCGGGCGTCGATTTGCGGGCACCGGCAGGGACGCCGCTTCGGGCCGGCCCGCGCGCGGTGAAGGGGGCGCTTGGCCACTTGGGGCTAAGTTCGGGCGGGGCGCTTGGCAGGCTTCGACCGCGCGCGTAGGGCCGGCCCTCGCTTTGCCCTTGGCGGTGCCCGCAAATCGCCACCCGCTCGCTCTGTTCGGTGCGAGCGATCGGGATAGGAGGATCGACAGCTAACGCGCCCAGAGAATCGTCAGATCGAGCTCGATCGCGGCTCGACCCGAACCTTTGCGTCATCGTGGCACGTCGCGACGGTGCGGAAGGCGGCTTCGTCGAGACGAAGGGCTTCGAGCGTCTTCACGATGGGATCGACGAGCCATACGTGGGCCAGGCGACGGCGGCGGTCGATCGGCGAGACGGCAGATGATTCGGCAGTAATAAGGCGGGACGCGCCCGGAAGGGGAGCGCGCCGTTCGACGCGGATTTTCATAGCTTGTGCCGGGTGGTAGCCTTTGCGGTGTGGAGAGCCGTCCCCGCGACACGATCCCAACGAGCTCGGACGTGCGCTCGCTGCGCTTGCGGCGGCGCTGGACGCGCTAGCCGTGACGTGGGCGATTGGCGGATCGCTCGCCAGCGCAGCGCACGGAGAGCCACGCTCGACCAACGGCGTCGACGTCATCGCACTCCTGGACGAGCGAACGGCAGTCGAGCTCACGAAGCTGTTGAGCAGAGACTTTCACGCAGACCCCGACATCGCTCTCGAAGCGTTTCGCACGCGCGGCAGCTTCAACATCATCGACAGGAGCGCCAGTGGCGCGACATCGTGTCTGTCCTTCAAACGATGGGGCGCGACCTCGACGACGCGTACCTGGAATCGGTGGCGACCACTGCCGACCTCGTGTCCCTCCTGAGTCGCGCACGAGCGGCAGCGCTCGCGCCGTGAGCTCGTGCGCTACCCGTCGCGTGGCGTCCGCTCGCGGGGGCCGCGTTCGCGCTGCGTCCTGCCTGGTGCGCTCCGTGACTGGTGCCACGAACGTGAACGTGCAGTCCGCTGCACACGCGGCGGGCGATGCGTGCAGCGGGGTGCACGCGTCGTGCACGGCGGTCGCGTTCGAATCGGCAGAATTCGGTGGGATTCGCGTCGTGATGCGCGCGCGCGGAGCTGCGCCCGTTCCTTGCTCAGGGGCACGGCATGAAAGCTCCTCGCATCTTGTCGTGTGCGTCCGTCTCCTTTGCCTCGCTCGCACTGACGCTCCTCGCGTGCTCTAGTCCAGCGTCGAGCACCGGCGGCGAAGTTGCGCCGACTGCAGCTGCCGATGCGGGTCTGACCGACGCCGCGTCCGACGCGCCTCGCGAGTCGAGCGACGCGTCCAGCGCGTCCAACGCCACCCTCACGGGCTTCGATGCGCGCGGCGCCAGCTTCGTGCTGTCGCGCACGACGGGCGACCAAGCGCTCCTCGACATCGTGATCGCCGACACGCCGGATCTCTGCGGCACGCCGCGTGGATCAGCGTTCGCGAAGGTGCTCCATCTCACGCTGCGAGCGCAGGGCCCGATGACCACGGGCGCGTTCCCCGTCGCCGCTCACGAGCCGATAATGGGCGGCAGCGGTCCTGCGCCCCAGGCCACTGTCGTCGTCTGGACCGTCTACGACGTCGGCGGAGATCTCTGCTCGTTGTCGAACGGGAATGAAGATCAGACGACGACCGGCGGAACGATCACGCTCACCCGCGTCACCGACGACATGGTCGAGGGGAGCCTCGCGTTGACGGCGAAATCACCGGCTACCCCGATCGCGGGTTCCTTTCGCGCCACGTCCTGCGCCCGTGCGCGGAAAGAGACCTTCGCCTGTCCGCTCGCCCTTTGAGCGCGCGAGCTCGTCGAAACGAAACGCGACGCTCTCGGCGGCCGCGGGCTTGGTTGTATCCTCGCGACAATGATCACGCTCTATGGCTTCGGACGTATCTTCCCCGAAGGAGTCGGCGAGACGAAGGACCTTCGCGCGCAGTGGGCGCTCGAGGAGACCGGGCTGCCTTACCGCGTCCATGCGCTCGACCACACCGCCGGCGAGCTCGACAGCGATGCGTATGGCCGGATCAGCCCATTTCGTCAGGCGCCGGTCATCGACGACGACGGCTTCATCGTGGCCGAGTCGGCGGCGGTGGTGCTCTATCTGTCGGAGAAGGCCGGCAAGTTGATTCCAGCTGACTTCCAGGGACGCACCCGCGTCGTGCAGTGGTGCTTCGCCGCCGCGAGCACCGTCGAGCCGACCCTGGTTTGCCTCGACATGATCGACATCTTCGGCAAGCCCGACGCGGATCCCAAGCTCAGGCCGGAGGTACGCAAGCTCGCCGAGCGCTGGCTCGGCAACGTGGAGCGCCGCCTCGAAGACCGCGAGTGGATCGCCTGCGCCGACTTCTCCGCGGCCGACATCCTGATGGCCGGCGTCCTGCGTACCATTCGCAAGACCGACATGATGGCTCCGTTCCCGAGCCTCACAGCCTACTTCGCGCGTTGTCAGGCGCGCCCGGCCTGGCAGCGCACTCTCGGTCTCTACGCCGAGCGACTCGGCGTGACCGTCGACCACATCCGCTAGCGCGACGCGTGCACGACGCGTGCACGACGCGTCGTAGCGAAGACGAGCACGAACACGCTACCCTGCGCACCTCACGTTGCGCTCGCGGAGCGGGCGCGAGGAGGACTCCCCATGATCGCGAAGAACACCATCTGCCTGTGGTTCGACAAGGACGCCGAAGCGGCGGCGCAGTTTTATGCCGCCACGTTTCCCAACAGTAAAGTGGTCGCGGTGCACAAAGCGCCGGGGGACTTTCCTGGAGGCAAAGAAGGGCAGGTCCTGACCGTGGACTTCAGCGTCTGCGGGATCCCTTGCATGGGCCTCAACGGCGGCCCGCACTTCAAGCAGAGCGAAGCGTTCTCTTTCCAGATCGCCACCGACAATCAAGAGGAGACCGATCGCTACTGGAACGCGATCGTCGGCAATGGCGGGCAGGAGAGCGAGTGCGGTTGGTGCAAGGATCGCTGGGGGCTCTCGTGGCAGATCACGCCTCGTACGCTCACGGAAGCGATGGCCAAGGGCGGCGCGGAGGCGAAGCGTGCTTTCGATGCCATGATGACGATGCGCAAAATCGACGTCGCGACCATCGACGCCGCGCGACGCGGCTAACTCAGTCGAGCTCGGAGCCTCGACGTCGTCCATCGTGACGCCACGTGCGCTCAGCTCGCGCACGTGGCGCTCCAGTATGCCCGGCGCAACCGGCAAACTCGAACGCGCAGGCCACACCACCGAATGTGATGCCAGCAATGTCTGCGAGCGTTAGAACAGGGCGCATGTCACTTCGCATGCTCAAGCAGCGCATCGGCGAGCTCGGCGGTGCGGACGGTCGGCCGGTGGTCTCGGTCGATCTGTTCTTCAATGGCAACGACGACCGTGGCTCGATGGGTTGCAACCTGTCACCGCATCCTGGGCTACCGACGTTCGCGAGCGTGCTTGCAGGGATTCGCGCGCGTCCCGACGTGGCCGACGTCGTCGTTCAGATTGTCGATGGCATGGGCGACGACGCGTGGCCCTTTTCGGATCGCGTCTTCGTCATCACCACCGCCAGCGACGAGGCTGTGCACGCGTGGGCTGCCGCGCTCCAGCCCGATGCTCCGAGCCTCGACCGCTACGAGGGCTGGTTCGGAGCCGCGACACCGCCGCCCGGCGCGCCCGAAGTCCCGGACGGCTACCGCGTGACGTACCTCTTCTGGGACTGATCCTCGGCAACGACGATGATTCGGCATTAGAGCGAGCGCGTGGCGATTTGCGGGCGTCGCCAAGGCCAAGCGGCGTACCTGCCGGTGCCCGCAAACCGACGCCCGATCGCGATCACCAAGCGACGTCCGCGTGGAGACGCGCCGCTGCGTTCGTGGCATACGACGCGAATGGCGAAGACAATCATCGTTGCGGGCTACGGCCCCGGTATCTCCACTGCCGTCGCCGAGAAGTTCGGCGCCGAAGGCTTCCAGGTCGCGCTCGTCGCGCGAAACGCGGAGCGGCTCGCTGCTGGCGTGAAGGCGCTCGAGGCCAAGGGCGTCAAGGCGGCGGCTTTCAGCGCGGATCTCGGCGATCCCGAGTCGGTGCGAGCCATGATCGAGAAGGTGCGCGCGACGCTCGGATCGATCACGGTGCTCGAGTGGACCGCCTATCCTCCGGGCAAGGCTGCCGGGGACATCACGACGGCCGACGTCGCCGAGATTCGCTCGCTCTTCGACGTCTCCGTCGTTGGTCTCACTGTCGCGGTGCAGGCGATTCTCCCCGACTTGAAAAAGGCGAAGGACGCGGCGCTCCTCGTTACCAACGGTGGTGCGGGCTACGTCGACCCAGGCATGGATGCCATGCTCAGCCAGTACGGCTTGATGGGGCTCGGCGTCTCGAATGCGGCGAAGCACAAGCTCGTTGGCTTGCTCGCCGAGAAGCTGAAGGCCGACGGCATTTACGTCGCCGAGATCATGGTCGCGGGCACCATCAAAGGCAGCGCGTTCGAGCAAGCCGGAAACGGGACGATCGACGGCAGCACGGTCGCTGCGAAGTTCTGGGAGATGTACACGGCTCGCAAGGAGCTCCGCGCTAAGATCACCTGAGCCTCGATCCGGAGCTCAGTGAAGAAGAGGACCGTTCGCTCCAAGACGACGTTCGTCCCGCAGTTCGTCCTGAGCGGCACGCTCGTCGCTCTCGTTCCCGCGTGCGGCGATTCGAATGCTCGAGCTCCTCGCGCGCGACCTCGGCGATGTGCCCGCTACCGTCGATGCGTCGCAGGCAAAGACGAGCGCGCAGCGGAAGCAGCTCGACGCTTGCCACATGGGCTTCGTGTGCGCGCAACTTTCGCGCGAGCGTAGCTATGCGACCGTCTACGCGATTGGCGCCCGTGACCTCGAGTTTCAGGCGCGCGCCTGGAGCTCGCTCAACGCGTTGCCCCCTTCGTCGCACCTCTTTCGTAGCTCGGTCGTCGCTGCGATTCTGAGTGTGAAGGAGCTCGCGCCGAGCGTTCGCGCGGACGTCGAGCGTCTCGCGATGAGAACGACCGGCGAGCCGGACGTTCATGCGATCGGTGCGATCGAGACCGTCCGCTTTGCGGCGATCCGGCGGCGTGCTCCGCCGAAGCGAAGGAAGTGATCGACGAGCTCGGGGCGGCGAAGCGGAAGCCGTAGAGGGAAGACGCCGCGCTGGAGCGCGGTCGATCCAGTCGCGCCAGCGCCCGATCCATGGCCACCGCGATGGAAGCCCCGGAGGGACCCGCCGGGTCGCACGCCCGACCGGTTTGCACGCGCCCAATGGCGTTTTCACGGGCGGCGCGAGTCGCAACACGTTGGCACGGGTCACTTGCATAGGAACACCATGTCCTACCTCTCGCGTGAGGCTCTGCTCACGGTGCTTTTCGGAGCTCTCGTTCTCAACGCCGGGTGCGCGTCGGACAGCGCGGACGACACCGAGCCGAGCGGGGAGGAAGCCGCCGAGCTCGCGGGCGACTCGTTCAAGGTGATGACGTACAACCTGCGCTACCAGCAGAGCGTCGACACGGGGCCGCGTCGGTGGTCGCGGCGATTCTCGAGCCTCATCGCCCGTGTGCGCGCCAATGACCCCGACATCTTCGCGGTCCAAGAAGCCAAACGCCCTTCCGGCGACATCGACTACCCCGCGGCGATGAAGAAGGAGCTCAGCGACAACAACGCCGCGTACGACGTGCTCGATCCGCGCGGCGGCAGCCCGAAGCTGATCTTTTTCCGGCGCGCTCGCTTCGAGCTCGCCGAGGCCGCGTCGCAAGCAAATGACTTCGCGCTGCCCAACACGGCGAACGAGTCTGCGCCGTGCACTTCGGACGCGGTTGGCAAGAAGGCAGTCTGGGTGAAGCTCCGCGACAAGCGCACCGGCAAGGTCGTCTTCTTCATCAACACGCACCTGGTTGCCGGCAACTGTCCGCGCACGCGTGAGGACTCGGCCGTCGCCATCAAGCAACTGGTGAACGCGAAGAGCGGCGGCCTTCCTGTCGTGATCGTCGGCGACATGAACAACGATCCGCAAGCGAGCGACGCGGTCAACGAAGACACGGTTCACGTCTTCAAAGGGCGGGGCCGCGACTTGAAGAGCGCCATCAACTTCACTGGCACGACCACCGACGCGGACGCCACGTTCAACAGCAGCTGGGACTCGGCCAAGAAGGATACGCACCGCATCGACTACGTGTTCTACAGCGCGGGCCTCAAGCCGCTGTCCAACCGAATCGATCGCACGACCAACGCGGACGGCATCTCCCCTTCGGATCACTACCCCGTCATCGTCACGTTCGCGATGTGAGCGCGGTTGGAATTCGAGTCAGTGCAGCGCGCCGCTAGTTGATGATCATGAGCTTCACCATCGTTTCGGCGCCCGCCGCGCCGATGGTGACGTTGACGTCGCTCTTGCCGTTCTTGAGCATCAGGATGCGCTGCGCGCCGAGGTCCATCTCGCTGTCGACCGTGAGCCCGGACTTCGTCTTGTAGAAGTCGGTGACCTTCGCCGGGGTATCCTTCGTCGCGAGCGTCACGCTCTTCGTTCCACCGGTCGCCAGCACGCTTCGGATCGTGGCGCCGGGGTAGAGCGGAACTTTCGCGGGCCAGTCTTTGGGAACCGCGAGGGCCGCACCGCCCGTGACCGTCGTGCCCGTTTGCTTGTCGGTCACGGTCGTGTCGCCGCCGCGGGTCTCGACCTTCATCTCCCCGCCGGTGCCCATCTCCACGGCCTTGTCGGCCGCGCGTTGCGTGAGCTTCTCCTCGAGCTTCTTGCAGCCGGGGAGAGCGAGAAACAACGAGAGGCAAAGGAGGAAGCGTCGCATCGTTTCCCTCTAACACCGCCGCGTTCCCGGGCCACGCCGGATCGTCGTGAGCGGAAGCCGCGAGCCTTGCTGTCACGACGCGTCCGGCGGACGGTCAGGATGACGCAGACGAAACGGCAGTAATATGCGACGGGGTCCCGTCGTGTTGCGGCTAGCTGGCGAGGTCCATCCTGGCGTGTCCGCACCATCGAGATACAGGGCACAGTGCTCGGCATGACGACACACCGCCACGTGTTGGGGTTCCAGGAGATCGACCAGACACACGTCGCCATCGTCGGCGGCAAGGGCGCGCATCTCGGGGAGCTCTCGCGCATCGAAGGCGTCCGCGTGCCCGCGGGCTGCTGCGTGACGACGGACGCGTTCGAGCGGTTCATGGCGGACGCGCCCTCGATCGACGCGCAGCTCGATCGGCTATCGCGTTCGAAGCCCGATGACCGCGAAGCCATCCGCACGCTCAGCGCGGACATTCGCGCGACCCTCGAAGGCGCCACCATCCCGGGCGATGTGGCCGCGGCGGTTCAGCGCGCGCTCGCGCAGCTCGGCGAGCAAGGTGCCTACGCCGTCCGATCGAGCGCGACAGCGGAGGACTCACCGACGGCGTCGTTCGCGGGCCAGCTCGACACGTACCTCAACGTCGTCGGGACGGCGGCGATCCTCGCGCACGTGCGTCGGTGCTGGGCCTCGCTCTTCACCGAGCGCGCCGTGATTTATCGTCTGCAGAACGGCTTCGATCAGCGGAAGCTCCGTATGGCCGTGGTCGTGCAGCAGATGGTCTTGCCGACGGCGTCGGGCATTCTGTTCACTGCCGACCCCGTCACCGGCAACCGGAAGGTCGTCTCCATCGATGCCAGCTTCGGTCTTGGCGAAGCCTTGGTGTCTGGTCTCGTGAACGCTGATGTCTACAAGGTGCGGGACGATGAGGTCGTCGCGAAGCTGATCGCCACCAAGCAGGTTGCGATCGATGCTTTACCTGAAGGGGGAACGCAGCAACATGCGATCGATCCGCTGCGGCAGAAGCAGGCGACGTTGACCGACGCGCAGGTCGTTCGGCTCGCGCAGGTGGGCCGACGGATCGAAACGCACTTCGGGTGCCCTCAGGACATCGAATGGTGCGCCGTCGACGAGGGCTTCGCTATCGTCCAGAGCCGGCCGATCACGACGCTCTTTCCCATCCCCACCGCGGGCGACCGGGACAACCACGTTTATGTCTCCGTCGGTCATCAGCAAATGATGACGGATCCCTTCAAGCCGTTGGGGCTCTCGGTTTGGCAGCTGACGACCCCGCGGCCCATGGCCGAAGCCGGCGGGCGGTTGTTCGTCGACGTCACCCGCGCTTTGGCGCCAGCGAGCCGCGCGGGCCTTCTGGACGTTTTCGGGAAATCGGATCCGTTGATCCGCGACGCGCTGCAAACGATTCTCGACCGCGCGGACTTCATCCTGCCGGTCCCGAACGATGGGCCCGCCTGGACACCACCTGGCAGCGCGTCCGGGACGCCGCTCGAGACCGACCCGGTCATACCCGCTGATCTAATCGCGCGCACGGAGGACTCGATCGCGAACGTGAAGCGCGACATCACGACAAAGTCCGGATCGGCGCTGTTCGATTTCATTCTGGCGGATATTCAGGAGATGAAGCGGATCTCGTTTGATCCGCGAGGCCTTCAACTGATCATGGCCGCGATGGAGGCCACGTGGTGGCTCAACGATCAGCTGCTGGCTTGGCTCGGCGAAAAGAACGCGGCGGACACGCTCACGCAGTCCGTTTCCCACAACGTCACGTCGGAGATGGGACTCGCGCTGCTCGAGGTCGCGGACGCGATCCGTCCCCATCCGGAGGTCGTCGCTTTTCTGCAACGGGTCGAGGACGACGGCTTCCTGGACGCGCTGCCGGAGCTCGCGGGCGGGCGGGAAGCACGCGACGCCATTCAGGCCTACCTCGACAAGTACGGCATGCGCTGCGCTGGCGAGATCGACATCACCAGGCCGCGCTGGAGCGAACGACCTTCAACGATCGTCGCCACGATCCTCGGCAACGTCAAAAATTTCGATCCGGGCGCCGGTGCGCGACGCTTCGAGGAAGGGCGTCAGGCGGCCCAGAAAAAGGAGCAGGAGGTGCTGGAGCGCTTACGGGCGTCGCCGGACGGCGAGCGGAAGGCCGAAGAGGCCAAGCGGATGATCGACCGCGTTCGGACCTTCATTGGGTATCGGGAATATCCAAAGTACGCGATGGTAAGTCGCTACTTCGTTTACAAGCAGGCCTTGCTGAAAGAAGCGGAGCGCCTCGTCCACGCCCACGTGCTTCGCGAGAAGGAAGACATCTTCTATCTCAGGTTCCAGGAGCTCCACGAGGTCGCGCGCACGAACCAAGTCGACGAACAGCTCGTCCGCACGCGCAAGGACGCATTCCGATCGTATGAAGCACTCACGCCGCCGCGGGTGCTCACGTCGGACGGCGAGGCCGTCGCCGGAACCTACCGGCGCGACGACTTGCCGTCCGGCGCGCTAGTCGGCTTGGGGGTTTCCGCCGGCACCGTCGAGGGGCGGGCGCGCGTCATCTTGGACATGTCGGAGGCCCACCTCGAAGCAGGCGACATCCTCGTCACTGCGTTCACGGACCCGAGCTGGACGCCCCTCTTCGTCGGGATCAAAGGGCTGGTGACGGAAGTCGGAGGCCTCATGACCCACGGCGCGGTGATCGCACGCGAGTACGGCTTGCCGGCCGTCGTGGGCGTCGAGCATGCCACCCGGTTGATCCGAGATGGGCAGCGGCTCCGCGTGCACGGCACGGACGGATACGTCGAGCTCCTCCCTATGCCGTGACGACGGGCTGGCGCGGCTTCTTCGACTTCGAGACGACGGCGTCGACGTCGAGGTGATCGTCACCCGAGCTCGCGAGGTACTCCTTGTAGGTGCCCGGGCGATCGCGGAAGCCATCCTCGGTGACCTCGACGATGCGCGTCGCAAGCGAAGAGACGAATGCGCGATCGTGCGACACGAAGAGGAGCGTTCCTTCGTAGGCCTTCAGACCGGCGGTGAGGGCCTCGATCGATTCCATGTCGAGGTGGTTCGTCGGCTCGTCGAGGACGAGGACGTTGGCCTTGTCGGCCATGATGCGTGCGAAGACCACGCGCGCCGCTTCGCCGCCTGACAACGTGGCAACGCGCTTGTTGACGTCAGCACCCGAGAACAGCACGCGACCTAGGCGACCGCGAACCACGAACTCGGGCTCGGTGGGGCAGGCGCGTTGCATCAGGCCAAGCGGCGTCGCCTTTGGATCGTCGAGGAGGACGGCGTGATCTTGCGCGAAGTACCCGTGCTGCGCTTCGTAGCCCCAGCGCGCTTCGCCCGCGTCGGCGCCGAGTCGCTTCACGACGATCTTCAGGAGCGTCGACTTGCCGAGGCCGTTCGCCCCGAGGATGGCGACCTTTTCGCCGCGGCGGATGACGAGCGATACCCCCTGAAGGACCTGCTTCGACCCGTACGACTTCGTGATGTTCGTGAGCTCGAGGACGTCCTTGCCGCTCGGGCGCGTGATCGGAAACTGAAAGAGGGGAGCCGCGCGGCTGCTCTCGACGAGCTCCTCGACCTCGATCTTCTCGATCTGCTTCAGGCGGCTTTGCGCCTGCTTGGCCTTCGAGGCCTTGGCTCCGAAGCGATCGACGAACGCGCGCTTCTCGGCGATGATCTTTTGTGCGCGCGCGATCTCCGCCTCTTTGCGCTCACGCGTGGCGCGCTTCTCGATCGCGAACGCGGCGTAGCCACCCGTGTAAAGAGCCACCGTGCCGTAGTCGACGTCGAGCACGTGGGTCGCGATCGCTTCGAGGAAGCGCTGATCGTGCGAGATGACGAGCGCGCAGCCGTCGTAGTCCGCGAGGAACGTCTCGAGCCAGCGGATGGAGAGGATGTCGAGGTGGTTCGTCGGCTCGTCGAGGAGAAGCACGTCGGGACCCGCGACGAGAACCTGCGCGAGCAACACGCGGAGCTTGAAGCCGCCCGACAGCGTCGAGAGCGGCTGCTTCTGTATGGCGTAGGGGATGCCGAGCCCCTCGAGCACCCCCGAAGCGCGGGCCTCGAGCGTGTAGCCGTCGTGCGCGCGGAGGATGTCGTCGACGTCGGAGAGGCCGCTCGCGTCGCCGCCGTGATCGACGATGCGGGTCTGCTCGGAGAGCGCTTCCCACACGCGTGTGTCGCCCATCATCGCGAGATCGAGGATCCGCGCGCTGTCGTCGAGGAAGCGATCCTGGCGCAGCACGCCGAGCCGCGCCTCTTTCGGCAGCGACACGCTCCCGTTCGTCGCGGGCTCGTCCTTCGCGATGATCTTCAGCAGCGTCGATTTGCCGGAGCCGTTCGCGCCAACGAGGCCGTAGCGCGATCCTGCGTTCAACTGGAGGGAGACGTTTTCGAACAGCGTGCGACCGCCATAAGACTTTTCGAGACGAGAGAGGCCAATCATTGGGGGGGCGCTCTTGTAGCGCGCCGCGTCGAAGAATCGAGGGACATTCGTCGCCCGCGTCGTCCCGCGTGCACCCTTTCGCAACGGGCGGGGTGTTGCCATTGGCAGCACCGCCGTCCGCGCGAGCTCGCGTGTTCGACGATTGTGGGGCGTGAGGGCGTTGGTGCACGCCTTGCTCGAGCCAGAGCATGAAACCTCTCGACTGCCTCGTGCCCTTTGCCGTGATCGTCGTCCTCACGGGCTGCGCGACATCTGGAGACCAACTCCGTACGCGCGCGGGGTTCGACCTTGGATGCCCACGCGAGCAGGTGATGCTCACCCCGCTCGATGGCAACGGCGGCGAGCCCACGTCCGGCCCGATTGCCGACTCGGAGACAACCGTCGGTGTATCCGGCTGCGGCCGAAAAGCGACGTACGTCAAAGTGAAAGGTACCTGGGTAAAGAACGCCGAAACGACGCGGTGATCGGCCTTTCGACCTGTGGTTTCGGCAAGGCGCGCGCCAATGCAGCGTCGAAAGAATGTCTGCGACGTTCGACGGAGACGACGCTCTTCTTCGTATGCGAGCTCTCATCTCCTTCTGCATGCTCCTTGCCGCTGTCTGCGCTGGCCTCCAGGCCTTCACGTTTCAGGGCGGACGGGTGCCCGCGGCGGTCCATGGCGCGCTCCTCTGCGTGACCGTCGTCGCGGTGCTGCTCGTGGGAGCGATGCATCCAAAGACGAAATGGAACGGAGGGGAGGGGACGCTTTCGTCGGAGCACGTCGTCGGCGCGCCGATCTGGGCGCGTGGGCTTGGCGTCCTCACGGTTCTCAACCTCGTCGTGATCGGCATCCGGTGGAACACCGCCGGGCTCGCTTCGAGCGTCGACGTGACGGACGAGAGCCTCGCCGCGCACCCGATCATCGGCGAAGGTGTGCTCGCGCTGCTGTTGTTCTTCGCATGGCTCGGCGTGTTGATCGGCTTCGCAGCCGAGAAGGCACGGCGGGAGCTGTTCGTCGCTTACTGATTGAAAGCCAGAGACGCCCGCGCGCGTCAGGAGCCTCGAGTCAAAGCGACCGCTTGAATAGGGCCAACATCTCGGTCCACGCCTTCTCTGCGGCGTCGCGCTGGTACACGTGCGAATCGGGCGGACACCACCCGTGCATCGTCCCTTCGAACACTTCCACGTTCGCGGTCAGCGACGCTTGGGCGAACGCAGCCTTCAGCGTCGTCTTCGCGTCCGGCTGCTTCGCGTCGTCGTTCGCCGCGATCGCGATCAGGAACTGCGCTTTCGTTTTCGGAATCAAGAGGTGCGGGCTGTCCGGCTTGTCCGTCACCAACCCGCCGCCGTGGAAGGTCGCTGCGGCTCCGACGCGCTCCGGACTCGTCGCCGCCGTACGCACGACGAGCGGCCCGCCCATGCAGTATCCGGTCGTCCCCATCTTGCGCGACTTGTCGACCGACGGTTGCTGGTCGAGCCATCCCGTGAACGCCTTTGCGTCGGTGACCGACGTCTCCGGCGTGAGCGACTGCATCAGTGCCATCAGTGCTTCACGCGTCGCCGGGTCCTCGAAGTCTGCATGCGGAGTCGACGTCGGCGCCTTCTTCGTCCGGTAGAAGGGGTTCACGACGAGCACGGCATAACCCGACTCGGCGAGGCGCTTGCCCATCTCACGAAACGCCGGACGCAGACCGAAGATGTCCGGCCAGATCAGGACCGCCGGAGCCGTGCCCGTCGTTGGATGGACGAAGTAGGCATCACACGCGCCGTCCGGCGTCGGGATGCTCACCTCCGACTCGGTCGTCTTTGCGATCGCACCCGCGGCCGGTGCGCTGACGCGCGGCGCTGCATCCGTTGATTTGCACCCGATCGGCAGGAGCGATGCGAGGCCTGCGCTCAGTGACAGAGCGCCGAAGCTTCGTCGCGAGAGCTGCTCGACACGAAGACGGTACGCGACCATGTCGTCGAAGGAATCGTCGTCACACATCGCGCCATTCTACGCTGCCGGCCCGCGAGTACGTCGAGGTGATCTAGGATTCCAGTCATGCCGAAGCCCGCCATCGAGTTTCTCTTCGACTACGCCAGCCCGTGGGCGTTCCTCGCGAACGCGCTCATCCCGAAGAAGCTGCCGAACGCGGACATCGTCTACACGCCGGTGTACTTGCGCGGTTTCGAGTCGTTCTCGAAAGGCGTGCCCTACACCTCGGCGAAGCTCGACTACCTCATGATGGACTTCCAGCGCTGCACCGCCATCGAAGAGATCCGGGTGGCAGCGCCGGCGACGTTCCCGTTCAACGGGATCTACGCGCTGCGTGGCGCGCTTGCCGCGCAGGATGACGGTTCGTTCGCTCGTTACCACGAGGCCGTGTTTCGCGCGGCCTGGCAGGAGAGCCGGGACGTCTCGACGCCCGCTGCCGTCGCCGCGCTGGCAATCGAGATCGGTCTCCCTGCCGTCGCTGAAGGTCTCGTGGATCCGAAGTACAAGGAAGCGATCCGCACCAACACAGAGACCGCGGCGAAGCGCGGCGCGTTCGGCTTGCCGAGCTTCTTCCTCCGCGACGATCTCTTCTGGGGCCATGACCGCATGGACCACCTCGCGTGGGCTCATCGCGCCCTGTAGCGTTCCCCGTGCTCGAGCGACCGCGGTCAAGCGCCCGCGCGGGCGGTCAAGCCACCGCGCGAGCGTATTCGAGCGGATCGTGGCTCGAGAAGATCGTCAGCTCCGGATGAGACTTTGCGAGCGCGGCGAGTCGCGACGTGTTCGCTCGGCGCGTCGCGGGGGCGGCGTCGAGGGCGTGCTCGAGAGCGGCGGTCCCGAGTGGCGTCATGCGGTCGCCCGTAAGCTGACCGTGGAAGAAGTACGCGTCGCCTGCGTGGAGCATCCATCCCCGCGGTGTGCGAACCGCGACGCCCGCGTGGCCGGCGGTGTGACCCGCGAGCGGAACGAGCAGGATGTCCGGCGAGCCCTCGAGCGCTTGCACGGCGTCGAACCCGAACCAACGCTCGCCTTCGGCCTTGTGAAGACGCCACTTCGGCTCGTGCGCCCAGTGCGCTTGTTGGTAGCGCCATTCCGTTTGCGGTCCCACGGCGACGCGGTGCTCTTCCGCGAGGACGTGAACCTCCGCGTCGGGGAAGTCGGAAAGACCGCCCGCGTGATCGATGTCGAGGTGCGTGACGACGATGTGGCGCACGTCAGACCTGCGGAAGCCGAGCTCCTCGATGCGATGCGCCGCGGTCTCGCGCACGTCGAGCAGCGGTCGCGAATAGAGGAGAAATGCGCTGCCGAGGCGTTCGCGCGCCGCGTCCATGTCGCGGATGCCCAACCCGGTGTCGACGAGGATCAAGCCTGCGTCCGACTCGATCAAGAGGCAGTGGCACACGAGGCGCACCTTCGAAAACGGTGTGCCTTCGCCCGTGACGAGGCAGCCCCCGAGCGGACAGAGACTTCCGCAGTTGAGATGGTGGACGCGCATCACGAGGCACCAAAGTCGTGTGCGACCAGGAAGTCGACGTTGCGCATGATCGCGGCTTCGAGGTCCGGCATCGCGAGGCCCACGTCGGCCGCAGCGCGCGTGGCCGATGCCGTGTCGTAACGATCGGTGCTGATGAAGGTGAGCCCTTCGATCTGGTCCGCCTTCCCCGTCACACGGAGAAGGAGCGGCACGAGAGCCATCGGCACGTGAAAGCGCGGCGCGGTCACGCCGAGGTGGTTGGCCACGAGACCCATCATCGCTCCGAGGTTGGGCGTGCGATCGTCGAGTAGGAAATACTCCGCTAGCGGCGTGGCATCACGTGGCGGGACGCGTGCGAGGAACTCGGCGAGGTAATCGACCGTGACGAGCGGCATCCAATGGTTGCGGCTCCCTGGAACGGCGGGCAGCTTGCGATCTTTCAAGTCGCGGACGATGTCGCTGAAACCCCAGAAGAGCGTGGTCTCGCCGGTGCGCGAGTCACCGATCACCACCGCGGGGTTGACGATCGTCAGTGACAGCCCGAGCTCCAACGCCAGTGCGCGCGTCATGCGATCGGCGCGCACTTTCGACGCTTCGTACGCACCGGCGTGCGCGAGATCGCGCGGCTTCGACGCGCCGATGCGGAACCCGGA
>CAXSGV010000071.1:0-19351 GCA_964236615.1 uncultured Polyangiaceae bacterium
CCCCGGCCCCCGCCGTTGCGCCGCCGGTCGTTGCCGCGCCGCCGGCCGTTGCCGCGTCCGTGCCGCCACCGGCGCAGGTCGTTGCCGCGTCCGTACCGCCGCCGGCGCAGGTCGTTGCCGCGTCCGTGCCGCCACCGGCGCAGGTCGTTGCCGCGTCCATGCCCCCGCCGCCCATCGCGAGCGCCACACCAACGGCGACGCCGGGCCCCGCGGTCGCCACCGAGCCAATGCGTCCGCGCGCCTCGTCACGCCCGCCCTTGGTGCAAGGCACACGGGTGCGGGGCGACGAGATCATCGCGGTCCTTTTCGAGGAGATGCACGACCTTCACTTCGCGCGTGACTCGATCGAAGGTGGCGACTTCTGCCTCGGCCTTCTTCTCGACAAGCTGCCATCACGCGGCGGCCTCATCCACTTTTACGACCTCAACAGCCGCGAGTATGTCGTCGTCTGCTCGATTGGCTCTGGCGCTGAGAAGCTCCTGCTGCGCCGCCACCCGCCCTCCGATCCGCTGCTCGCAGCCGCGATGCGGAAGCGCGGCGCGGTGGTCATCAACGACGCAGCAACGAACGATGCAGCCTTCGTCGAACGCTTCGAAGCTCTCGGCGGTGCACGCAGCGTGATGATTGCCCCAATCATGTTGGGTGGCCGCGCGCTCGGCGCGATCGAGATCATCAACGCGCTCGACGGCGGCGCCTACTCGGAAGACGAGTGCCACGCGCTCCAGTACATGGCCGAGCAGCTCGCCGAGTTCGTCTCGTCGCACGGCCTCGTGCTCGATCCAGCCCGCATCCAGAAGCAGCGGCAGCCGTCGGCGCCCGCGCACAACTAGCGAAGAAGATAGCGAGAAGGCCGTTGGACCGAACGCGGCGCGATCGCCTCGCGAGCTTCGTGCTCCTGCCCTTCGTGCTCGTCGCTGTCGGCGTGCTCGCTTACTTCACGTTCCGCACGACGATCCAGATCGAGAAGCTCCGGCAACAGTCGGTCCTCGAAGCCACGCTCGGCCTTGCGACCGAAAAGGCCGATCGTCTCGACAAGCAAATCGTCGAGCAAGACAACGTCGTCACCGCGATCGCGGACCCGACGCACCTCCCCGAGCTCACCGACCGTTGGCTCCCGACCGCACAGCGCGAGACGCCGACGGTGCGCGCGATCCTCGTCCTCGACGACGCCAACGACGTGCTCGCGTTCGCTTCGCGCGCCGGTGGTGCGTGGGCGGACGAGGAAGCGTTCCGCCGCCTCCTCGTGCAGAAGATGCTCGGTGACATGGAGCTCGGCGCGCAGCCGATGGACGAGCTGCGGCACTTGCACCGCGCGTACGCCGGCCAGAGCTACCTCGTCAGCTACTGGCAGAAGACGTGGCAAGGCCGTCGCTACCTCGTCATCGCGTGGCACGACATCGGTCGCATCGTGAAGTACGTGCTGCCGAGCCTCTACGAATCCGCCAGCGTGAGCTCACCCTCGAGCCGCGTGAACGTCGTCGACGAGGAGGGCCGCCTGATCTTCGGCCCCTCCCTTCGCAGCGGCCAGTTCACCGTCGGTGTTCGCTTTCCGACGACGCTCTACGGATGGCGTCTGCAGGTCTCGCCCATCGCCGCCGAGGAGCTCGCGTCGCGTGCAGAACCGGCGCTCTCTCGAGCTCGCGATGGTCGGGCTCTCGTGCGTCGTCATCGTCGCCGGCGTCGCGACGATCTTGCTCGCTGCCGAGAAGGAGCGCCGCATCTCGGCGCTCAAGAGCGAGTTCGTCGCGAACGTGAGCCACGAGCTGAAAACGCCGCTCGCGCTCGTCCGCATGTTCGGTGAGATGCTGCAGTCGGGTCGCGTGGCGAGCGAAGCAAAGCGGCAAGAGTACCTCTCCATCATCGTCAACGAGACCGAGCGCCTCTCGGGCCTCATCGAGAACGTGCTCGACTTCGCGAAGGTCGAGCGCGGACGTGGCGCCTACGAGCTCGCCGACGGCGACGTGGGCGAAGCGGTCACGCACGCAGCAACCGTGCTTCGCTACCGCGCGGAGCGCGAAGGCGTGGAGCTGCTCGTCGACGTGGAGAGCGGCCTTGTCGCCAAGATCGACGATCGCGCCGTCCAGCTCGCCGTGATCAACCTGATCGACAACGCACTGAAGTACGCGCCCAACGGTAAGGAGATTCAGGTACGCGCCGGGCGCGAAGGGCGCGACATCGCCATCCGCGTGACCGACTCCGGACCCGGCGTTCCACCGGAGGACCGCGAACGAATTTTCGAACGCTTCGTCCGCGGCGCGCGACCCGACGCACCACAAACGACCGAGAAAGAAGCACGCCCGGTGCGCGGGAGCGGCATCGGCCTCGCGCTCGTAAAGCACATCGCGGAGAGCCACGGTGGTCGCGCCTGGGTCGACGCAACGACCTTACCCGCGAGTCGAACGCCTGAAGGTGCTACGCGTGGCGCTACGTTCGTGATGACCATCCCCAGTCAGTCGTCCGCGTCGTGACTGTTGACCAGGGCGCGTCCCGCGATATCGTGAGCAGCGTAGAGGAAGCAGTGAGCTGCATGGACAGGGAGGTCCAGTTTTTCAAGCATGGGTAATGAGGAAGCGAAGCTGTTCGTGGCAGGTTTGCCAGACAGCATTTCAGAAGACGTTCTCAAGCAGCTGTTCGAGGCGACTGGGGGCACTGTCGTCAACGTGAGCCTCCCGAAGGACCGGGCAACCGGTCGTCCGCGCGGCTTCGGATTCGTCACGCTCTCCACTCCGGCCGAGGCGCAAGCTGCACGCGACGCGCTCGACGGGTCCATGCAAGCGGGCAAGTCGATCTCGGTGCGGCCGTTCCAACAGGAGCCGCCGCGTCGCGACGGCATGGGCATGGGCATGGGTGCCGGTCCCGGAATGGGCGCCGGTGGTCCGCCCAGCGCGCGGCCTGGTGGATTCGTTCCGCGTCCGGGCGGGGGCATGGGTGGTGGCGCAGCTGCACCCGATCGCACGCTCTACGTGGGCAACCTCCCGTACGACTGCACGCAGGTCGAGATCGAGACCCTCATCAACGGTGTCGTCACCGGTGAGGGCCAGGTCGTCCGCGTCCATCTTCCAACCGATCCCGACGGTCGCAAGCGCGGCTTCGGGTTCGTCACGATGGCCAGCCCTGAAACGGCAAAGGCCGCGTCCGAAGCTCTCAAGACAGCGGACATCCGTGGCCGTCGTCTCGTCGTCAACCTCGCGCATCCCAAAGGCGAGCGACCGGAGCCTCGCGCCGGTGGCTTCGGGGGCGGCGGCGGTTACGCCGGTGGCGGTGGCGGTGGTGGTGGCGGCTTTCCTGGTGGCGGCGGCTACGGCGGCGGCGGCTTCGGTGGTGGCGGCGGCGCTGGTTTCCCTGCACCGAGTGGGGGCGCGAACTTCGGACCTCCGGCGCCTCCCCGCAAAACCTTCGACGAGCGCAAAAAGAAGCACGGCGCTGCGAACGAGGACGGCCCGAAAAAGCGCCGCTTCGAAAAGGGCGACGCATCGAAGGGCGGAGCCAACGCCAAAGACTGGCGCCCCACGGGCGACGGCGACGACGACTGATGCGAGCGACCTCGCCCGCGGCCGATAGCGGCGCGCTGGCGGCGTCGGCTCGTTGCGGCGTACGGTCGTACGCCTCACTCGCCTCCTTGCCATCGCTTGCTCTCGACCGCGGGGGAGGCCGCTCCCACTCCGTAAGAGACAGGGGGGTTGTTTTTTTTTCTGGCGCGCGTAGGTTACGCGTCCTTCAAGGGGCCGCCCCCTGTTCATTCTGGAGCCGTCATGCGCGATTTGATCAAGATGACCTGCGGAAATTGTAGCCGCGCGAATTACACGACCACCAAGAACAAGCGGACGATGTCCGAGAAGTTCGAGATCAAGAAGTACTGCCCCGTGTGCCGGAAGCACTATCCGCACAAAGAAGGCAAAATCTCGAAGGGCTGATCGATCTTTTCGTCCCCCTGTGATTCCCGCTGCCGGCCCTGAAAAATCAGGCCGGCAGTCTTTTTTTGGGGTGGATGGGCCTGGGGGGGTGGCTGTGCTAGAAGCGCCATCCCCTCATGATTTTCGACTGGCTCCACGGACTGTTCTCGAACGATCTCGCGATCGATCTCGGGACCGCCAACACCCTCATCTACGTGAAGGGCAAAGGCATCGTCTCCTGTGAGCCCTCGGTCGTTGCCGTCCAGCGCGACGCGCGCGGCGGGAACAAGGTCCTCGCCGTAGGTCGCGAAGCGAAGGAGATGCTCGGCCGCACCCCCGGCAACATCCGCGCGGTTCGCCCGCTGCGTGACGGCGTCATCGCCGACTTCGAGATCACCGAGGCCATGCTTCGGTACTTCATCGCGCGCGCGCACAACCGCCGCACGCTGGTGAAGCCACGCATCATCATTTGCGTCCCCTTCGGCATCACCGAGGTCGAGAAGCGCGCCGTCAAAGAGAGCGCCGAGAGCGCCGGTGCGCGCGAGGTCTACCTGATCGAGGAGCCCATGGCGGCCGCGATTGGCGCCGGTCTTCCGATCACCGAGCCCTCCGGCAACATGGTCGTCGACATCGGCGGCGGCACGACCGAGGTCGCCGTCATCTCGCTCGCTGGCATCGTCTACTCGCAGAGCGTGCGCGTCGGCGGCGACAAGATGGACGACGCCATCCAGGCGTACTTGAAGCGCAAGTACAACCTCGCCATCGGCGAGCAGACGGCCGAGCGCATCAAGATGCAGGTCGGCAACGCCTACCCGCTCGAGACCCAGCTGACGTGCGAGGTCAAAGGCCGCGATCTCGTCGCCGGCGTTCCGAAGACCGTCATCGTCAACTCCGACGAGATCCGCGAAGCGCTCACCGAGCCCACCAACGCGATCGTCGAAGCCGTGCTCCTCGCGCTCGAGAAGACCCCGCCCGAGCTCGCGGCCGACATCGTGGACAAGGGCATCGTCCTCACCGGCGGCGGCGCGCTCCTCAAGAACATCGACGTGCTCCTTCGCGAAGAGACCGGCCTGCCGGTCATGGTTTGCGACGACCCCATCAGCGCGGTCGTCCTCGGCAGCGGCAAGGCGCTCGATCACATGGAGCTCCTGAAGGAAGTCACCATCGGGTAGCCCGCGGGCTTAGCGACCTATGGGCAATTTCAAGCGCTACCGAGACATCGCGATCGTCGTCCTCTTGCTGACGGTCCCGTTCTTTTTTCTCCGCGCCAACATGAAGCGCCCCGAGAACCTGAACGCGATGGATCGCGTGTGTCTCCGCATCTCTGCCCCAATCGAGTACGGCGCAGCGAGCCTCGCGCGCGGCGTCTCGAACCTGTGGGAAGACTACGTATACCTGGTCGACGTGAAGGCCGACAACGAGCGGCTCGCCTACGACAACGCGCGCCTGCGCGAGAACGTCCACAAGCTCGAGCAGCAGCAGGTCGAGAACCAGGAGCTGCGGCGCCTCCTCCAGCTTCGCGAGACCACGCCCGGCGACACGGTCAGCGCGCTCGTCGTCGGCAAGGATTTCACCGAATTTTTCCGCGTGACGCGCGTCGTCCTCGATCGCGGCTCGCGCGACATCCGCGCGCACATGCCCGTCATTTCGCCCGACGGCGTCGTCGGCGCGGTGCTTCACGTGTCGGGCGACGCCGTCGACGTCCAGCTCTCGGTCGACGCCGCGTTCGGCATCGACGTCGAGGACTCACGCACCAAGGCCCGCGGCTTCGTGCGCGGCACCGGCGATCCCACGCGCTACACCTGCAAGGTCGAGATGGTCGCGGCCACCGACGAGGTCGAGGTCGGCGATCTTCTCGTCACGAGCGGCAAGGGCAAGTGGTTCCCACGCGGGCTCCCGGTCGCCAAGGTCACGAAGGTCACGCGCCGCGAGCTCGGGCGCGATCAAGAGGTCGAAGCGACGCCCACCGTGAATTTTTCGCACCTCGACGCGGTGCTCATCCTCGTCACACCGCCGAGCGACGAGGCCGCAACCTCCGACTCACCTGCAAACAACCTCGGCACGCGCGCGTCACGTGAGGCTGCGGGCAACAAGGGGAAGTAGCGCGTGAGGAACACCGCGTTCTTCATTGCCGGGATGGTGCTCCTGCTTTTGCAGGCGAACCTCTTTCGCCTGCTCGCGATCTTCCACATCGGCGGGTTCATTCCCTCGCTCGTCCTTCCGCTCATCCTCTTCATGGGCGTGCACGAGTACTCGCTCGCGCGCGGTGCCGCGGTCTCGTTCGTGCTCGGCTACGCGACCGATCTCATCGGCATCGCGCCGGTCGGCCTCTACACCTTCACGTACGTCGCGACGTTCGTCATGGCCCGCGCCGCCGGTGTGCGGCTCGCCGCGCAAACGATGCTCATGCAGCTCGTGCTCGCGCTCACGTTCACGCTCGTGCACTCGGTCATGATCCTGGTGCTGGTCGCGATCTTCGGCCGCGATGCCTACGTTCCGCGCGCGCTCTACCCGATGGCACTACCCCACGTGCTTGCCACGGGCATGGTGGCGCCCCTGATCTTCCGCCTCGCGCAGCGTATTCATGTAGCGACGAACACCGCGCCACGCGCGGATGCAGGCGGAGGACGCTCGTGACGTTGCTCGTCCCGCGCTCCGACGTCGGCGAGTTTCGAAAGCGCTACAAGTGGCTCGCGCTCTTCGTGTTCGCCGCGTTCGTCGCGGTGCTGGTGCGCCTGTTTCAACTCCAGATCGTCAGTGGCTCCGACTACGCAGTGATCGCGCACGAGAACATCATTCGCCGCGTGTCCCTCCCCACCACGCGCGGCGTGATCCGCGACGCGCAGGGCAAGGTCCTCGCGTCGAGCCGTCCGGCCTACAACGTCTACGTCGTGCCCGGGCGGGTGGCGCCGAGCGCGCGCCCGACGCGTCGTGGGCTCCGTGGTCCCGAGGAGCCCGACAGCTGGCCGCGCATCGCCGAGACGCTTCGACTGAACCCCGACGAACGCGCGCGCTTCGACGAGCGCATTCGCAACGCATGCAGCTCGGACGACGACAAGTCCCCGTGTTGGCACCCGGTCCTCGTTCGCGAAGATCTCGCGCGCGACATCGTCGCTGAGCTCAAACAGCACCAGTCGGAGCTCCCTGGCTCCGAGGTCGTGAGCGCGCCGGTCCGTTACTACCCGTTCAAGAACCTCGGCTCGCACATGCTCGGCTACGTCGCCGAGATCGACGCGGAGACGCTCGGCCGCTTCCGCCCACCCGGCTACGACGCGCTGAACGCCGAAGAGCGTCTCAAGGTGAATCCGCTCGGCTACGAAGGTGGCGATTCGATCGGTGCGACCGGCGTCGAGCGCGCGTGGGAGAGCTACCTGCGCGGCCAACGCGGCTGGGAGAAACGCGTGGTCGACGCGCGTGGGCGCTACCGCACGGGGCCCGAGGCCGATCGCATCCTCGACGCGCCCACGCGCCAGGAGCCTATCCCCGGGCGCGATCTCCGGTTGACGGTCGACATGGATCTCGAGCAGGTGATCGAGAAAGCGATGCGGCCGCAGCTCGCAGGTGCCGTCGTCGTCGTCGACGTCCGCACCGGCCGCCTCCTCTCGCTCTACTCGAAGCCCGACTTCGACTCGAACGATCTGTCGGGTGGCGGCGGGCGCGCGCGCGTGCGCGAGACCTTCAACAAGCTCTACGCCGATCCGCTTCGTCCGATGCTCGACAAGGCGATGAGCGGCGCGTTCCACCCCGGCTCCACGTTCAAGCCTTTCTCGGCGCTCGCGTCGCTCGAAGATCACATGATGGAGCCCGAGCACAAGGAGCGCTGCGACGGCTACCTCTCCTTTGGTCGCCGCCTCTTCCACTGCACCCACGTGCACGGGAAAGTGAACCTGCACGACGCCATCGCCGAGTCGTGCAACATCTACTTCTTCAAGCTCGCCGAGGTCGTCGGCATGGATCGCATCGCCAAGATCGCGACCGAGTTCGGCCTCGGCACGAAGACCGGCCTCGGCGTGAATCCCGAGGCTCCGGGTCGTATCCCCACGCGCTCCTGGTACGCGCTCCGTTACCGCGGCCAGTTCCGCATCGGGTTCACGCTCAACACGGCGATCGGCCAGGGCGCGACCACCGTCACGCCGCTGCAGCTCTCGCTTGCGTACGCGGCGCTCGCCAACGGCGGCACGCTCTATTTGCCGCAGCTCGTGCGCGCGGTCGAGACGAGCGACGGGTCGGTGGTGCAGGACTTTCCACCCCGCGTGCGCCACAAGGTCGAGATCAAAAACGAGAACATCGTGCGCGTGAACGAGGCGCTGTGGTCGGTCGTGAACAACCCGAAGGGCACCGCGTTCCCCGCGCGTGACGACTTCCTCGACATCGCCGGCAAGACCGGCACGGCGCAGACCGCGACCACGAACCCCGACGAGCAAGATCCGAAGAAGGCCTGGTACTACTCGCGCGATCACGCCTGGTTTGCCGCGTTTTTCCCTGCGAAAGCGCCCGAGATCGCGGTGGTCGTCCTCGTCGAGCACGGTGGCTCCGGTCCCACGGCCGCCGCGCCGATCGCGATTCAGATCATCCGCGACTACAACCGTCTCCAGGCCGCGCGCGCCGGCAAGCCGGTGCCGCCGTCCTCGCTCGGGAAGAAGAAGCCGGTGCAGGGCACCGCCGCTGTCATGGCACCGACGCAGCCGGCGATCGATCCTGGGGGGCCGCCGGCGCCCGCCGCCCCCGTCGTGCCGCCGTTCATGCCACCGTCGTCCGAGCAAGCCGCGGATCCGTTGATGCCATGATGTCCCGCACCTTCGACGGCAGCCGCCTCCTCGGGCGCGCGCGCGACAACTTCGACTGGGCGCTTTTCCTCGTCGCCGCGCTGCTCGCGGTCGTCGGCGTCGTGAACTTGTATTCTGCAACGAGCGTGGCGCGCGCCTCGTTGTCCGAAATCTACATCCAGCAAGTCTACTGGCTCGTCGTCGGCGGCATCCTCGCCACTGTCGTGGCCGCCGTCGACTACCGCCACTACGAGCGTCTCGGCTACGCGCTCTACGGCGTGGGCATCGTGCTCCTCCTGCTCGTGCTCATCCTCGGAAAAGACATCCGCGGGAGCTCGCGCTGGATCTACATCGGCTCGTTCAGCTTCCAGCCGAGCGAGTTCATGAAGCTGTTCTTGATCATCGCGCTCGCAAAGTACCTGCACGACGACCCGAAGAGCGAGGGGCGCAACCTCGTCGATCTCGCGATCCCCGCGGTGATCGCGCTCGTCCCGACGCTGCTCATTCTCAAACAACCCGACCTCGGGACGGCGCTCATCCTCGGGCTGGTTTTCGCCTCGATTTGCGCGCTCACGAAGATCCAGTTGAAGAGCGTCGTCGCGCTCTTCGTCGGCGGCGCGATCCTGCTGCCGACGATGTGGGCCTACGTTCTCAAGGACTACCAAAAGCAGCGCGTGCTCTCGTTCTTGAACCCCGAGGCCAACATCCTCGGGTCGAACTGGCACGCCCACCACGCGCGCATCGCCATCGGCAATGGGGGGTTCGCGGGCCAGGGTTTCATGCGTGGAACGCAGAACCAGTTTCAGTTCCTGCCCGATCAGTACTCCGACTTTCCGTTCGCCGTCTTCGCCGAGGACTGGGGATTCTTCGGGTGCTTCGTGCTCGTCGTCCTCTACGGCTTCCTCGTGCTGTGGTCGCTCCGCGTCGCCTCGACGGCAAAAGACCGCTTTGGCGCGGTGCTCGCGGTCGGCGTCGGCGCGCTCATCTTCTGGCACGCGTTCTTCAACCTCGGCATGGTCACCGGTCTACTTCCCGTCGTCGGCGTGACGCTCCCACTCTTTTCCTACGGCGGTTCGAGTGTGCTCACGATCCTCATGGGCATCGGCCTCTTGATGAACGTTTCGATGCGCCGCTTCCAAACGGTCCCCTCGCGCGCTCTGCTCTAACCGCGCGACGGCGGCCGTCTACGCAGCGATGGCCATCATCAGCTCGAGAATGGGCACCTGGCCGTCATCGCCCTCCCAGACCTCGCGATCTTCGGGATCGTGGATCATGATCCCGACGGGCTTCGGCTGCCGCAGCTCCTCGTAATGGAAGCGCGCATCGTTCCCGAGGTTGTTGCGGGTCTGGTAGAGGACGTTCGCGAGGCTCCCGAGAGCCGCCGCGCGCTCCTCGTCGGACGCAACGGCGCCGTCACAAGAATCGGTGATCGCGCGCCCAAACACATAGTCCGCAAACCCCGACTTCACGAAGCTTCGAAACGCGCACCCAAGCGCGCGCTTCCCAAACAACGTGAGCCGGAGCTGCCGGTACCGCTTGTCTTCCGGGTCGACGCGTTGCCGCAAAAACCCACGCTTCACGAGCGCGGCGATCATGCGACTGAGCGTCGAAGCGGCAACGCCGAGCAAGCTCCGCAATCTTCGTTGGCAATACCAAACCTGCCGCTCGCACTTGATTGCAAACATCAGCCGAAACCGCGAGGGCGTCAGCCCAAACCTCCGCGTCATCATGAGCCCGACCTTCACCGAAGAGTGAAACGTCCGATTCAGCTCCGCCGCCACGATGTCCATCCTCGCCTCCGTCCAACGCGCCCATCCGCGTCGCCCGCTAGAGCACACCGCATGCCACCCCGGCGCGCCGCGCGCCGACCCGAAAACCAGCGCGGATTCTTGGGATCTTCGGCAGGCGAAAGGATGAAAAATAGGAGCTGGGGGCGGGCGGGCGACTGGCCCGGACGGATTGGAGCTGTCGGCGGGACAGGGAGCTCGCGCGGCCCTACGTCGTGGGTTGGCGAGCCATGCGCGTCACTGCGTCAGGCAGTACATGCCCGCGCCCGAGTCGTAGCAACACTCGGTCGCTTGGCAGCCGGTCGAGCACTCGGGGGGGAACGGGTCGCCGCTGAGGAGGATGGCCGCGAACTGGAAGTCGTAGGCGGGGTTGCTCGCCGTATCGCACTGACCGGCGGTGGTGCTGCCGGTGTCGGGCTGCGTGCCCGTGTCAGCGATCGTGCTCGTTTCTTTTTTGCCGGTGTCGGTGACGCTGCCTGTGTCCGCGACGGGGGCGCCCGTGTCTTCGGTGGGGGCGTAGCCGGCGTCGTAGTCGGAGCCCGTCTCTTCGACCGACGCGTCGGCCTTCACGAGCGTGCCTGTCGAATCAGGCGTCGTGGAGTTCGCACAAGCGACCGCGACAAGGGCTCCAAAAGCGAAGAGGAAGACGTTACGGCGCATGCGGCGCACGCTAGCGCGAGCTGAGGTCATGCCACGTCTAGCTTGCGTCTCCATTCAGCGATACCGCGCCGCCGGCCCGACGCAGGCGCGCCGGCCCGACGCAGGCGCGCCGGCCCGACGCAGGCGCGGCGGCGGACGGGAGGGGCGCGAGCGACCGCGCCTTCGACTCAGCGCTTCGCGCCTTGAAGGACCATCAAGTGGAACTTCGAGAACTCGGTCTGCCCCAGCGTGAAGAGCACCTCGACGAGGAGGCGGTAGGGCGTGTCTTTGTCCGCGATGATGATGGCTTCGCTGGAGCTCGGGTCTTTGCCCGTTGCCGTGCGGACCTGCTTGTCGCGATCGCGCCAGCTCTGAAGCGAGTTCGCGAGCGGCGTGATGTAGAGGTCGTTGGGGCCGCTGCGCTTGTACCTTCCCTCGATGCCGTGCGTGGGATCGGCGGGCACCGGCACGACCGGCTGATCGTCGACCACGATCTGGCTCTTCGAGATGAGAATGGCGACCCCCTCTTGGGAGGCCTCCGTCACGAGGATGCTCTTCGGGATCGTGAGGTCCTGCGACTGCGGAATCGACGCCGTTTGGGCGCTCATCGTCTTGAGCAAGAAGACGAGAATGATGGTCATCATGTCCATCATTGCGGTGATGTTCAGGAAGTTGATCTCCTGGTCACCCGCACGACGCTTGATCTCCTTGCGGAGCTCGCGCTTGTAAGTCGCCATGCTGGCAGGCTTCTGCCGCACCGGCGGGACGAACGGGACAGGGGCGCCGGGTGCTCCGGGATTCACGGGGGGTTGCTGGTTCACGCGATCGCCCTCACCTGGCCAAACCGAAGTTGACGTCGGGGAACAAGACGTCTTCCGAATCGTCGGCTTTACGGATGGCGTCCATCGTTCCGACGACCGCCGAGTAGGGAATGTTTGGGCTCGCGCTAATCGTGACCGTGTTCTCGTCCTTGAAGTCGGGGGACGAGTTTTTGAGCTTCTTCACGCACGAATTGAGCTGCTTGTAGTCGTAGTCGAGGACGCCATCGACGGTGGTCTTGCCGACCGCGAGGCCTTGCCCGGTGTCGTTGCAACCGGGTGCGACGTTGCCGCCGCGGGCCTTCACGCTGAAGCCTTCTTGCACGACGAGGATCGTGAGGCCGAGCGTCGGCGTGGTGGGCGGGCGCGCGCCGGACCCACCCGCCTTGGGCGGGAAGGTGTCGATCGTGGCCGTGAAGGTGACGCTCACGGTCGCGAGAACGAACATCAGCACGTTCATGATGATGTCGAGAAAAGGGACGATGTTGAGCTCGCCGCCCTCTTCATCGGCAGCAAGCTCCTTCGGCTGCGACAGCCGACGGATCTTGCTGCGCTGCTGCGCGCTGAGCTTCTCCTTTACCGGAGCGGTGGCGGGCATGACCATGAGTCAGCTCTCGCCCTGTCAGTACGCGCCGGGCCGCGTCTGGATCGTGAGAAGGTTGAACACGCGCTCCTGCGTCGCATCCAGGTCGTGCTGAATGTTCTTCGCACGCTGGTGGAGAATGAGGTGCGCGATCATGCAAGTCACGGCGATGCCGAGACCGAAGGCGGTGTTCCACATGGCCTCGGCGATACCGGACGCGAGGATGCGCTGCTTGTCGGAGGCCGACAGACCAGGCGAGCCGACGGCACCGAACGTGTGGATGAGACCGAAGACGGTGCCGAGGAGACCGACGAGCGTGGCGATGTTCGCGAGCGACCAGAGCGATCCGATGCGCTTCTCGACGGCGGGCTTGAGCTCACCGAGCTTCTCGCTCATGGCGGCGTCGATCTCGTCCGGACCCTTGTTGGCGTGCGTGAGGCCGGCCTTCACCAGCTGCAGCGTCGGGTAATCACCGGCGTCGCAAAGCTTGATCGCGCGGTCGATGTTGCCGGCGGTCACGAGCTTCTTGATTTGGGCGAAGAACTCCTTGGAGTTGACGCGGTACTTTCCGAGCTGAAAGGCGATGCGCTCGACGACCATCGCGATGACGACCGCGCTCACGACGAGGTTGATCGCCAGGAAGAACGGGTTGTCCTTGAAGGCTTCCATCACCCCGCCGCCCGAGCTGGTCGCCGCCGCTGCTTGTCCGCCTTCTAGAAGTGCTGCAACCAACATCCCCGATGCTCCTTTCGAGCTTGCTGAACGCGCGCGCTCTCCGACGATCCGCGAGCGGCGAACGAAAAAAAGTGCGTGACCAGACGCTGCTTACACCCGAGCAGCGCGGACGATAGCGGAGGGCGATCGAACAAGTCAACGGACTACGAGGGGAATGTCCTGCTCCGCTTCCCTCCTGCTTTGGTGACGCTCGGTCGCGCTTTTTTCACGTCCAGGGAAACGCTGGAAAATTCTGATGAGATCCGAAGAACGTGTGTGGCGGGTCTTTTCGCCCAAACTCTGTTGACGGGGCGCGGTCGTACCAAGCATCGTGAAATTCGCCCGCAGGCACGGAGGCTCTGTACCCTTCTCGTGTCGTTAGGCGAGGGCTCGGCAGTTCAGGAGCCGCCTCGCTTGCGTCGAACACGCCTTGCTTCTTGGCTCGTCGTTCAGATAACGTGCCCGCGCCGGGAAAAAGGCAAACCGCTCAAACTGCGCTCTCAAACGGCGCGCTCGCGATCAGGATCAAGGCTCGCTGCCTGCCACTCAGATGACACGAGGACATCGGTTGTCCTCTTGTTGACGGCGGCACGAGCACTCGAGGAGGACAACGGACATGGCATCTCTTTGGAAGCATTTTAAGGATGGTGGTTGGGGGATGTACTTGATCCTCTTCTGGTCAATCGTGACCATCGGGATCATCATCGAGCGCGCGCTCTACCTCTATGGTTCGTCCATCAACAAGGACGTGTTCCTCGCGACGATGCAGAAGTGCATCTTGGCGGGTGACGTCGCGAAGGCAGTCAAGATGTGCTCGGCGGCGAACGCGCCCCTCGCGCGCATCGTTCAAGCTGGTCTCGTGAAGGTGAATCGCCCGGACGAAGAAGTTCAGGCGGCGATGGACGAAGCTGCACTCCGCGAGATTCCCAAGATCGCGAAGCGCACGGGTTACCTCGCGCTCATGGCGAACCTCGCGATGCTCTCTGGTCTCCTCGGCACCGTCTCCGGGCTCATCACGAGCTTCGGCGCCGTCTCCGGCGAGTCGGTCGATCCCAGCCAGAAGGCACGCATCCTCGCAGAAGGCATCAGCGAGGCGATGAACTGCACCGCCTTCGGTCTGATCATCGCGCTCATCGGCCTCATCGGCTACGCCATCCTCAACGGGAAGACGCAGCAGCTCGAGGACGACATCAACGAGGCGAGCGTTCAAGTGCTCAACCTCGTCGTCACGAACCGCCAGAAGGTGAACCTCGGTGGGATTCCGGCAGCTGCCTGATTCCTTCTGCCCGCCTTCAAAAGAGGCGGAACTTTCAGACGTGTTTGTTTTCTGTTCGTGAGTCACTTTTGAGCAGCGTTTGAGCAACGCACGCAACACCCCTTGGGGCTCCCTCGTCAGGAGGTAGCCCCAAGGATGTGAGTGCGGAGCGAATGCGAGTTAGGGAGATCGAGCCATGGGTGGAGTTTCAGTCGACGGCGGTGGAAAAGGCGGACGTAAGTCGCTCGATTCCGAGATCAACATGATCCCGATGATCGACCTCCTGATGGTCACGATCTCGTTTCTCCTCATCACGGCCGTGTGGTCGCACATGGCGCGGCTCAATGCCGACGCGCAGGTCCCCGGTCCGCCGCGGCCCGACGTCGAGCAAGAGAAGATCGAGCCCGAGAAGCAGCTTCACATCGAGATGAAATCCACAGAGAAGTTCACGCTCGTGTGGAAGCAGGGCGCGACGATTGTCGATACGATCGACGTTCCGCGCAAAGACGATATGAAGGTCGACCACGGGGCGAAGGTCATTCGCTTTCCGGAGCTCGCCAACAAGATCCAAGAGGAGTGGAAGGCCAAGGCCTCTCACCGCGAAGCTTCGGACAAGAAGCTCGATCAGGCCATCCTGCACACCGACAACGAGACCCCGTACGTTTACGTGGTTGGCGTCATCGACGCGATCTACCAGTCGCGGCGCCCCCTCACGGTGGGCTCGAAGCAGGAGATGGTCCCCGCATTCAACGTTACCTTCTCGGTGAACTGAGGACGTCATGCCCGTACAGAATCCCGGCCGCAGGTTGATGCACGCTGTCCCTCTTCGCTTCGTGCAGAAGAGGGTGTCCGGCGGCAACCACCGCTCGACCAACGCCTCGCTCTCGCTCACGAGCATGATCGACTTCCTCGTCGTGACCGTCGTCTTCTTGCTCATGACGTTCAGTGCGTCAGGCGAGGTTCCGGTCAACAAGGGGGTCACGCTCCCCAAGGCCGAGAACACGATCGACATGATCGACGCGCCCATCGTGGCCGTCACCGGCAGCCAGATCCTCGTCGACGGCGTCCCCGCCGGCAACACGCGCGCGATCGAGGACAGCAAGCGCCTTCAGCGCATCGACGAGCTCTTCAACATTCTCAAGGGCAAGCGCGAGACGTGGAAGCAGGCGCGTCCGGGCAAAGAGTTCCCGGGTGTCGTCGTTCTGCAGGTCGACCAGGACGTTCAGGCCGTCGTCGTGAAGAGCGTCTTCCAGACGTCTGCTTTCGCCGGCTACCCCAACGTCAGCTTCATGGTCGACGTGCTTCCGAAGACGCACCACGAGTAGGCTGGGCTAGAGGCTCTTGGCCACGCCGAAGGACGAGCGTCCGAAGCCGGGGCTGCGATCGATTCACGAAGCGCGCGAGCAGCGGGCGCAGGGCAAGTACAGCCGTGCGACGCCGAACCTGCTCATTTACTGCGCTGCCGCGATCGTCGTCATCCTCCTCGGTTACCGGTTTTTCTCGGGCCGCCAGCTCGACGCCTCGCGCAACGAGCTCCTGGCGAAGCAGCGCGCGGTGGACAAGACGCTCGGCGCGGAGTGGATCCCGCTGCGGGACAACCTCGAAAGAATCACGACCGACACCGCCAGCCACTGGAGCGACGCGCAGGCCTTCGTCGATCGCGACGCGAACAAGTGGGACTTCCGGTCCCTCCCCGGCGTCTACCTTCGCCTCCGCGTCGCCGAGGCGAAGGACGTCGCGTCGGTGCGAAAGAGCTCCCTCGACGCCGTGCGCGACAGCTTCGTCGGCTGCTTGCTTCGCGAGCCCAACGCAGCGCTCACCCGTGGCGACGCTGACGCCGGCGTCTTTGCCGAACAGCCTTGGAGCATGCGGCAAGGCTACAAGTCGACGCGCGTCCTGAACGACGAGTGGGTCGCCGAGGTGAAGGCCGCGGATGACGACCTCCGCCTGCGCGTCTTCGAGGAGCAGTACCGCAAGGCCGTCGACAACGAGATCCCGCTCGCGATTGATCTCGTGCGCCGCGCACAGTTCTTCATCCTCGTGCTCGACGAGGATGCGGCCGAGGCCACGGAAAAGACCGACGGCGGCCCAATCACTTCCGAGGCGCTGCAGCTCGTGCCGCACAACGCGCGCGTCCGCATCGTGAACCTCAAGACGAACAAAGACATCGTCGCAATGAACGTCCGCGCGCAGGGGACCGCTGTGTCAGTCGCGGGGTCGGTCACCGATCCCGAGGCACTCGACGGCATTGCGCGGCAGGTGAACAACTGCTCGATGGCGCGCCAGGTCGAGCGCGCGATTGGGTTCGAGAAGGACAAGAAGTTGGACGCGCCGCAGCCGGCTCCGGCGGCGCCAGAGCAGAAGTAGGGAGATCGGGCTCGGTCACGGGCTCGGGCTGGGGCTCGGAGCTCGAGACTTAGAGACCGCGGGCCAGGACGTGCACGTCGCAGAGGTTGAGGCCCGTTGGACCCCCTGGGATCGCGGTGCCGAGGGCACGGTGCAGCGGGCCGGTGTCGAAGCGCGCCAACGCGTCTGACCAGCGCGCAACGCCGGCGCGAGCGATCACGGAGATGTCGACGACCGCGCCGGCCGTGCCGCTCGAGCCATCGACGCCGTCGGATGCGCCGGCGAGGAAGGTCACGTCCGGCGGCAGATGACGGGCGACCAGCGCCGCGACGTGCCCTGCCCGGCCGCCATGGCCCGCAGCGTGACCGACCGCGAGCGCGGGCTCGGCCGCTCGCACGACCGCCTCGCCGGGTGCCAGCAAGGTTGCGGCCTTGGTGTATTCTGCAACGAGTTGCGCGGCCGCCGCTCGCGACGGACGAAGCTCACGCACACGGAAACCCAAGGCCGTGAGCCGCTGAGCCATGGCGGCCGCGAGTCCGTCGGGATCGAGGACGATTCGAGCGCTCCAACGCGTGGAGTCGCCGCCCTTCCAGGTCTCGACCAACGGAATGGCCGCATGCGAAGGCGTGCGGCGCCAGAGGACGGCGTGCGCGTCGGCGACCGTCGTCTTGTCGGGCACCGTGGGGCCAGAGCCGATGTCCTCGAGGGCACCATCGATGACGTCGCTCGCGAGCAGCGTGAGCACGCGCGCGTTTCGTGCGAGCGCTGCGACCGCCAGGCCGCCACCCTTGATACGCGAGAGGTGGCGCCGCACGGTGTTGAGCTCGGCGATCGAAGAGCCGGACGCGAGCAACGCGTCGATGACCTTCGCCTTTTGCTCACGCGTGATGGCTGCGTGGGGTGCACACGCGAGTGACGACGCGCCGCCCGACACCAGGACGACGAGCTGCTCGCCCGCAGAAAGGCGAGACGTCAGCTCGAAGGCGTTCGCGGCTGCGGCGACGCTACGCTCGTCGGGAAGCGGGTGCGCCGCGCGAACGAGGGTGACGCGCGGATCGGTGAGGCTGCATGCCGTGTCGTCCGGCGCGATCAGGAGCAGCTCCTCGACCGCAGCGCCATAGGCTGCGAGCGCCCCCACGGCCATCTTGGGCGCAGCCTTGCCAATCGCGATCACGCGGACGCCTGACGCCTCGCGCGGTGCATCGACCGCCAGAACGTCAGCGACGAGCCCCGCCAGATCGATGCCGTGCACGGCCGCCTGAAACGCGCCGAGCAGTGACGCGGCGAGCGTCATCGTGGCGCGCGGTCGCCGACGTCGACCACGTGGGTCCCAAGGAAGAAGTGCCAGCGCACCGTGATCGAGAGGAACAGCGAGCGATCCGAGGGACCCGAGATCACGCTGCCGCCGAGCGCCGTGTCACTCCAGCGCGCGCCGCCGTGAAAACCGATCCAGGGGCCGCTCGCCTTTTCGAAGATGGGGACCTCGACGCCGAGCCCGAGCTGAAATCCAGGGCGCGAGCCAAAGCGCGCACCCTCGGGCTGCGCGAAGAACGCGCCGAGCTCGAGCCCGATCGAGTCGATCGCGAGGTCGAGCCGTGGCGACGCGAGCTCCCAACCCTGAAGCCAGCGCGCGAGAAAGAGCGGCCGAATCTCGAGCCCCGTCGCAAACACGCGCCGCGGATCGCTGGACGAGCCGACGAGCGGTCCCTCCTCGTAGGTGACCCATGCGCCGATCGTGTCCATGTAACGCAGCCGAAGATCGAGGGCGAGACGCGGTGCGCGGGGCGCAAGCGTGATGCCGGCGCCAAAGGCGAGGCCAACGTCGCCGTCGATGCGGCCGTACGTGGTGTCGACCTTCTTGGTCGTGTCGAAGCCGCCGGTCGCGGCCTTGAGCCTGCCCAGCTCGTGCTCGGCGATCTCGGACTCGCGCTTGTCGGGGTTCTCGTCGTCGGCGCGCGCCGCGCTCGGTACGAGCACGCACAGCAGGGCCGCGGTGACGGCCCCCTTCCCGAGAACAGTGCGTGGACGCCGGCGGTTCACGACGAGAGAGCGCGCGTCACGTCGTCGCGAAGCTCGGGCGCGATGATCAGGCGCACGCGCGAGAGCACCTGCCCAGCGAGGCGCGCGAGCAGGAACGAGACGTCGCTGAGCGGACGTGCCGGGCCCTTGGCAAAGACGACGTAGAGAGGATCGGATTCGGCGCCGAACGGCGTATCGAGCGCGACGTCGAGGCCCACGTAGTGATCCGGATCGAAGCCGCGCGAGACGGCGATGTCACGGGCGATGCGGTGCGCTTCCTCGCGACCCGCGGGGCTCGCTTGCTCACCGAACAGCTCGAACGTCTTGAAGAGCTCGCGGTTGCGCACGCGCTTGCAGAGATCGGCGAGGATCGGATCCGACGCTTTTTCCCAGGCGTGCATCGCGACCGCGATGACGGCGTCGTCGAGCTCGAGGTAGTCGTGGAGCTGGATGGGCTCGCCGTGGGCTGCTTGCTCGATCGCGCGCGGCGCGAAGGGCAGTCGATCGCCGTCGAGAATGCGTGAGGCCGAG
>CAXSGV010000072.1:0-16423 GCA_964236615.1 uncultured Polyangiaceae bacterium
GCGCGGGTCGCCCGCATGCGCGATGTCCCGCATCGCATCCACACCGACGTGGTCGAGTCGACAGAGCCCCCGAGCGGCGTGGGCGAGCCTCCGGTCCCGCCCGTCGGTGCGGCGCTCGCGAACGCGATCTTCGCGCTCACGGGGAAGCGCCTGCGGGAAATTCCGCTCGCGAAGGCGCTGAGGATTTGAGCGGCAACACGGCGACCACACGAGGTGCGGCCTGCGTCGAAGTGCGACGCCGATGTCACGGTGGACCAACCCAGGCCACCCAAGCGCGCGACCTTTTCCGCGGGGAATTCCAGGCACGCATTCTGCTGTGTGCGGGTGCATGACTTCACTTCCGACTCTCAAAAATCTCGTTCCATTTCTCCTTCGGGTGATGCCACTCGTGCCCGTTGCCGGTCTCGTGCTCGTCGTATCGGCACAGACGGGCTGCAGCTCCGACGCCGCATCGGCCCCCGCGGCTACCGTCGATGCGGGCGCGACCGGCGACTGCCGCGCCGGCGAGACCTTGCGGCAGGTGGGAACACGCAGCCTGTGTTGCACGAGCACGTCCGAAACCGACGCGGCCTGCGCTGAAGCAAAGGCGCCTCGCGCCAACGATCCTTGCGTCAAAGCAGGCGAGACCACGCGCGCCGCCGACCAGGTGAAGGTGACCTCCGACGTCTGCGTGATCGAGGAGTGCAACGGCAACCGCAACGCGCTCGAGTACGCGGCGTCGAGCACGCTGACGGGCGGATCGCTCACGTGCACGGCGTCGAGCGGGGGCTCGCTCCTGTGGCAGCCCTCCGGTGCGCCGGACACGCAGAAGGTGACGCGCACCTGCGCGGAGACTGCGCGGAAGCAATGCGCGGGTGGCTACGGCTACGGCTACGGGTACGGCATCAACACGGTCCCGGAGCGCAAGGTCACCGTCGTCTCGTCGCTCTGCACGAAGAGCGGCGGGGCCGAAGCGCCGTGCGACCCCGGCAGCCTCTGACGCAAGAGCAGCGCTCGGCTTCCCGATGGAACTGGGCGCTGCGCGCTACCGCGGTGGCGACAGTGGTGCCGCTCTGGGTGCCACGTTTTCTACCGTTCACGGACATGCCCGAGCACGTCGCCGCGATTGCGACGATCGTCCACTGGTTCGATCCCGCGTGGCGCTTTCAAGAGCACTACACACTCGCGCTCGGCAAGAGCCAGTACCTCCTCTACCACCTCGTCGGGGCGCTCCTCGCGTGCATCACCGGGAGCGCGGAGTCTGGCAACCTCGTCCTGCTCACGCTGGTCGGGCTCGCGTTTCCATTCGCGATGCGCGCGTTGCTCGTCGCGCTTGGAAAAGATCCCCGCATCGCGCTTCTCGCTTGCCCCGCGTTCTATAGTCGACCGCTCGTCGTCGGCTTCCTGCCGTACGTCGCCGCCGCGCCCTTCGTGCTTTACGCGCTGGCCGTCGTCGTGAAGCAGGCCCGCGCGCCGACACGCAGACGCGCCGCTGCTCTGGCCGCGCTCGCGTTCGCTCTCTTTTACCTGCACGTGAACGCGTTCGTTCTCTTCGTGCTCGTCGCGTTCTGCTTCACGTGGCTCCTCGACGAGACCCCTTCCCAACACGTCACCCGCGCTCGCCGTCTCGCGGCGACCGCGTCCCGTGTCGTCGTGAGCATGCTCTGGCTCGTGCCCGCCGCGATCGCGGCCACGAGCTGGGCGTTGCACGGCGAGCTCGCGATGGGCAAGCGCACCACGATTGCCGACCAAGGTCAGCTCATCTTCCTTCCGCGCGCGCAGATCCTTCACGAGTTCCCCGTGTGGGCGCACGACATCTGGCGTTCGCATCTCGACGAGTGGACCGCGTGCGCGTTCTGGGCGCTCGTCGTGATGCTCGCGTTCCAGCGCGGTAAGACCGCCGAGCGCGGACGCGACACACTCATCGCGTGGACGCCGTTCCTGTGCACGCTCTTCTTCTTCCTCGCCTTGCCCTTCCAGGTCGGGGCGGCCGCGATGCTCAACGTGCGATTGGCGCTCTTCCTTTCGCTGTTCGTTCTCCTCGTCGCGCGCCCTCAGGCTGGGCGCTTCTCCGATGCCGTCTTCGGCGCGGCCGTCGTTCTCGGCTTCGTGGTGGCGGGCAACGCGGCCTGGCAGGTGCGCCAAGCGGAGCGCGACGACCTCGGTGACTTCGACGCGTTGATCGCACACACGAAGCCGGGCGCGCGCTTGATGAGCCTCGTCTTCCACCCTACGTCTGCGCGGACCCCGTTCTCTTCGTGGGTCCACATGGGCTCGTACCACCGCGCGCGAAAGGGTGGCGTCGCCACCTTCTCGTTCAGCGAGCTACGTCACTGGCCAATACAGTTTCGCGCGGGTGCCGAGCCGCCGGAGAAGGCCGAGGCGTTCTGGGAGTTCAACCCGTGCGTGTTTCGCAACGCGACCGACGGCGTCTATTACGATTACATCCTCACGCGCGGCAACATCGACCCGTTCCGAGACTCGCCGCCCGGCCCGCAGTGGCGCGTCGTCACGCGCGACCGCGACTGGACGCTCTACGAAAAGGAGCTGGGCGCGACGTTCCCCGAGTGGACGGTGGCCGATCGCGGGCCCTGCGAGTCGCGGCGTGTTCTCGAGGCGGCCGCGGCGCGCTGAGCGGACTAGCTCACCACGTCGGCTTTCGCACCTGCGCGTAGACGAACGGTCCGCGCGGGTGATCCTCGAAGTGCAGGTGAGGACCGGTGACGTTACCGGTCGCGCCGGTCTTCGCGAGAACCTGGCCGGCGACGATCTTCGTGCCGACAGTCACGAGACGATTCGAAAGATGGCAGTAGACGTACGTGCGGCCGTTGTCGGCATCGAGGCCAATCCATTTGCCGTAGGCGCCGCCGTTGTCGTTCGACCATCGGATGGTGCCACTGCGGACGGCGATGGCGCTGCTGCCCGTTGGCGTCGCGTAGTCGTCGCCCGTGTGGTAGCCCGCCGCGTAACCCGAATTCTTGACGCCGAACGGATAGGTCACGCCCTTGCCTGGAACAGGCGACGCGATTCTTCCGGCTGTCGCTGTCGCCGTGCACGAATCATCCATGCCCGTGTTGACCGTGCAGCTCGTGGGGCACGTCTCGACGACCGTCGGTGTGCCCGGCCCGTTGCACTTGTAGAGCGTCTTCGCGTCGCCGACGACCTTGTCGCCGCCGCAGTACAGACCGCCGGGCGAACAGTTTCCACGGCTCGGTGCAGCGCTGGGGGCACCTGCGGTGCCCGCGTCGGGTTCAACGGGCTCTCCCGTTCCCTCGTGATCGTCGGGCGCTGGGGTCGATTGCCCGGCGTCCACGTCGCCCGTCGGTCCGAGCTCCTCGCCCAGCGACGGCGCCTCGTTGGACGATGAGCAGCCGGCGACGACGGCGAGCACTGTGGGCAAAAGGAGAAAGCGGAGGCGCATTCGTGCTCCTTCAGCACGATGCGTGCCCTCCGCTTCTCCCGGGACTTCCATGGGTAGACGAGGCGGTTTGTCGTCGTTCGTCGACGGTCTGTCGACGTTCGTCGACAACGACAATGCCGATTACTTACTCGTGTCGTCGAGGCCTTTGAGGAACTCGACCACGTCGCCGCGGGCGGCGCTGTCGGAGACGTAGAACGGGTGCGGCGCCTTCGGACCACGCGACGAATCGAGCAGGTTATCGAGGGTGGGGACGGAGTTGTCGTGAAGGAAGACAGGCTTCCTCGCGAGGTCCATGAGCAGCGGCATCGCGGCGCCGCGGGTCAAACCTCGAAGGCTCGCATTGATGACGATCATCTTGTCGTCGAACGTGTTGCCCGCCGTGTCCTCGACAGGGCTGGCGGGTGCGTCACGGGGAACGAGCACCTTGGGGTCGTCGCCCGGAAAGATCGTCTTCATATCGACGATCATCGACGGCACGAGCTTCGATTGGTCCACGTTGTGGCACGTCGTGCATTGACCCGTCGTACGAAAGACTTCGCGTCCGCGTGCGGATGCTGCGGCGTCGACGGCGGCGCCCTTCGGCGACCGCAGGCTGCTGAGGTAACCGTTCATGTCGAGCAGCTTCTGGTTGTCGACGCGCAGGCCGATCAGCGTCTCGCCGTCGCCAGGCATCCCCTGCGTGGCCGCCTTGACGAAGGGACCGGACGGGACTCCCGTGGCCGTGAGAACCTCGGCGTAGTCCGCCGCGAGCTGATCGCCGACCGGACCAGCCGCCTTGTGAAGGAACGCTTTGCCGCCCGGGGTGAGCAGGTCGGTCATGTCCAAGAGCACCGTGAAGACGGTGTTCGAGAAGTGATCGAGCTTTTGCAGCTCGCCGGCGCTGCCCCAGGGTGCCGCGAGGTCGCCCGCGAACAAGGGTGTATTGTGCATAGGGTTTCCGTTGCCGTCGACCGTGTCGTCGAACATGCCGACCGGGTAGTACGCGGGGTTCGAGAAGTAGGCGTCGAACTCCTCTTCTGTCGAAGTCTTGGTCAGACCGGCAGACGATGGGGCGCGCCCGATCGAAGTACCGTCAGGACCCTTGAGCTGTGCCATGGGAAAGAAGGCGCGCGTGTTCGACGCCATCGCCAAGATCGCGCCGATGTTCACCGTGTGCACGGCGGGTCCGTCGATGCGTTTGCCGATCGAGCCACCCGAGGGAAGGTCAAAACCGGATTTGTCGGTGATGCCGTGGCAGAGCGCGCAGGTGACTCCGATCTTGTCGGCACCCGCGACGTCGATCGTCCCATTGCCGTCCGAGTCCTTCGCGGCGACGCCGATGACGGCGTTGGCGTTGAGTAGCTTCACGGTCGTGGCGAAGCTGTTGAGCAAAGGTCCGGTCGTGCCCATCGATTTGATTTCGTCGGCGACGGCTTTTTGAGTTGCCGCATCGAGCGCTTCGATGTCGACGGAGAGGCCCGCCTTGAGCGCCTGCACGGGCGTGAGCTGCGCCGCGACCACGCCCGCTTTCAGCTTGGCGACGTCGGTCCAGAAGCCCTCGTTGCCGAAGGTCTCGAAGCGGAATACGTCCTTCCCCTTCGTCGCGTCGCCCTTCGTGTGCACGTTGGGATTCGCGCCCGCGTCCGTCCCATCGGAGCCCGTGGCAAGCGTCACGTCGGAGCCGCCGTCTGCTTGGACGGTGACGGGGGTGACGGGGGTGACGGCGGTGTCGTCGTCCGTGCAGTGCATGAGCGCGGTGCTGCACGCAATCGCAGCGACGACAGCCGCGGAGTTGAGAGCGACGTTGCGCCGCTTATGTCGAATAGTCTTCATGATGGGATGCCTCCGAGTTGGAGCGCCCACTGCACGGACTGCGCCGCCGTCCTTGCGGCTCTTCCCCCTTCCAGAGACGGGGCGAAACAGGCTCATGAGGCTCTCTTGCGCGCTCGCCAAGAGAAACTTAACGCCGTTTCGAAACCGCTCACGCCCCCCGGCGTAAGCCTCTCGGACGATGCCGCTCTTCCGACATACGCAGAAACTCTGGCTCTTCACGCTCGTGGTCCGTCACGGGAGCTTCGGACGTGCAGCGGAGGAGGCGAGCCTGACGAAGAGCGCACTCTCGCAGCACCTCACTGCGTTGGAGGTCGCTCTCGGTTACAAGCTTCTCGAGCGGCGTCGTAGTGGGCCTGCGCTGACGGCGGCGGGCCGGTCGCTGTACGCTCGCGTCGCGCCAATCCTCGCTTCGATCGAGAGCCTCGAGCCCGAGCCCGCCGCGGCGGCACCTGGCGGGCACACCCCGGCCCGCGTTCGCATCGGCGCCTACGAGAGTGCGGCCATCAGCTTCGTGGCGCCCATGCTTGCGAGACTCGCCGTCACCCATCCAGGGCTCCACTTCGAGCTTCGGACTGGCCGCTCGCCCGACTTGCAGCGGCTCATGGACGACGGCGCGCTCGATATCGCCCTCCTCGACGACGCCACGTCGGAGGACGACGACGCTTTACGGATCGCCCGCGACCGTCTCGGCGTCTTTCGCGCGCGAGGGGCGAGCGCAGACGGCTGGCGATCGAGCAAACGATGTTCGGTGGCCACGCTGTCGCCATCGCGAAGTGGATATGCAGATTACTTCGAGCGCTTCCACGCCTTTCAGCGCGAGCGGTTTGCGGCCCACGGGGTTCGGTTGGATATCAGTGTCGTGAGTGACAGCTTCGAGTCGCTTCGTGCGCTCGCAGCGAGCGGATCGATGCTGGCCGTGCTCCCTCTTCACGTGGCGAATCGAAATGCAGGCGATCTCGTGGAGGTCGAAGTATCCGACGCCACCCCCCCGCACCAGCGAGGAGCCCACAAGCTCTACCTCGCGAGTGGCGCGTCGACGGATGCACGTGTGCTCGACGTCGTCCGGCTCGCATTCGCCGCGAGCTGATTCCGAACGATCGCGTCGACAAGGTGCTTGGCGCGTCGCGGCACCTCCTCTATCAGAGGACAATGGCAGCCGACACGGCACCGTTTCAGCGCGTCGATCGACCCTTCTGGATCGTGAACGCCGTGCTTTCGGCGCTCGCCCTCGCGCTCCTCGCGTACTTGCTGCTGCTTCGCCACGGCACCGGCGATCGCCAGGGGCTGGAGTTCATGCCCGCCGTCAATGCCGCGTTCAACGGCCTGTCCGCGGTGCTGCTGGTGCTCGGAGTGCGCGCGATTCGCGCCAAGCAGGTGGCACGTCATCGCGCGCTGGTGCTCGCGGCGTTCGCGTCGAGCACGTGCTTTCTTCTCGGTTACCTCGCCTACCACTACGTGCACGGCGACTCGAAGTACCCCGGCACGGGCGTGGCGCGCGCGGTCTACCTCTTGCTCCTTGCGAGCCACGTGCTGCTTTCGATCCCTGTCGTTCCGATGTGTCTTGCCGCGTTCTACTTCGCGTTCAAGGGGCGCTTCACGACCCACAAGAAGATCACACGCATCCTTTACCCGATCTGGCTCTACGTCTCGGTGACGGGCGTCGTCGTCTTCTTCGTTCTCCGCGCCGCGCACTGAGCGCCGGACGCGCGACGTGGGCTACGGCACGCGTTGAATCGGCGCTATTTCGTGAGGATCTCGGTGCCGAGCGGGCCACCCGCAGGCGTCGCCCACTTTCCGTCGAGCTGCGAGCCGTTCACCGTGTAGCTCACGACGCCGGCGCCCTTGCCGCCGCGACCCCAGCCGACGATGAGGCGGTCGCCCTCTTTGATGGCGGCGCCGTCGTAAGTCTCGCCGCCCGCGAGCTTCCAGGTGACCAGGTACGTGTCGCCCTTTTGCGCGATGACGACGTCGCCCCCGTAGCTTTTGCCCTCGGGCGTCGCTGCCTTCGTGATCTTGTACGCGCCGCCGAGCGTTGCGGGCCCTTCGAGGTCCTCGGTGCCGACGCCGCTCGAGGCGTGTGCTGCCCACTTCCCCGTGAGCTTGCCGCCGTTGATTTTGTAGACGACCACGCCGAAGTCGCCCCCTCGGCCCCAGCCGACGCCAAGGTTGTCGCCGTCTTGCAGCGCGACGCCGTTGTACGCAGCCGAGCCTTTGATGGCCCACGCGAGGTTGTAGAAGCCGTTGCCCTTCGTCATGTCGACCGAGCCGCTGTAACCGGGCCCGCCGCTGGGGTTGGTCGCGCTCTTGATTGTGTACTTGCCCGCGAGATCGGTGCCGTTCATCGCCACGGGCTCGCCCATCGCCCCGGACTTCTCCGCCTTCTTGCACGACCACGAGAGCAGCAGCGAGGCAACGACGAGCGCATGAGCAGTTCGCATGCGCCGCAGCGTACCTCGTCTCTTGTTTGTCCAGCGGTGCTGATGGTCAGGGCTGTCCTGGGAGGTACTGGCTGGTTTTGAAATCGCGTGACGCGCTGCGTCCGTAACCTGTCGGGTAGGCTGCCGTCATGGACGACGACGTCTCGATCGAGGAGCTACAGAAGGCCGTCGAGCATCTCCACGGCGTGCCCGCGACGTTCGTCGAGGCCGTCGCTGTGGACGAGCGCTTCAACGGCGAGTTCGTCTGGCAGGGCACCGTGAAGGTCTTCGCGCTCTCGAACCACCCGAGTGGCGCGGCGCGGGCCTACGCGTGGTCGCATCGCACGGAGGGCACGCGTCGGAAGTTCAAAGCGGTCCTCGGCGTGCCGCCCGTCGACTCCGCGGTGATGGCGGTACGCGCGAGCATCCTCGCGGACGAGAAAAAGAAGCAGAGCTGACGCCACGGATCGCGGTGTGTTTGTGTCGGTTTGTTCGCACTTTGTGCCACTAATCTGCCGACGCTACGGTCTTTGGCTTGGCCCTGGGTGCGTTCGGCGTGCGAGGCTATGCGCATGGAAGACGCCGCCCGGTTCACCGTGTTCGGGGTGACTGCCGAGCAGTGGACCGCGCGCTACGGTGTCGAGTCGTTTAGTCACCCCTGCTCCGAGTGCGGTCGCACGCTGACGACCTCGATCCCGTTCGCCCAGGGGACCCTCCGCGGCCTTCAGGCTCCTCAATGCGAGTGTGGCAACGCGCGAACGCCATTCGGTCTCGTTCGCGACCCTGCACACGGAGACCTTCTCACCCCATCACGAGCCTCAGGTTCCATGGTTGCAGTTGGGCCACAAACTGCGGGTCGAGTACTCCGTTGGAAACAGCGTTCTGACAATTGGGATGCGACGACAGCATGCCGCCCGAATACCGGCGGAGGTAGAGTTGCCCCGTTGACAGGTTGGAGAACTGCGGCCCCGGCAGCCTTGCTCGCTCTTCCTGCACTCGGGCTAGGATGTCCTGCAGGAAACGACGCTGAACCCTAGTCGCGTCCGCCGCGGAGCATTGCTGGTCGAGGACATCCAACTGCGTCGTCCGCCCACGGACGAGCCTCAATCTGTAGTGCCAGAAGACGCTTGGCCCGGAGATCATGCCTTCGATCTCCGTGCTCGTTGTTGCGAACATGCCGTGGAGAGACCGCAAAACCCTGCAGCCACTCTGCAGGCGAAAATCGCGAACGTGCATGTTTTGGTGGGGCGTGAACGTCGTCAGGTGGCCGTGAACGGACTGAAAATCGGTTGTCGATATTTGAACTAGCGCGAGACTCATTGGTGTGATCCCCCTCTGGGTATTGTAGCGACGATCGGTCGTGGACGTTATGGTGGTGGAGGAAGCAGGCGGGATCGAACCGCACGGTGGGTCTAGCACCGGCCTTGGAATGTAAAGTTCCGTTAGAGCCCCAGGCAGCGGCAGCTTCCGAATCAGGTGCCCCGGCGAGCCATCAGGCTCGCCGGGGCACACACAAGCAACTAGAGACGCGGGTGGCGCACGGGTCGCGGGCGCCATGCCGGCAAGGGTTTTTGAAACCGATCACGCGGGACAGATTCGCGGCACGGATGGCCGCGTTTGATCTTGTGAGGCATTGGCAAATGTCTCCTGCAACGCTCGGTCGTTCGAGCGAACCACGGTTTGCAGACCAACGTCGGTCGGGTAGGCTCTGGTGTGGAGGTCCGGCCTACGGAACTTCGGCGGCTGCGACTAACTTCGAGGACCCCATGCGTTAGCGCGCGTGGGGTTTTCGCCTATTCGGGCGTGCCGTCACCGCCTTCCTCTTCATCGACCTGGGTTTCCAAGAACGCATGAAGACGCTTCATGTCCGTCTTGGTGAACGCGGGCGGCAACGGAATGTTGATCACCCGACCTCCGCCGATCTTGCACTTGTAGATGACGAAGTCGGCAGGCACAGAAAGGGTCTGCATTCCTGCGATGGCAGGAACGCCAGAGCCCGGCACGTCGGTCGCGGGCAGTGGCTTCTGTCCCTCCTCGACTGACGCCGATCCCTCGGAGGTGATCACGTTGCTCGCGTTGACTAGGCCGGCAACCTTCAGCGAATCAAGGAAGGCGTCCGCCGCAATCGGCGCCATCGACTCCACGATCTTGTAGTCCGTGTACAAGAGATTCTTGAGGCCCTCTTTCGCAGGCTGAAGAGAGCCCGCGAAGCGCTCCAGCAGCTTCGTGTACAGCTCCGGGTTTCTGAAAGCCGCGATCTTGGCGATGCGCCCAATGTCGGGAGTGAGGGGCATTGCCACGCGCATCCCCAACTCCGTGACCTTGATGCGCCCGTTCTCACCGCGCCCGACGCGCTCGATCAGCCCGAACTGGACTGCACCAGGAATGCCGTATGCCCACATGCGGTCAGTCGCCTTCGCGACGCCCAACTCGCGCATCACCTCTGCGCTCGGCGCCTCACGACCACCAGCGCGACGGACCGCCTCGACGATCGCGATTGCGTTCGAGAGTCCGTAGTACGGGTACGCCGCCTCGCTCCGCACCTTGGTCTTCGCCGCCCCCGAGTCTGCCTTCTGATCGCCATTCGTCTCAGGTCCCTGCTCAGTGTCTTCGGTCATTCGCCACCCGCCTCTCACGAATGACCCTAACCGATCTTATCGCCACGGTCCAGCCCAAGGGCGATAACTTTGATACGATCGATAGACGACTACGGTGCCTGCCGCGCACCTTTCAGACACGATCAATAAACTGGATGTTGGCTAACATGCTTGTTTTACTCAATTTTTGCCGCCATGATCTGGCGTATGTCATCACAGGGCGCGATGCGGGTCTTTGGTCTGTCGGAATGGTTGGCGTGGCTCGATCAGTCAGCTCGACGATTATACGGGCTCTCGGGTCCGGAGTTCGAGCGCGCCTATACTGCTGGAATTATTGAGCATACTGGTACGGCGAGCGATCTTGCCTCCGTCCTCCCACTGATTCACCGCCTCAGCGAGCGCAAGAACGGGTGACTTTATCAATTAATGTAATACAGTAATCTCATGTCGAACGTGCTCCCAAAGTCGAAGCAGGTCGCCGTGCTCAGTGCTCTCGTCGAAGGCGTCTCCGTTCGCGGCACCGAGCGCATGACGGGGGTGAACCGCGAGACCGTTCTCAACCTGCTCGTGCGCGTTGGCAATGGCTGCGCAGCGCTCCTCGACCAGCGGATGCGCGACCTGCCGTGCTCGCGGCTGGAGATTGACGAGCTGTGGTCGTTCATCGGCAAGAAGCAGAGGCACGTCACCGAGAGCGACGACGCGAGCCGCGTCGGCGATGCGTGGACCTATGTCGCGATCGACGCGGACACCAAGCTCGTGCCGGCCTTCCTTACGGGCAAGCGCACCGTGGTCACGACGAACGCGTTCATTTCGGATCTCGCGTCCCGCCTTCGCAATCGCGTGCAGATCTCGACCGACGGGATGCGCATGTACGCGAGTGCGATCGGTGCGTCGTTCCCTACGGGCGTCGACTACGCGCAGATTGTAAAGGAGTACGAGGCCGACCCAGCGGGGGCCGGTAGGTATTCGCCGCCCAAGGTCACGGGCACGGAGAAGACGCCGATCTTCGGCGCGCCGGTCGAGGAGCTTGTCTCGACGAGTTTCGTCGAGCGTCAGAACCTCACGATGCGGATGCAGATCCGCCGCTTTACGCGCCTGACGAACGCTCACTCCAAGAAGCTAGAGAACCACGGCGCGGCCATCGCCCTGCACTTCGCGCATTACAACTTCGCGCGCATTCACTCGACACTGCGCGTGACACCCGTGATGGCGGCCGGCCTTACGTCCGCCGTGTGGAGCATGGACGACCTGCTGGACGCCGCGAACGCGCACGCGGGACAGTCGTGAGCCTTACGAAGCGCAAGGCGGGCCGGCCGAAGCTTCCACGCGGACAAGCGAAAGGCAGGGTCTTTACCATTCGCCTTTCCTCTTCGGAGCGGGCAATGATTCTCCGAGCTGCAAGGACAGCCGGCATTGATTCGGTCTCTGACTGGGCGAGGGGCGCCCTGCTCGCTGCGGCCCGACCAGTGACCATCAAACGCGAGGTCAGCGGCGTTCTACTTAAGGAGTGGCTCAAGAAGGGCGAGGCAATCGACATCGCAGCTGCCGGTCGATACGTGCCAGAAGACGACACGTACGAGCTGTATGGGTTCGACGAAGACGCCGACTGTGAGTACTGGGATCTCGCCGCGGAGCGAGGCGTCTGGTCCATTGGACGCCGGAAGGCGGACGGGGTCGTGGTCGCCGCGTTCGACACGCGATTCTACCAAAATCCAAACTATGAATGCGTGTGGCTTCGCTAGTAGTCGACCTCAGACTTGCTACCGTCCACACATCGGGCATGCGCCCAACCGCGGCCATCGGCCCGACAGGATCTCATAGACCTGCACGCGCGCGATCTGTGCCGCGCGGACCGCGTAACCCGCGGTCGGACGCCGCGTCCTTCTGTTGGCCGCTTGCTCCAAGGTCGCCTCCTTCAGCCCCATCACCTTCGCGAGCTTCGCCCACGAGCCGACGCGGACACGGAGGAATGCCAGCGCAGCGCGGACGTTCTTCTCTTGCTCGGGCGTCAGTTGATCGGACGGCGACGTTGGGCTGGGCAACCGTGGTCGCTTCCAGACCTTCCGTTCGCGAAGGATCGCCATCGGACGATCCGTAGCCACGCTTCGTTGGCATGGGGCGCGTCATTTCAAAACCGGCCAGTACCTCCTGGGACAGGCTCGAGCTGTCCGTGGACGGATCGCAGCGCCGTGAACCTCGCGAAATCGCACGAAAGGCCTGCGGTACGCGACGTGCTCTACCGCCTGACGGAGGTTCACATGATCGACGAGATGAGGCAGTACTTCGAAGAGCACATGGCATTGCGACGAGCGTGGGTGCAGACGCGGAAGCTCGCCCTGGCGGTGACGGTGCCCTGCGGGCTGACGCCGTCGCGCTACGAGGTTCTCGAGGCGCTCGAGGACCCGGCCGAGCGCGTGTGCACGCAGAGCGCGCTGCAGAAGCGGCTCGGCATCAAGGCGTCGAGCGTGAGTAGGCTCGTCGGTGATCTCGTGAAGCGTGGCCTCGTCTTGCGCGTTCGCGATAGCAAAGACCGCCGCCAGGCGCGCCTCACGACGACCGCCGAGGGCAGGGCGCGCTACCTGAAGGCAAAGAGGGATTTTGAATCGGCAGATGTCGATGGCGCGTGCGGTCTCGTGCTTGCGGCGATGACCGGCCTGCCGGTCGGCGGCCCAAGGGTCGGGCAGGCGTCGCGCCCAATCGTCCACCGGACGCTCTTCGGAGGGCGCTCGGTCGCGTCGACGCCGTCTTGAGCGGAGCCGTCTTGAGCGTGGCCGTCGTGGCCGGGGTTGCCCTCCGTCGACGGAGTCAGAGCGCGCGTTTCTTCGGCCGCCGCGTCCCCTTCTTCATCCCGGTATTCGATGCCTTCTTCAACCAAGGGGGGCGCGCGCGTTTGCCGCGTTTGCCGCCCTGCTTGGCGAGCGACTTGGGCGGCGTGGCGATCATCTGCAGGGAGGCGGGCGCGCTGCGGGCGTCGCTCTTCGACGCGAGGTAAACGCGCTGGAAGACGATGGTCTCCTTGTCTTTGACGAACTCGTCGAGCGCGATGCGTACCTGCGACGCACGCGCGAGGCCGCCGAGAACGTGATCGAGCTCGCGGCGATCGAGCGCGCCGTTGGCGAAGAGATCGCGGTGCATCTGTCCGACGGCGCGGCCGTCGCGCTCGCGGAGCGCGCCGAGGATGCGCGTGGCGGCGTCTTCCTCTTTGGCGCTAGGAGCACGGAACACCTGGGCGACGCAGGCAATCGGCGTGCAGACGTCACACAACCCGCAAGGCGCGCCGGCGTCCTTCTGATCACCGAAATGCGCGACGAGCTGCAGCATGCGGCAACCCGGGGTTTCGGCATAGCGGCGCATCTTGTCGAGCTGCTCGCTCTTGAACGCGCGCTGGCGGTCGTAGGCCGCACGCCAGTCGGCGTCGGCGCGGCGGACGGTATCGTCGGCGTCGATCACGGCGCCGCCGTGGACGAGCAGCTTCTCGAGCACTTTGTCGAACGCGTCGACGCCAACCTTCGCGCGCGAGCGAAGATCGAGCACGGGGACGCCGTCTGCGGGAATCGCCCGCTGCAAGCGCGCGAGGAGGTCCGAGCACGGGTAATCGCGCTCGAGGAAGAACTCGTGCGTCTTCATGTCGACGAACGAATGCAGGAGCAGCGCGCGCGACGGTTTGCCATCGCGGCCGGCGCGGCCGATCTCCTGGTAATAGCCCTCGACCGAGCCGGGCAGCGCGGTGTGAAGCACGGTGCGGACGTCGGCCTTGTCGATACCCATGCCGAACGCGGTCGTGGCGACGATGACCTCGAGCGCGCCGCCGAGGAACGCGGTCTGCACTTCGTCGCGCACGCCGGTCGCGAGGCCGGCGTGGTACGCGGCGGCTCGGAGGCGCGGCGGCCCTTTGGAGAGGACGCTCGCGAGCTCGTCGGCCTCTTTGCGTGTGGGGGCGTAGACGATCGCGGGGCGCCGCGCGGGATCGGCGAGCAAGCTCTGCACGACGTCCGCGCGGCCACCGGGGCTGCGCTCGACGATCTCGACACCGATGTTCGTGCGGCGAAAGCCGTGGATGAAGCGGCTCGGGGACCCGAGCTGGAGCTCGCGCACGATGTCGTCCTGCACCGTGGGCGTGGCCGTGGCCGTGAGAGCGATGATGGGCGCGGGGCGCAGGAGCGGCAGTCGCTCGCGCAGCATGCGGTAGTCGGGGCGGAAGTCATGCCCCCATTGGGAGATGCAGTGCGCCTCGTCGATCGCCACCAGCGTGGGCTTGCGACGCGCGAGCATCTCCGGGAAGCCGCGCACCTTGAGGCGCTCGGGCGCGATGAAGAGGAAGTCGAGCTCGCCCTCGAGGTACTTCTTGCAGACTGCACGTGATTCGAGACGGCCGCGGCCCGAGTGGATTCGCTCGGCTGCAAAGCCGCGGCGCACGAGCTGCGCCACTTGATCCTCCATGAGCGCAATGAGCGGGCTGACGACCAGCGTCGTCCCGCCGCGCGCGATGCCGGGAAGCTGGTAGCAGAGCGACTTGCCCGCGCCGGTCGGCATGACGAGGAGCACGTCTTTGCCTGCGGCCGCTGCGGCGCAGACCTCTTCTTGGTACGGGCGAAACGAAGGGAAGCCGAACGACGTGCGCAGAAGCGTTCCGAGATCGCTCGAACGCACGGCCCGCGCGACCGGCGTGACCGGCGTGACCGGTGCGACCGGTGCCGTGCCGGGCACGCTCGGGGATGGCCCGCGCGGGCTCGGTGCCGCGCCGCCGGGAAGGGGGCCGACGTTGCCGATGACCTCCTGCACGTAGCGCTCGATGTCGCGCATGAACGTGTCGAGCTGCCCTTCGCCGCGGGCAATCGCGCCGAGCTTCGCCTCCCATTCGCCGGTCATCGCTGGGCTCTTCACGTGAGGATGCACGCGCGCGACGAGCGCGATGCCCTTGTCGGTGGCGAGCAGCAGCTTGGCCTCGCGCACGATGTACTCGCGGCGCAGCAGGGTCTCGAGGATCGATGCGCGCGTGGCCGGCGTGCCGAGCCCGTGCTCACGGAGGGCCCGCGCCATCTCGGCGGTGAGCTCGGCCTCGTCCATGCCGCGGCCCGCGGTCTCCATCGCGGTGAGCAGCGTGCCGTCGGTGAAGCGCTCGGGTGGGCGCGTCTTTTTCGCGACTGCTTTTGCGCCGAGCACCTTCGGCGCCATGCCCTTGGTGAGGCCGCCCGGCAGCGTGGCCTCGGCGGCGACGCGCGCGCGTTTGGTGGCGTCGCCGAGGCGGACCTCGAGCACCTTGAAGCCCTCGTCCTCGATGCTCGTGCCCGAGCTCGAGTACCTGTCGCACGCGTCGTTCCACGTGATGGCCGTGACGACGGTCGTGACCGCGTAGACGTGATCGCCGTGCCAACACGTCAAGAGCCGCCGGCAGACGAGATCGTAAAGCTTGCGCTCGTCGGGGGGCAGATCGGCTGGCGGCTGCGCGGTGGTCGGCAGGATCGCGTGGTGATCGGTGACGCGCGCGTCGTCGACGAAGCGTGGACCGAGCGGTCGCACGCCCGTACCTGGCGCAAGCAGCGCGCGGTAGGGCGCTTCGATCGCGCTCACGATGGCGGGCAGCGTGGTCGCGATTGCCTTCGAGAGGTGGCGGCTGTCGGTGCGCGGGTAGCTGATCAACTTGCGCTTTTCGTAGAGCGATTGCGCAAGATCGAGCGTGCGCTGCGCGGTGAAGCCGTAGAGACGGTTCGCGTGGCGCTGCAGATCGGTGAGGTCGTAGAGCATCGGCGGTGGGATCCGCCGCGTGGCGCGCTCGACCGACTCGATGCGGGCGAGGCCGCGTCGTGCGCGCTCGATGATCGCCTTCGCCTCTTTGCCGTCCGGCGGCAGGCGTTTGGCCAAGCTCGCGCGTTCGCCGCGGTCCGCGCCGAGCGGGGCTCCGGCTGCACGTGGCGGTCCCGGCCGCACGTAGGTCCCCTCGTACGTGGTCGTGCTCGCGATCTGCGCGGCGGCTGTCTCGCTCGGCTCACCGTGCACCTCGCCGTGCACCTGGCCGTGCACCTGACCGTGCTCGGCGCGCGGCTCGAACGTGGCGACGACCTCGAGGTAGTCCTCGGGAACGAACGCGCGGATCTCGAGCTCGCGCAGGACGATCATCGCGAGCGTGGGCGTCTGCACGCGGCCGACGGAGAAGTTGTCGTCGTCGAGCAAGCTATACGCGCGCGAGAGGTTCATGC
>CAXSGV010000072.1:16433-19245 GCA_964236615.1 uncultured Polyangiaceae bacterium
GCCGACGAGCCAGTCGGCGCGGCTGCGTGCGCGTGCGGCGTCGGCAAGGCGATCGAAGTCCGCGCCGTCGCGCAGCTTGGTGAACCCTTCGCGAATGGCGTCCGGCGTGAGCGACGAGATCCACAGGCGGCGCACGGGCTTCCGCGTTTTTGCCGCCTGCGCCTCGCACGCCTTTTCGAAGATGTAACGGAAGATGAGCTCGCCCTCGCGGCCGGCGTCGGTGGCGCACACGACCTCGTGCACGTCGGGCGAAGCGAGGAGGCGGCGCACCACCTCGAACTGCCGCTTCGTGGTCTCGCTCACGACGAGAGGCCAGGTGGCGGGGAGCATCGGAAGATCGGCGAGACGCCATTTTTTCCACGCCGGGTTCATCTCGTGGGGCTCGGCCAGCGCAACGAGGTGACCGATCGCCCACGTCACCACGTGGGTCTCGCCGCGAAAGCAGCCGTCCTCACGCGTCCGCGCGCCGAGCACCTCGGCGATGTCGCGGGCGACGCTCGGTTTCTCTGCGACGACGAGGATGGTCATGAACCGCACGGCATCTTGCCACGCCCTCGCCTCCCCGGCGCGTGAGCCCGAACGGCTCGTTCGAGGCAGTGGCGTCCAACCGAGTGAGTCTTTGGGCTTACACTGGCGTTCATGATTCGGGAGAGCGAACGCCCCAAGCCCATCGAGCCGATTGAGCGCGGGCGCACGCTTCCCGCCAAATCGCTCGATTTTTGGTTCGACTACACGTGCCCCTACGCATACCTCGGCTCGACGCAGGCGCGCGCGCTCGCCGAGCGCATGAGCGTTCCGCTCGTCTACCGTCCCCTGCTCCTCGGTGGTGTGTTTCGCGCGCGCGCCACGCCACAGAACCTCGCGGCGTCACGCTCCTCGAGCCGCATCGCGCACGACGGCGCCGACTTGCAGCGCTGGGCGACGCGCTTCGGCGTCCCGCTGCAGATGCCACACGCCCACCCGATGCGCTCGGTCGAGGCCTTGCGCGCGACGCTCGCGACGAACCGGGATCCGGCCGTCATCGACGGCTTCTACCGCGCATACTGGGTCGAAAACCTTCCCATCTCGACGCCGGAGGTCATCACCGCCGTCGTGTCGGCCGCCGGTCACGACGCGGCGCGCGTGCTCGCCGCAATCGAAACCCCCGCGATCAAGGACGACCTCCGCGCGCGCACCGACGAAGCGATCGCGCTCGGCATCTTCGGCGTCCCCACGTGGAACGTCGACGGCGCGCACCTCTATTGGGGCCAGGACCGCATCGCGTTCGTCGAAGGCATCCGCCCGCGCCCCTCGACAGCCACCCAAATGGCGCGGTCGGTTCGCTCGTCGTCTTTCAATCCGTGCACTCTACATGTGTACTGGGACTTCTCTTCGCCGTTCGCCTACCTCGGCTCGACGCAGATCGAGGCGATCGCAGCCCGCACCGGCGCGACCGTCGTCTGGCACCCGATACTCATCGGCGGCCTGTTTCGTTCGATCGGCACACCGGAGGTTCCACTCGCGACGTTCTCGCCCGCGAAACAGGCCTACCTCCTGAAGGACCTGCATCGCTGGGCCGAGCACTGGCGCGTGCCGTTCACGTTTCCGAGCCGCTTCCCCACGAATTCGCTGAAGGCGCTGCGCGTCTACTTCGCGCTCGCCGAAGAGCACCGCGCGTCGTACCGCGACGCTGTCTTTCGCGCGTGTTGGGCCGACGACCGCGACATCACCGACGAAGCCGTGCTCGCCGAGTGCGTGGGCGACGAGGCCCGCGCTCGCGACGCGTTCGCGCGCGCGACGAGCGACGACGTGAAGAGCGCCCTTCGCGCTTCCACCGACGCGGCTGTGGGCTATGGCGTCTTCGGCGTCCCAGCGTTCCGCGTGGGTGACGAGCTCTTCTGGGGTCAAGACCGCCTCGAGCTCGTCAAGGACAAACTGCTCGGCGGCACGCGCTCCACCTGAGGTCCCGCGCATTTCAGGGCTGAACCGCAGCCCCGCTGCGTGTAGAAAGGGGGCTTGGTACCCACCAGACCTGACTTGCCACGCGTGCCCGCGCTCGACGGGTTACGCGGTCTCGCAGTGCTTGCGGTGCTGCTGTTCCACGACACGCGCTTGCCCGGCGGCTTTCTCGGGGTCGACCTCTTCTTCGTGCTCTCGGGCTTCTTGATCACCTCGCTGCTCATCGCCGAGTGGGAAGCGTCCGGTCGCATCGACCTTCGGCGGTTCTGGGTTCGCCGCGCGACGCGCCTCTTGCCCGCGAGCTTCGCGATGCTCGCCGTCGTGACGCTGGTGCTCGTCCACACGGGCGAGCTCGCGCGCTTTCGCGGCCAGGTGATCGCGTCGGTGCTGCAGGTAGCCAACTGGTATTCGATCGTGGAGGCGCACGACTACTGGGATCTTTTCAAGTCGCCGAGCCCCTTCGAGCACATGTGGAGCCTCGCGATCGAAGAGCAGTTTTACCTGCTCTGGCCGCTGCTCGTCTGGTTCGGGCTCGCGGTCACGAAGAGCCGCCGCTGGCTCGGCGTGGGCTGCTTCGTGTTGATCGTCGTCTCGTGCTTTCGGTTCGAGGTGACCCAGGCCGTGAGCCACTCGCGCGCCTACTTCGGCACGGATACGCGCGCCCAAACGTTGTTGATCGGCGCGCTCGCGGCCTGCATCCGCGTTCCCGCCGGCGCGCGCCGCGCAAAAGCGGTCGTCGCAGGCATCGGTCTCGTCGTCCTCGTGCTCAGCTCGCGCCTCTGCGCTGGCGACTCGGCGTTCCTTTACCGGGGCGGGTTCACCGCGTTTGCCGTCGTCATGGCCGTCTGGATCGCGTCCCTCGCGAAGGAGACCA
>CAXSGV010000073.1:0-19002 GCA_964236615.1 uncultured Polyangiaceae bacterium
CCGCGCGCGCGTCCCCGGGTATGTGCGCGTCCAGGCCTACCGCGACGGGACTTACGTGAAGAAGGGCGACCTGCTCTTCAGCATCGATCCCATGCTGACGCAGGCCGCGGTCATGAAGGCACAGGGCGACGCAGCCGCTAGCAGAGCCGCGCTTGGCAAGGCGGAGCTCGACGTCAAACGACTCGAGCCACTGGCGGCCCAGGGGCTTTCGAGCAAGCAGGAGCTCGACAACGCGCGCGCGGCGAAGATGCTCGCCGAGGCGAACGTCATCTCCGCGCAAGGCAGCCTCGGCGTGGCGAGCGCCAACTTGTCGTACACGCGCATCATTGCGCCGATCTCTGGCCTCGCCGGGCAGGCGAAGGTGCGGGTCGGCTCGCTCGTTGGCCAGGGTGAGGCAACGCTTCTCACGACCGTTTCGCAGATCGATCAGGTGCGCGTGGCCTACGCGATCAGTGAGCAGCTGTACCTCGCGAATCCCCAAAAATTCCAGAGCGCCGAAACGGCTGGCGTGACGAAGCTCGATCTCTTCCTCGCCGACGGCTCGCATTACCCGCAGCAGGGCAGCATCAGCTTCCTCGATCGCCAGGTCGATCCGACGACGGGCACCTTCACGGTGCTCGCCACGTTCCCCAATGCCGATGGGCTTCTGCGGCCGGGGCAGTACGCCAAGGTTCGTGACGTGCGCGAGGTGCGGCGCGATGCGCTGACCGTTCCGCAGCGTGCGGTCGCGGAGCTTCAGGGCATGCAGCAGGTGGTCGTGATCGCCGACAACAAGGCGGAGATTCGACCGGTCGTCATGGATGAGCGCGTCGGCAATCGCTGGATTGTCCGGTCCGGGCTCCGCGCGGGCGAGCGCGTCGTCGTCGAAGGGCTGCAGAAGCTGAAGAACGGGACCGTCGTCGCGCCGCGCGTCGTGACCGCCAGCGGGAGCACATCGCCGAGCGCTGCACCCAGCGCGGCGAGCAGCACGGCCAAGGGGACCTGAGCGTTGGGCTCGTTCTTCGTTCGCCGTCCGATCGTCGCGATCGTTTTCTCCATCGTGACCGTGCTGCTCGGGCTGATCGCGCTCAAGCGGCTGCCCGTCGCCAAGTTCCCGGACGTCGTCCCGCCGGAGATTCAGGTGAACGCGGCGTTCACGGGCGCCGATGCGATCACGGTCGAGCAGTCGGTTGCGACTCCGCTCGAGCAGCAGATCAACGGCGTCGACAACATGCTCTACGTCCGGTCGATCAACTCCAACGACGGCACCATCGATCTTCGCGTCACCTTCGCAGTCGGCACCGACGTCGACACCGACACCGTGCTCGTCAACAACCGTATCGCGCAAGCGACGTCGCAGCTTCCGAACGAGGTGAGGACCTCGGGCGTGACCGTGCGAAAAGCGACGAGCTCACCCACGTTGATCGTCGCGATCCACTCGCCGAAGAACACGCGCGATGCGACCTTCCTCGGCAACTACGCCACCATCAACGTGCGCGACGCGCTGCTTCGCATTCCCGGCGTCGGCCTCGTCAATGGGTTCGGTGCGGCCGACTATGCGCTTCGCGTCTGGGTCGACCCCGACAAGCTCGCGCGGCTCGGCCTCACCGTGGCTGATCTCTCGACCGCCATTCAGAAGGAGAGCGCGGTCAACCCGGCGGGGCAGATTGGCGCGGAGCCTGCGCCTCTCGGCCAGGAGTTCACGTACACCGTGCGCGCGCAGGGCCGCCTCGCGACGCCTGAAGAGTTCGCGAACGTGGTGGTTCGGTTGAACGGTGACGGCTCGGTCGTTCGTCTGGGCGACGTCTCGAAGATCGAGCTCGGCGCGCAGGCCTACAAGCAGATCGCGCGTTACAACGGGTCGGCGGCGGCCCTCGTCGCGGTGTACCAGGCGCCGGGCTCGAACGCGCTCGAAGTGCGCACCGCGGTCGAGAAGACGCTCGAAGAGCTCCGTGAACAATTTCCCGAGGACGTCGCCTACAGCATCTCGCTCGACACGACCCTCGCCGTCGAGCAGGGCATCCACGAGATCGTCGAGACGCTGCTCGAGGCGGTGGCGCTCGTCGTGCTCGTCGTCTTCATCTTTCTCCAGAGCTGGCGCGCGACGCTGATTCCTGTGCTCACCGTCCCCGTCTCGCTCATCGGAACGTTCGCTATTTTTCCGCTGCTTGGCTTCTCGGTGAACACGCTCTCGCTCTTCGGGCTCGTGCTCGCGATCGGTCTCGTGGTCGACGACGCCATCGTGGTCGTCGAGGCAGTCGAGCACCACATCGAGCACGGTCTCTCGCCACGCGACGCCACGGTGCGCGCGATGAAGGAGGTGAGCGGTCCGGTCGTCGCCATTGCGCTCATCCTCGCGGCCGTGTTCATCCCGGTCGCGTTCGTCGGGGGTGTGACGGGAAGGCTGTACCAGCAGTTCGCGTTGACGATCGCGATCTCGGTGCTCATCTCCGCGGCCAGCGCGCTGACCCTCAGCCCCGCGCTCTGCTCTCTGCTCTTGAAACCACGCACGCCGAAGGGTTTTCTCTCGGGTGCATTCGGCCTGTTCAACCGAGGCTTCGAGAAGAGCACGAACGGTTACCTCGCGGTCTCTCGCTCGCTCGCGCGCCGCGGCGTGCTGGTGGTCGTGCTGGTCGCCGTCGTGAGCTGCGTCGCGGGCTTCGCGGGAAGGAAGCTGCCGATCGGCTTCGTTCCCGAGGAAGACCAAGGGTACATGTACGTGAACGTGCAGCTGCCCGACGCGTCGTCGTTGCAGCGCACAGATGTAGTCTGCAAGAAAATCGAAGACATCCTCGCGCATACCGACGGCGTCGAGGGCTACAGCACGATCGTTGGCTTCAGCCTCGTGAGCCGCGTGTCGGCGTCCTACAACGGGTTCTTCTTCGTCACGCTGAAGCCGTGGGACAAACGCACGACCGAAGCGACCAAGATTGGCAATATCTTCAAGAGCCTCAACGCGAAGCTCGCCGCGCTTCCCGAGGCGCGCGCGTTTGCGTTCACTCCACCGGCGATCCCGGGCATCGGCACGTCGGCCGGCTTCAGCTTCATGCTGCAGGATCGACGCGGCGGGACGCCGCAGGAGCTCGAGGTCGAGATCGGTCGGCTCGTCGAGGCGGCCAAGAAGCGCCCCGAGATCGCCACCATCGCCTCCACGTTTTCGACGCGCGTACCGCAGGTCTTCGTCGAGGTCGATCGCGACAAGGCGCTCAAACAGGGCGTCGACATCGCGGAGGTCTACGCCACGCTCCAGGCGTTCATGGGCGGCACATACGTGAACGACTTCAATCGATTCGGCCGCCAATGGCGCGTCTATCTTGCGGCCGATCCCACGTTTCGAACGGACGCTCGCGACATGGATAAATTCTATGTTCGAAACAAGGCGGGGAAGTCGCTACCGCTGTCCACGCTGGTGAAGCCTCAGAGCACCAATGGCCCGGAGTTCACCAACCGCTTCAACCTGTTTCGCGCCGCGGAGCTCACCGGTGCCCCGGCGAAGGGATACAGCTCGGGTCAGGCAATGGCCGCTCTCGAGCAGGTCGCCGCGGAGACGCTGCCAACAGGGTACGGCTACAGCTGGAACGCGCTCTCGTACCAGGAAAAGGTCGCCCCATCGGCCGCGCCCACGTTCATCCTGGCGATCCTCGTCGTCTTCTTGATTCTGGCGGCGCAATACGAGAGCTGGTCGTTGCCATTCAGCGTGCTCCTTGGAACGCCCGTGGCGGTCATGGGCGCCTTTCTCGCCCTCCTCATCGCGAAGCTCGAACTCAATGTGTATGGGCAGATCGGGCTCATCATGTTGATTGGGCTCTCGGCGAAGAACGCGATCCTCATCGTCGAGTTTGCCAAGGCCGAGCGTGAGCGCGGTCTTTCGGCGCTCGACGCGGCGCTCGCGGCGGCAAAGCTTCGTCTTCGTCCCATCTTGATGACGGCCTTTGCGTTCATTCTCGGGTGCGTGCCGCTCCTCGATGCGAGCGGCGCCGGCGGCGTATCGCGACGCATGCTCGGCCTCGTCGTCGTTTTCGGAATGCTGGCCGCCACGCTGCTCGGGCTCTTCCTCACCCCGGGGTTGTTCGTGCTCGTCGATCGGTTCAACAGGCGAAAAAATGCGCCGCTCCCGGATCCCGCCGAAGCGATCGTGACCTTGCCCGAGAGCGGCCAAACGTCGGGTCACGCAGCGGAATGAAGAAGGCCGCGCGCGTGACGGCCCAGCAGATCGAGCTCGCGACGCGGCTGCGGATGGCCTTCGCGCTGGTGACGCGGGCGCAGCGCCAGGGGGTCCAGGGGCGGCTCACGCCGGTGCAGCTCTCCGCGCTTCACAAGGTCGATATGTACGGCCCCCTTCGCCTCGGCGATCTTGCGGCGCACGAACAGGTAGCGGGCCCGACCATGACGCGCGTCGTGAGCTCGCTCGACGCGCTCGGGCTCGTGACGCGCGCGATTGACCCGACGAGCGCGCGCTGCTCGCTCGTGACGATCACCCGAGTCGGGCGCAAGCAGCTCGATGCGGTGCGACGCGATCGCAGCGACCATCTATCGTGTCAGCTCGCCAAGCTTCCACCGGAGCACCAACGGGCTCTCGCCGACGCTCTCCCCGCGCTCGAGGCGCTGGTCGACGCCGTTCTTCCCGGCGACGAGATGTGGCCACGCGAGGTCGAGCGCGCACGCCTCGCGGCTCGGTCCAAGAGGACCGGGACGTGAGCGATTTCGACACGCCGACACGTGGATCGTTCGACCGGTGGACCACTTTCGGTGTCCACTGGTCGCAGCGCGACGTTCGCGTGCGTTGAGTGCCCTTTTTTTCTGCGTCGACACTGGCGCACACCTTGCGGAGACGACGGCATGAGAAGTCTGGGCTCACAGAGCGTGCGGCATTTCGTTCCTGCGTTGGTTCTCGCCGCGAGCGTCGCCGCATCTGCCAGCTGCAGTAGCGAAGCGCCCGTCGAAGGTGACGCCGGTACGCTGGGCGAGGACCGCGATGCCTCCACCGAGGACGTAAACACCCCGAGCAGCAGCGACGCAGGTTCCGCCGCCGACGAAGGCACGATCCAGGACGCGATCGCCGATGCGCCCTACGACGCGTCCACGGGACGCTCATTGGGTTGCACTGTCGACGGAGGCGGTGCGAGCGGTGTGACGACGCGCACACTCATGGTCGACGGCAAGACGCGCACGTTCCTTCAGGTCGTTCCCGCGGGCTACACGCCGGGTACACCGATCGCGCTGGTGCTCGGCTACCACGGCTCGGGCGGAACGTCGGCAGGCGCGCGAACGCAAATGGCTTTCGAAAAGAACGCGGCCGCGAAGGCGATCGTCGTTTATCCGCAGGCGCTCGCCTCGAACACCGCGCCCTTCGTCGGCGTGAATCGATGGGAGATTGGCGCCGCGAGCAACGACTATCCCTTCTTCGACGCCATCGTGGCGGCAGTGGGCGGCAGTCACTGCGTCGACACGAAGCGCGTGCTCGCCGCGGGCTTCAGCAACGGCGCAGAGATGGTCGCGTTCTTGGGCTGCAAGCGCGGCGCAGCGCTCCGCGCCGTCGCGCCGGTCGCACCGGGCGGTGGTGCCCGTGTGCTCGAGTCGTGCACCGGCGACGTCGCGGAGTGGACCGGCGTCGGCAATCAAGATGCCGATCACCAGGTGGCGACGCTCTCGGTCCGCGATCACTACGTGACCGCGAATGGCTGCATGACCACCAAGACCGCGACGACGCCCGCCGGTTGCTCCGCCTACAACGGGTGCCGCACGGGGCTCCCCGTCGTGTTCTGCACCTACGATCTCGGCCACGCGTGGCCGACGTTCGCCAGCGCTGGTGTCTGGGGATTCTTCAACGCGCTTCCCTGACGGTCCTGCGACCGATAACAGACGTGCGGGCTCATGCCGGGGGAACCTTCAGTAGCCGATCGTAGAGAACCACCGTGGCGGCCATCGCGACGTTGAGCGGGTAGGCGCCGGGCAGGATGACCGTGTCGTGGTGACGCAGGATCGACGCGGGCAACGCGCCGTCTTCGGGACCCAGCAGGTACACGGCGCGCGCTGGATGCGCGTAGGTGCGGATGTCGAGAGCGTCGGGCGCGAGCTCGACGCAAACGAGCTGCGCGTTCACCGGAATCGATGCGACGAAGAGATCGATCGTATCGAAGTGGAAGACGGGCAGTGTCTGCTCCGCGTTGACGGAGCTCGCCTCGCTCGGGTTCCGGTGCCCGACGCTGAACACGAAGTCCGCACCGAAGACGCGCGCGGTGCGAACGAGCGCGCCGAAATTGTACGTGCGCTTGCCGTTGTAGATCCCGACGCCCACGTAACCGCGCGTGCTCGAGGCAGTGCGCCGCGCGCGATCCCCGCGTCCCCCGACGCTCACGCGTCGAAGCGGCTGATCTCGACGCCCGAGCCCACCGGAACGAGGATGCTCGTCATCTTCGGCTTCGCGCGGATGGCTTCCTGGTAGCGCATCACCGCTTCGTGCTCGGAGGCGGGCTCGATCATGTTGTCGCTGGCGACGATCGCGCCCGAATTGAGCTTGGGATAGAAGCCCTCGAGGCACGGCACGTAGAGATTTTTCCAGAGATCGACGAGCACGAAGTCGATCCCGTGTGGAAGCTCGTCGATCAGCTTCACCGCGTCGCCGTTGCGAAATTCGATGAAGTCGGCGAGGCCCGCTTTTTTCGCCATGTCGCGCGCGTACGCCGATTTCTTCTCCGAGAGCTCCATCGTCACGAGACGACCACCGGATGCGCGCGCAGCTTCGGCGAGCCAGATGGTCGAGTACCCGTAGGAGGTGCCGAGCTCGAGGATGGTCGGAGCCTTCAGGCTCTTCGCCAGGATGTTGATCAGCCGTCCGCTCTCAGGGCCGACGGGGAGAAGGAACTCATCGATGATTGGACGGAGCGTTCCATCCTTGGACGCCTGCCGAAGCCGCGGCGACTCGGTCTCGATCCGACGGTGGTACTCCTCGAGAACTGCCCAAACGGTGTCATCGATGGCTTCCATTGGCGCAGTGTCGCACGAGGTCGGCTTTGCGACGCCGCACGAACGCGAAGGCGGCGACGAGGCCGGCGATGAGGAGGGACCACGCGCCTCCGCGCGCGGGCGCCGGAGCGAGCGAGCATCCCGACGCGCTTGCCGATGCCGGCGCGCTCGTCCCGGCGTTCGTTCCGGCGTCATCGAGACGTGCCCACGAAGGCGGCGCCGCTCCTAGCCGCGTTGCCGACGCACGTGCTTGGTCCTGGAGAAAAGCCGCGCGCGTGTCGAGACGCTCGTAGATCATGTTCGCGCAGGTGCGCTGATCGCCGCGCGACATCACGCCGAACGAAAGGCCCGTCGCGTCGAGCGCTGGGCTGCCGGAGTCGCCGGCGCACGGACCGAAGTCGGCGATCCACTCGTCGTCGCCCGTGCGTGACGATGCGCCGATCGACAACACATGCAGCGCCTCACGAGACCGACGCGTGCCGCTCGACGCCTGCTCGGCCGCAGACGTCACCCCGTAGCCAACCGCGGTAAAGCCATCCCCGACGGCAGGAGGGGTGTCGACGCGAAGCCCGATCGGCTCGATACCGTCGAGGGGGCGGGCGAGGCGCAGGAGCGCAACGTCGCGACCGCAGAGCGGCTGCCCCGTCGAGCCTTCTTCCACGAGAACTTCGGCGATGGAGAGCATCTTCGATTTTTCGCCGATGACCGCGTCGGTGAAGACGCCGAGCTTCGAAGGTGCGAGCGGCTCACCCGCCGTGTCGCTGCACGCGGCGCCAGTGCCGCGGATGGGCGGGCTGACGCAGTGGCGTGCCGTGAGCACGAGATCTGCCGTAATCAAGGTGCCGGTGCACAGCTCCTCGCCGCCCGGGAGCATCGCGTCGATCCCGACCACCGCCGAATGGGCTCCGTCATCCACGCCGCTCGAGATCGCGGTGCTCGCGCGCGCGGCTCGGCCTTCGTCCTGCGGGGTGCCGCAGGCAGCGAGCAGGGCAGCGAGCAACACGGCGTCGGCTGTCATCGTTCGAGTCATGCCGCGCCAAAAGCAAGCGTCATGCCGTACGCGCCGCACCGCATTGTGCCGGCCGATTCGCTCGCGGTCGGCCAAGCCGTGCGCGATGCGCACCCCTTCCTTGGCCTCGGGCGTTCTCGCGCTGACGGCTCATCACGCCCAGCCCACCGTCAGTCGCCTCGCACCAAGGCCACGCGGAAGCGCGAGTCACCCAGATCCCACGCGCGGAGGCGGTGGCCGGTGAAGGCGCGGATCACTTCGATGTTGGTGCGCGCGTGGAGCGTGAGCTCGTTGCACGTGAAGCTGCCTTCGCCCGCAAGCGCGATCGGGAGCATCACCTGATCGGCCAGGTGCGCTTCGATGCTCGTGCCGCTCGCGCGCCACGCGAGGAATCCGCGCGCCACGCTGACGCCCACGTCCTCGGCCGAAGTGCCGACGTCGCCGATGGCGGAGAAGACGTTGCTGACGCCGGTTCCGTCGTCCCGCGCGACGAGCCACATCGCGTTGCCCGGGCCGGGGCTGCGCACGCTTTCGCTCGCGAGCGTGACCGACGAATCGGTGAGGAGCTCGGCGGCCGACGCGAGCTCGCGACGCGCGATGCCTTCGGAGAGCCCGGCGACGACCGCACGCATCTCCAGGGTCGAGAGCACCGCGCCCTCGCCAAGGTGGAGCGGTGTCAGCGCGCCGACGGCCGGCGACACGGTCATCACGACCTCGCCGCCGCCCGCGGGATAGAAGCCGGTCGCGACCAGCTCGAGCCCCAGCTGCGCGCCCGCGCGACGCATCAGCGGTAGCCAGGCGCGCTCGAGAAATGGAAACGGCGGTGCCCACAGCGCGTGGGTTCCGCCGCGCACGGTGATGCGACTCGCGGTCGGCGCGAGCGCGAGGGGCAGTGCGAGCGTTTGCAAGACGAGCGAGACCGAGCCCGCGCTGCCGATGTCGAGCACGTGATCGCCGGAAACGATCGGCCCCGGACGGAACGCGATGCGCGTGCTCCCGAGCGATGCGCCTTCGACTTCGGCCCCGCAAACGAGGGCCGCCGCCTTCACGCAGCTCAGATGTTGCCGCATGAGGCCGGGCTTCTTGCGGCCCGCGCGGATCTTTTCGAGGACGAAGGGCGTGCCCGTCGCGACCGACAGTGCGAGCGAGGTGCGGAGGATCTGCCCACCGCCTTCGCCCGCGCTTCCGTCGATGACGAGCGGTGAGTCCTTCGTCGCCTCATGGAGCACCACCTCGATCGTGGAGACGATCTCGACGCCCGGGCTCGCGGCCGGCTCGGCGCGCACCGCGTGCTCGGGTTCGGCAGCCTCGGCAACGGCACCGGCTTCTTTGGACCACACCGCGCCGTCGGGTCCGGAGATCGCGAGAAACCGATGGTACGGCACGAAGATCGTGTCGCCCTCTTCGGTCTCCGGCGCGAGCTCGATGCCCGCCGAGCGGATCGCGGCGATGCGGCTGCCGGCGATGACCCGACGGTCGCCCGCCGCGCCTCGATGAAGCACGTGCACACAGAGCGCATGGAGCCCGGCGTCTCGCCAGCGCGCTCGATTCAGAAGCTCTCGAATTTTCGACATGACGCGTCCCTATCAACCCTTCACACAAACGACCTGGCGCAGCGTGTGGACGATGTCCACGAGATCCGCTTGCGCCGCCATGACGGCGTCGATGTCCTTGTAGGCCATCGGCGTCTCGTCGATCACGTCGGCATCCTTCCGACACTCGATGCCTTCCGTCGCACGCGCGTGATCCGAAACCGTGAAGCGCCGCTTTGCTTCGGTCCGGCTCATCGCGCGTCCCGCCCCGTGCGAGCACGAAGAGAAGCTATCGACGTTTCCCTTGCCAGAAACGATGTACGAGCGCGTTCCCATCGAGCCCGGAATGATCCCGAGCTCGCCGAGCCCTGCACGCACCGCGCCCTTTCGCGTCACGTAGACATCCTCGCCGAAGTGCGTCTCTTTCGAGACGTAGTTGTGGTGGCAGTTGACCGCTTCCGCGTCGAGCGTGAAGGGGCCGAGCTCACGCGCGAGCGCGTCGAGCGCCGCGCGCATCATCTGCTCGCGGTTCAAACGAGCAAAGCGCTGCGCCCAGCCAACCGCCTCGACGTAGTCGTCGAAGTGGCTCGTTCCCTCGGCGAGGTAGGCGAGGTTTTCGTCGACGAGGTTCACGTGCCACGTCCGCATGTCGCGCTTCGCCAGCTCGATGAAGTACGAGCCGATACGGTTTCCGACGCCGCGCGAGCCGGAGTGCAGCATCACCCAGACCGCGTCCGCCTCGTCGAGGCAAAGCTCGATGAAGTGGTTTCCCGTGCCGAGCGTTCCGAGGTGGATGACGTGGTTGCTCTTCTGGACCTTCGGGTGCTTCGCGCAAATGCGAACAAAGCCCACCGCGAGCTCGATCGTCCACGTGCTCGCTACGGCGTCGGGCGGCTCGCCCCACGCACCGCGGTCGCGACCCTTGTCGCCGGAGCGTCCGTGCGGAACGGCCGCCTCGATCGCCGAGCGCACCGCGTGGAGGTTGTCGGGAAGGCCGTCGGCGCGGAGCGTCGTTCGCACCGCCATCATTCCGCACCCGATGTCGACGCCGACGGCCGCCGGAATGATCGCCTTCGACGTCGGGATCACGGAGCCGATGGTCGCGCCCATTCCCCAGTGCACGTCGGGCATCACGGCGACCCACTTGTGCACGAAGGGCATGGCCGCCACGTTCACCAGCTGCTCGCGTGCGGCGTCGTCGACCTGAACTCCGCGGGTCCACATCTTCACGAGCCCCTTGGGGGCGTTGATCACTTCGTAGCTTCGCTTGGTGTCCATGATGCGAAGCTCTAGAGCGACGACCGTGCCAGGCGTCGCGAACAGGGGCGCATCGGCGAAATGCGCGGAAACCACCGTTTCGCGGCGCGCTTACGTTATCGTCCGCGATACGGTGTTATCCTAAGAGATATGGCTCTGCGCGCGTCTCGGCCCGTGGTCGTCCTCGGCTTCTTCGGGACGACCCTCGACTCCGCGCAGGGGCCGAATCGCTGGCAGCGGTGGCGGCCGACGCTGTCGGCGGTACAGCACGACGATCTTCTCGTGGCGCGCCTCGAGCTGCTCGTGGCCAAGCCGGGGGCGGCTGACGTTCTCGTCGAGGACATCGCGCGTGTCTCGCCCGAGACCGTGGTGCGCGGTCGAGAACGCGTGGGACTTCGAAGAGGTTTACGAGGCGCTCCACGAGCTCGCGCGGACCTACCCGTTCGATCCGGACAACGAGCGCTACCTCGTGCACATCACCACCGGCACGCACGTCGCGCAGATCTGTCTTTTTCTACTGACCGAGACGGGCTTCTTTCCCGCGTCGCTTCTCCAGACGGAGCCGCCGCGCCGGCCTTCCACGGGCGCCGGCTACAGCATCATCGAGCTCGACCTCGCCCGCTACGATCGGATTGCACGCAGGTTCGAGGCGGAGCGGACGAAGCGCTCCGGGATCCTCAAGGCAGGGATCGAGACGGCGAGCGCGACCTTCAACGCGCTCATCGACGACGTCGAGCGCGTCGCGAGCACCTCACGCGCGCCGATCCTCTTGAGCGGGCCCACCGGCGTCGGCAAGACGCTTCTCGCGCGCCGCATACACGCGCTCAAGCACCAGCTCGGTCGTGCGAGCGCGACGTTGGTCGAGGTCAACTGCGCGACGCTGCGCGGCGATCAAGCGATGAGCGCTCTCTTCGGTCACAAGCGCGGTGCGTTCACGGGCGCCGTCACCGATCGGCGCGGGCTGCTTCTCGCGGCCGACGGGGGCGTGCTTTTCCTCGATGAGATCGGCGAGCTCGGCCGCGACGAGCAAGCGATGCTGCTCACCGCGATCGAGGACAAGGAGTTCACGCCCGTTGGCAGCGAGCGTCGGGCGGCCTCGGACTTTCAGCTCATCGCCGGCACCAACCGCGATCTTCGCGCCGACGTGGAGAGCGGTCGCTTCCGCGAAGACCTGCTCGCGCGCATCGATCTTTGGCACTTCCGTCTTCCTTCGCTTCGGGGCCGGCTCGAGGACATCGCACCGAATGTCGACTACGAGCTCGAGCGCGTCGCGCGCGACACGGGACGCCGTGTCGTGTTCCACGCCGATGCGCGCAAGCGATTCATGCGCTTTGCCACCGGGCCGAGCGCCGCATGGCGCGGCAACTTCCGCGATCTCGGCGCCGCGCTCACGCGCATGGCGACGTTTGCACCGTCGGGCGGGATCCGCGTAGCCGAGGTCGATGACGAGATCGCGCGGCTCGAAGCGAGCTGGCGTCGTGACAGCGCGGACCCGGGCGATCTCGTCGAACGCGTCCTCGGCGCAGGGGCGGCGGAGCTCGATCTGTTCGATCGCGCGCAGCTCGCCGTCGTTCTCGAAGTCTGCGCCACGGAAGCATCACTGTCGGCGGCTGGTCGCCGCCTCTTCGCGCACAGCCTCGAGAAGCGGGCGAGCAAGAACGACGCCGATCGCCTCAAAAAATACCTCGCGCGCTTCCATCTCGATTTCCAGAGCGCGCGCGCGGGTCAGAGCCAGCGGTAGGCGCGCTCGACGACCGCGCTGCCATTCTTCGCGATGATGTCGCCGTGCGCGAGCACGATGCGCTCGGCGCCCCACGCCACGATTCGGCCAACTTGCTCGCGGGCCGCGACGTGGTTTCGGATCATCACGCGCTCGAGGAGCGTGACGCCAGGCGCGCGTTGTCCCAGCAGCGTGCCGACGGCGCGGGTGAGGCCCGACGGGTGCGTAGCGAGGTTGAAGATGAAGTCGCTGGAGATGATGGTCTTGCTCGCCTCGTGAAAGAAGACGACCTCGTTTTCCATCGCTCGCGCACCGAAGAAGACCTGTACGAGCTCGCCGCGCCACTCGGGTGCGGGCTCGTCACCGAGGACGCGGCTCCACGCGATGTCCCGTCGCTTCGTCTCGAGACCAGGACACGCCGAAACCGACGCTGAAGGGTACGCGCGCGCCCACTCGCCCACGTAGAGGTGATGAAAGCGACTCGGCGCCACGATCGCGATGACCGGACCAAGCGCGTCGACCGCCTCACGCGTCGGCGTGTCGAGCGCGACGGGTGAGTGGACGAAGAGGCCGCCGTTGCGAAGTCTGACCACCGTCATCTTCGTGCCGGTCTCGAGGCCGAAGAATCGGAGAGGTCGAGCCTCGATCCACACGTCGTCTGCAACCCGTTCGAGCACGACGGGGTTCTAGGGCTCGCCGCTCAGGACGTCCAGCAGCCGCAGGGGCGCCACGTCGAGGTCGACCTCCGCGAATTGCAAGCCCCGCCCACTCCTGGCAAACCTCACGCGTGGCGCACCCTCTTCGGATCCGAAAAGGCGTTCCCGGCGATGTCGACGCCATTGCCGACCTCAAAGCGGCGCTCTGGCCGGATGGATCGGTCGCCGAGCACGCGACCGAGAGCGCTCTTGTCCTTGCCGGTCAGCCGGCCAGCACGATGCCGCTCGTGCTCATCGTCGCCGACCTTGCCGGCGTCGTCATCGGCTTCATCGAGGTAGGGCTGCGCTCGCACGCCGAGGGGTGTGACCCGATCCAAGCGGTCGGCTTCGTGGAGGGCTGGTACGTCCTTCCCGAGCATCGTGGTCAGAGCGTCGGTCGCGCGCTGATGGCCGCGGCCGAAACGTGGGCTCGCGATCAGGGATGCCGCGAAATGGCCTCCGACACGTGGCTCGACAACGAGGCATCGGTGCGTGCCCACGAGGCACTCGGCTACGAGGTCGTGGAACGCTGCGTGAGCTTCAAAAAGTCACTCGTGTAACCCCGACGCCTTCGCAGATGGTATGCGAGGACAGTGAGCGACCCCACCAAGCTGGATGCTGCGCCAGCGCATCTCGTCGACAACGGCCTGCAGACGTTCGGCCGATTCGGCACCGCGTTCGGTCGCGCCAACTTGATCGACGCGCGCTTTCATGGGCTCCCGCGTGCGATGCGCGGTTGGCGGCTGAAGGAATGGCAAGCCCTGCAAATCAGCGGTCCGGGTGTGTTTGCGAACCTGGCGCTGTTCGACGCCAAGCTCATGTCGCTCATGCAGGCCAAGGTCTACGACAAGACGCGCCAGGAGAAGATCATCCACGAGTGGAAGCTGCGCCCGCGCGCTTTTCGTGTCGCTGATCAGTTGCTCGATTCGACCAACACCTACTCCGACCGCCGCGGCTCGATGACATTTCGCAACGAGATGGCGCGCGGTCGCATGTCGGTCGAGCTCGATCTCGCGGCGTCAGGTGACTTGCCGCGGATCGCAGGTCGCCTCGAGGTGCTGTGCGATCGTGGCGCGTCGCAGGTCGTCAGCCTGCCGTTCGAGGGCCCTGGCGGCATGTACTCCCACAAGGGCATGTTTCCAGTCGACGGCAAGCTGACGGTCGGCGATCGCTCGTACCTGTTTCGGCCAGAGGACTCGCTCGCGCTTCTCGATGATCACAAGGGCTTCTACCCGTGGGTGATGCGCTGGGACTGGGTGACGAGCGCGACGCACGTCGACGGTCAGGCGCTCGGCTTCAACCTGACACGCAACCAGTGCCGCGAGCCTGACACCAACAACGAGAACTGCGCGTGGCGCGGCGACCGTCTCGGCATCTTGCCCGCCGTCGAGTTCACCCACGAGCGCGTGCGCGAGGCCGGGGAAAAATGGCGGATCCGCGATCGCGCCGGTCGGGTCGATCTCACGTTCACGCCGACCGTGCCCGGCGACGTTCGCGTCAACGCGATCGTCGTCGAGAGTCGCTACCGCGGTCCTTTCGGTACTTTCGCGGGCCGGCTGGAGCCCGAGGGGCTCGAGCCCATCGTCGTGCAAGACTGGTTCGGGATGGGCGAGGACTTCTACCTTCGCTGTTAGAGCGTGGTGCGCGCCACCAGGCCGCGCTCCTGAAGCCCCTCGGCACCGCCTTGAAGCGCGGGGTCGATGACGCCGGTCGACTCGGCACGAATGCGCACGGTGACGTCGCACGGCCCAGTCGCGACGCCCATGTTCGCCGTATTCAAGGCAACGTCGCCGTCGACGACGGGCAGGATGGTCTCGACGCCTACGGTCTGCGTGCCGACGACGCAGGGACCCTGAATGATGGCCGCGACGGAGCCGCCCGTAGGCTGCGGATCGACGTTGAGATGGATGACGTCCCGCCACTTGAAAGACGATGGCGCGTGCGACAACGAGAACGGCGCGGGCACGGTGACGACGCTTCTGAGCGCGCTCGTGCGAGGTGCGCGGCGAGCAAGCGCGAACGTGACTTGCGCCGACGTGCTCGGGGCAAAGGTTGCCACGTAGTGAATGGATCCATCTCCGATCTCGGGCGTGAGCGTGCGCGTCTCCGAGCCGAGCGTTGCCGTCAGCGCGTCGCCGCCGTCGAGCTCGAGAAAGTTTCCGAAGCGCGTCAGCGATGCGTAGACCTTGATGCCCGTGCCATAGCTCTGCGCGCTGAAGTCGGCGACGAGATCGCGCGTGCAATAAGAGCTCGTACGGATCTCCGTTCCGCGAGCTGGCTCGGAGCAACGGTCCGAGGCGGCCGGCGCCGCGCTCGGAAGGGGTTGAGGCGCGCGATCGTCGTCGATGCCGACGAAGCAACCCGAAGACAGGATGACGAGCGAAGAGAGGGCGACGGCGGATTTCAGCAAGCTCATGCCGGCGCGTAGAGCACGGTGCGTGCCGGTGTAGAAATCCGCAAAAACGGCGGAAAGTACGGCATGCCTGCTCTGGCGTCGTGATCACACCCCATCCGCGCCCCGTCGCGCTCGTACTGCCGAGAGCTGGTATCGTCGGCGCTAATGACAACGCGCGTTGCTGTCGTCTACACGGACTCGGCTGACACCGAGCAAGCCGCCCGAGAGCTCAGTGATCGTATTCGCGCCGAGCTCGGCGACGAGCCCCCGGACGCGGTCATCCTTTTCGCATCCCCGAAGTACGAGCACGCGATGCTCCTCGCGGGGATCACCTCCCAGTGCAAGCCCAAGGTGCTCGTCGGCGCGTCCTCCGCAGGGGAGTTCACGAGCGCAGGTCAGGGCGTTGGGCTCGCTTGCGCGCTCGCCATTCGCAGCGACGAGATGGCGTTCGCCGCGGGCGTCGGTCGCAACTTGAGCAAGGATCGCGTGCAGGTGGCTCGTGATATCGCGTCGGCCTTCCGCGGCGATGCCTCGCAAGCGTTCCCTTACCGTTCCGCGCTCGTGATGACGGACGCGCTCGCAGGGCACGCCGACGATCTCGTCGACCAACTCACCCTCGTCACCGCTGGCAAGTACCAGTTCTTCGGTGGTGCGGGCGACGACGCCCAGTTCCGCCGCACGCAGGTTTTCATCGGAAGCGAAGCGATCATCGACGCCGCCGTCGCGCTCGAGATCCTCTCGAAGAAGCCGGTCGGCATCGGCGTGGGTCATGGCTGGCAGCCGTCTGGACCGCCGATGCGCGTCACCGAGTCGAACGGCATGACGCTCGTCAGTCTGAACGGCCTTCCTGCGGCCGACGCCTTCGAGGAGCACGCGGCCAAGACAGGGCAGGCATTCGATCGCGCCGCGCCGCTCCCGTTCTTCCTCCACAACATCCTGGGCATCGACACGGCCCACGGCTTCCGTCTCCGGGTTCCACTTGCGATCCAAGCAGACGGCTCGATCGTGTGCGCTTCCGAGCTGCCGGTCGGCGCCAAGGTACATGTGATGCGCACCGACTCGAGCTCGGCGGTCGACGCGGCCACGCGGGCGACGAACGCCGCGGTCGCCGCTCTTGGTCCAGACGCCAAGCCGAAGGTCGCACTGTTCTTCGATTGCGTGGCCACGCGCCTCCGCATGGGCGACGTGTTCGGGCTCGAGCTCGAGTCGCTCGCGGGCATTCTCGGTCCGAAGGCCGAGTACATGGGTTGCAACACCCACGGACAGATCGCGCGGGCCGAAGGGCAGTTCGGTGGCTTCCATAACTGCACCGCCGTGGTTTGCGTCTTCCCGGAGTAGGTCGTTGAGCTCGCGGCCGACGCTCACCATGGTCAACCGTCTTGCGCGGGTGGCCGAGCGGCCGGCTGCGTCGCGGGAGCTCGCGTCCGCGCTCGGCGTCGATGCTGTCTTGGTCCTGGTCTGCGACGCCGAGCTCGGCGTCCTGCTGCCCGCGCTCGGCTTCCAACAGACGCTGCGCGGGGGTCCACAGTGGCGCGCGTTCGAAAAAGAGCTCACCGCGTCGAGCGAGCACCGTGCGATCGCCGCGTCGCCGCTGACTGGGGAGTCGGCTTCGCTCGTCGCGCATGTCACCGCGGATCGCACCGCGCTCGTGTTGATCGGTGGCGCGCCGGAGACGGCGGTTCTCGACGAGGTGCTCGCGGTGCTTCCGCTGCTGAGCGAGCTGTTTCGCTCCGAGCAGGCGGCGCACCGTGCCGAGGGCGACGCGGTGGTCGCGCGCGACGCCGGCCGGCACGCGCACGAGCTCGCTCAGGCGCTCGAGCTCGCGCGCGTCGACGTTCAGAAGGCGCTGCGCGAGACCGCCCAGTTGAACGAGCGGCTGCGGGAGACCGATCGCCGCAAGGACGAGTTCCTCGCGATGCTGGGCCACGAGCTCCGCAACCCGATGGCCGCGATCTCCAGCGCGCTCGGCATCATGCATTTGCGGAACGACGATCCGGCGACCGTCGACCGCGCGCGCGTCATCATCGAACGCCAAGCGCAGCAACTCGGACGACTGGTGGATGATCTCCTCGACGTCGCGCGCTTCACGCAGGGCAAGATCGCGCTCCGCGTGGCGCCGGTCGACGTACGGGAGATCGCTCAGCGCGCGATCGACACGACGACGCCGCTGATCGCCGAGAAGGGGCACACTCTGCACGTCTCGCGAGGCGACGGTCCGGTGTGGGTGATGGCGGACGCCACGCGTCTCGAGCAGATGATTACGAACCTCCTCACAAATGCTGCAAAGTACACCGATCCTGACGGCCGCGTGGCGCTCGAGATCGCCGCCGACAAAGATGACGTGATCGTCCGGGTCACCGACTCGGGCATCGGTATCCCGCCGGCGATGATCGAGAACGTCTTCGAGCCCTTCGTCCAGATCGGCCCCACGCTCGAGCGCAGCCACGGTGGAATGGGCATCGGGCTCACCCTCGTGAAGCGCCTCGCGCTTCTGCACGGGGGACGCGTCGAGGTCGAGAGCGTCCTCGGCCAAGGCAGCACGTTCACCATCGCCATCCCAGCGCTGCTCGGCCACATCGGCGCTGACGCGACGGCACCCGTGTCGTCACCACCGAAAGCGCGACGCCGCGTTCTCGTCGTCGACGACAACACCGACTCCGCGGAGATGGTTGGAGAGCTGGTGACGGCATGGGGTCACGACGTGATGCTCGCCGCTGACGGGCTGTCGGGCGTCGAGCTCGCCACGAAATTCCTGCCTGACGTGGTCGTCCTCGACATCGGTCTGCCTGGGCTCGACGGCTACGAAGTCGCCCGTCGGCTGCGCGCAATGCCCGCGACGACGCACAGTCTGATCGTCGCGGTCAGCGGCTACGGGAGACCTGAAGATCGGAGGAAGACGGCAGCGGCGGGATTCGATGCCCACCTCACGAAACCGGTCGATCTCGTGGCGCTCGAGAAGCTCCTCGCCACCTAGAAATCGTACGCGGCGTGTGATCGCTTTCGGTCGCGCCGAGCCACAGGCTGGCTGATGACTTTCCTGCGCCTATCGGTCCTGCCTCTCGTCCTCGGCTCTCTGTCTGCCTGCGGTGGTGCGATCGCCCCCGATCTCGGGGACGGCGGCGTGGCCGGTGATGCGAGCGCCTCGACGCCAAGCGAGCCCACCGAAGGCACCGACGGCGGCACCACGTCGAGCGGCGGCAACGACGCGGGCACCGGAACCACGGGCGACGCGGGCCCTGGGAAGACGGGCGTCGCATGCGGCAATGCCACGTGCACGGCGTCGCAGGACTGCTGCGCCGATCGCAACCTCGCCTGCGTGGCCAAGGGCTCCTGCAAGTCTGTCGTGCTCGTCTGCACGAGCGCCGCCAACTGCGCGACTGGGCAGGTCTGCTGCGTCGTCTCCACGGGCGGTGGTCCCGGTGGCGGCGGCGAAGCGACGGGCTGGGCGT
>CAXSGV010000074.1:0-1656 GCA_964236615.1 uncultured Polyangiaceae bacterium
CCAGGATCCGCGCGAGACCGCAGATGCGTGGCGCCGCGTCCTTCGCATGCGCGCCGGAGATACGGAGGCCACCGAGGGCCTCGAACGCGCGAAGTCGAACATGTTGAAGAAGCCGGACCCGAACGCGGATCCGGACCTCTATGCGCCGCCGAGGATGTCGCAGCCGCCCGCGCGCCTCACGAACATCCCGCCTTCGACCGAGGCGTCGCCCAACACGGTCCAGGAGTCCACCACGCTCCAGGAGTCCGCTCCCGCGGTTGGCGAGTCGATTGCGCCCCCGGCGAGCACGACGACCACCACCTCTTCGGTCACCGATCTCGGCCAGGTCGCGCCTCCCGTCGATCGCGCCTCGGACCCGAACACGCAGCCGTACCCCGAGATCGGCAAAGACGAAGAGGGCTACATCGAGGACGCGACTGCGCCGCACGCGATCAGCATGGAGCTCATCGCCGCCATTCGCGGCACGAGCAAGCGCGCCTCGTCCTCCAAGCCCCCGATCACGATCGATGGCAGCGAGCTCGACCCCAAGAGCACCTCCGAGATCACCGAGAGCCGTCCCCCCCGCGCGCAAGATCTCAGCGGCCGCAACTCGCTCGAGGACATCACGGTCAACGTGCCCGGCGACATGCTCGCCGAGCTGCCCGACGCCGCGCCGATGACCGAGGGGGCGAGCACGCTGAAGGCGCCCGAGTCGTACAAGGGTCGCGTTCCGATCGCCGCCGACAGCTCGGACGACATGCACACGAGCCCCGATGCGCGCGACAAGGAGCGCGCCGGGAAGGCGCCGGTCGACGAAGAGCGACTCGGCTCGACCGACGAGCGCCCGGTCTACGATTTCCTCGATGAGACGATGGCGCGGCAATACAAGCCGGACGAGCTCTCGGGTTCGGAGGTCGCCGTCGATCTCTCCGCGTCCGAGCTCGAGGTCGATCTCGACGACGATGACGACGATGACGACATCCTCATCGCCGACGACATCGCCGAGATCGTCGACGATGGCGACGAGCCGAACGACAAGACGAAGATCGATCCCAAGGCGCCCCGCGCCCCCCGCGAATAGCGCTTACTCGCCGCCGAAGGACACCGCGGCCTCCGCAACGGTGACGCGCGCGCCGTGAACGAAGGCTTCGTTCGCGTCGCCGTGACCAAAGGGAGCGCCGGAGAGGACGCAAACCCCGAGCGCGCGCGTGCGCTCGAACAACACGTGCTCGATGTCGACGCCGTCGGGACCGGCGTCGCATTTTTCGAAGCTCCCGAAAACGATCGCCGACGCGCGCGCGAGGTGACCGCCGAGGAGCAGCGAGGTGAGCATGCGATCGACGCGGTACGGGCGTTCTGTCACGTCCTCGAGCGCGAGCACCGCGCCTTCGGGCACCGTGAGACGACCGGACGCCGCCATCGCTTCCACGAGGGCGAGGTTGCCCCCGATGAGAGGCCCCGTCGCGGGAGGTCCTGCGTGAACGACCTTCAGGGTCGCCCAGCGGTGCAGTGACTGCGGATGCTCGAGCGCTCGGAGGAACCGGTACCGCGTCCACGGCGCCGCGTCGGGCGCACCGAGGCCGGTGACGTGCGGACCGTGCACCGTGGCCACACCGACGCGCGCCGCTTCGAGGTGGAACGCCGTGATGTCGCTGAAGCCGACGAGCCACCTCGGTG
>CAXSGV010000074.1:1666-13356 GCA_964236615.1 uncultured Polyangiaceae bacterium
AGCTCGGCCCATGGGACGCGATCGCAGATGCGCGTTGCGCCGTACCCGCCGCGCGCCGCGATCACCGCGCGGATCCCGGGCTCGGTGAGGGCGCGTACGAGCTCGCCGAGACGCCGTTCGTCGCCGCCCGCGAGGTACCCCTGCTTTTCGAGGATCGAAGTGCGGACGTCCACCACGTAGCGATCGCGTAGCCACGCGAGACCACGCCAAAACTCGCGGCGCCCGAACGAGCTCGAAGGTGCAACGACGGCCACCCGATCGCCGGGGACGAGCGCGGGCGGAAGCACGAGCGACATGTTCCCAGCGTACGCTGCTTGACCGTGAGGACGCGTGGGGCTTATCCCATGGACCACGTTGGCAGCTCCGCCCAAATCCAGCTCGAGTCTCGTGAAAATCGGGTCGGCGGCGCGCCAAGGGCCGCAGCTCTTTTCACGCCTCTTCAGCGCGACTACGCGTGCAACCGCGCGCGTCGCGAACGACGCGGTCGAGTCGTGGATGACGTCGATGCTCGACGGCAAGAAGGAAGACTTCAGCGACCGCCTCGCGCGCGTGCCGGTGTCCGTCGGGCCTTCCGGTGTCGATCCCTTTGGCTTCGATCCGGCCTGGGCGAAGTGGACCCTGGCCTCGGTCGCGTTCCTTCATCGCCGCTACTTCCGGACCGAGGTGCACGGCGCCGAGAACGTGCCCTCCGGCCGCATCCTCCTCATCGCCAACCACTCCGGGCAAGTGCCCATCGACGGCGCGATCATCGGCGCGGCGATGTTCATGGACGTCGCGCCTCCGCGCTTCGTGCGCGCGATGGTCGAGAAGTGGTCGCAGACCCTCCCCTTCATCTCGATGCTGTTCGCGCGCGTCGGCCAGGTCGTCGGCGTCCCCGAGAACGCGCGGCGCTTGCTCGAGCAAGACGAGGCGCTGCTCGTCTTCCCCGAAGGCGCGCGCGGCATCAACAAGACATTCGATCGCCGCTACCAGCTCACCGAGTTTGGCCTCGGCTTCATGCGGCTCGCGATCGAGACGAACACGCCTATCGTGCCCGTCGCCGTCATCGGCGGCGAAGAGCAGTACGTGTCGGTCGGCAACCTCGACTCCATCGCACGCATGCTTCGCATGCCGGCTATTCCGATCCTGCCGCAGCTACTTCTTCCTGGCGGCGCGCTCCCCTTGCCGACGAAGTACCGCCTCTACTTCGGCGAGCCTATGCACTTCACGGGCGATCCGGACGACGACGATGCCGTCATCGAAGAGAAAGTGTTCCTCGTGAAGGCGACCATCCAGTCGATGGTCAACCGTGGCGTCAAAGCTCGAAAGGCCATCTTCTGGTGACGGACGTCCTCACCGCCCTCACCGCAAAGGGCCCCGCCGACGAAGGCGCGGTGGTCATCACGGGGATCTGCGGTCGCCTCGGCAAGCGGCTCGCGCGCGTGATGCACCGTGAGCGCAAGGTCATCGGCGTCGACCGCCGGCCCTTTCCCGAGAAGCCGAAGGACATCCAGCACCAGCAGCTCGACATCCGGCGCAAGAAGCTGAAGGACGTCTTTCGCTCGGGCGACATCCGCGCCGTCGTCCACCTCGGCGTCATGCACGATCCGCGGGCCTCGTCGGCCGAGCACCACTCCTGGAACGTCGCCGGGTTTGCGAAGCTCCTCGAATACGTCGCCCAATTCAAGGTGCCGAAGCTCGTCGTGCTGTCGAGCTCGAACGTCTACGGACCGCAGCCCGGCAACGCGCAGTTCCTCAACGAGGACGCGCCGCTGCTCGGCTCGTCGCGTTTCGGCGAGATCCGAGACCTCATCGAGGTCGACATGCTCGCCCAGAGCTTCTTCTGGAAGCAGCCCGAGACCGAGACCGTCGTCCTTCGTCCGGTGCACATCCTCGGCACAGTCCGGAATGCGCCCTCGAACTTCCTCCGCCTGCAGCGCATCCCGACGCTGCTCGGCTACGACCCGATGATTCAGGTCATTCACGAGCGCGACGTGGTCGACGCGCTGCGGCTCGCGCTGCGTCCTACCGTGAAGGGGATCTTCAATGTGGCCGGACCGGCGCCGCTGCCGCTGTCGCACATCATCAAGATCCTCGGTCGCCCGAGTGTCCCGGTGCCGTACACGCTCGGCAAGAGCCTGCTCAAGCGCATGTGGTCGTTGCGGCTCAGCACCTTCCCGGCGCCCGAGCTGGATCACATCCGTTACGTCTGCATGGTCGACGATCGGCGGGCGAAGGCCATCTTGGGGTTTGGGCCTGGCCGAAGCATCGAAGAGACCGTGCTCGGCGTCGACTCCGAGAGATGAGCCGGTGAATCCAAGGTGACCAGACCATGGATCTCTATTCTCGGCTCTTCCGCAGCGTGCTGCTCCCGACCTGGGAGCTCGGTATCCGCCGCCGCCCGACGCTGACCCGGCTCAACTACCTCGAGCGCACGCAATGGCGCACCCTCGATGAGCTTCGCGCCCTCCAAATGGGCGCGCTCCGACGCTTGCTCCGCCACGCGTACGCGAACGTTCCCTATTACCGCCGTCGCTTCGACGAGGTGGGTGTCACCGACCGCGACGTCCGCTCCGTCGAAGATCTCGTGAAGCTCCCCGTGCTCACGCGCGAGGAAGCGCGCAGCAACCCGGCGGAGCGCGAGTCCACGGTCGCGCCACTGCCTACGCTGCGCAAGAACACCGGCGGCACCACCGGTCAGCCGCTCCTCTTCGGCTACGACGTCGACAGCGAGTACTGGCGCAACGCGGTGAAGTTGCGTGGCTATGGCTGGGCGGGGTACCGCATTGGCGACAAGGTGCTCCACTACTGGGGGGCGCCGGTGGAAACCGTGCCGCCGTTCGCGACGCGCGCGAAGGTCGCTGTCGATCGCTGGATGAAGCGCGAGAAATACATGTATTGCGCAGTGATGTCGGACGAGGCGATGCGTGAGGTGGTCGACACGATCATCCGCGACAAGCCAAAGGCCCTCATCTGCTACACGCAAGCCGGCGCCGAGCTCGCGCGCTTCGTGAATAAGAACAACCTCCGTGCGTGGGAGACCATCCCGGTCATCTGCGGCGCCGAACGCCTCTTCCCGAGCGACCGCAAGGATCTCGAGCAAGCGTTCGGCCCTTCGGTCTTCGAGACCTACGGCTGTCGCGAGACCATGCTCATTGGCGCCGAGTGCGACGCCCATGAAGGGCTTCACCTCTCCATCGAGAACCTCGTCGTCGAGGTGCTCGTCACCGAGGGCGACAAGGTTCGGCCCGCCCGTGACGGCGAGATGGGCGAGGTCCACCTCACCGATCTCCACAACTTCGGCATGCCCTTCATTCGCTACCGCAACGGCGACATGGCGATCGCGGGCTCCGAGAAGCGGTGCTCCTGCGGGCGCACGCTCCCCCGCATCATGTCCGTCGAGGGCCGCACCGCCGATCTCATTCGCGACGCCCGCGGCGCCGCCGTCAGCGGCATCACGTTCAACGTGCTCTTCACCGGCCTCGCTGGTGCGGCGCGCCAGTGGCAAGTCGTGCAGCACAAGGACCAGTCGGTCACGATGCGCGTGGTGCCGGGCGAGACCCTCACCGATGCCGCGCTGGACAAGATACGTCGCTCCCTCGCCGGCTACCTCCACGGCCTCGAAGTGAAGGTCGAGAAGGTCGACGACATCCCGCCCACGAAGGCGGGGAAGCGACGGACGGTCATCGTCGAGACCTGAAAGTTACGAGCGTCTTTTCAAGATCTCGGTGCGGCGTGGTGCTCGTAGGCGAAATACGGGAGCGCCACCATGCCGTGGAAATACGAGTCGGGCACGTCGACCTCGAGCGAGAGGCGCTTCACGTCGAGCGGATCGAAGCGCCACACGTGGTTGATACCGGTGCCGTTCGAGAACCCGAGATCGTAGCCCGCGGCGCGGATGGCGTTGCGGGCGTGCGGCGCGCCGTGAAGGCCCCTGCCGACGGGGTACGCGACGGCGCGCACGCGCTCACCGAGCACGCCCTAGAGCTCCTCGCGCGAGCCCGCAAGCTCGTCCACGAGCTCGGCGGTCGACAGCGTGTGCAGCGTCCGGTGGTTGCGCGTATGCGATTGGACGCTCATACCGGCGCTGCGTAGCGCGCGGACCTCGTCCCAGCTCATGAGGAGCTCGTCTGTCATGCGGGTCTCTTCGTCGCGCGACAGCGAGACGCCCGAAGCCCGCTCGACCTCTTCGAGGTAGCGCGGGACGTCGAGCCCATAGTGCGACTTGATGACGGCGAGCGTCGCGCGAATCGCGCGCGAACGAGAGACGCGCGTCGTGCCCATCGCGATGGTCCTCTTCTTCGGGTACTCGAGCTCGAGCGTCTCGCGCGTCGAGCGCTTGAGGAGCCAGCTGACCTTGTCCCACCAAAAGAGGCGACGTTCGGCGAGGTAGGCCGTCGCGATGAAGAAGACCGCCTTGAGGCCGTGGCGCGCGAGGATTGGCATCGCGACGTCGTGGTTGTCTTTGTAACCGTCGTCGAACGTGAGGAGCACCGGGTTGCGCGGGAGCGTGGCGCCGTTCCGGAACTCGAGCATGTCGTCGAGCGTGATGACGTTGCAGTGCCGTTTCAAGAAGAGGAGCTGACGCTCGAATGCATCGGGTCGAGCGTCGACGACGCCGTCATCGACTGCCGACGCGGAGAGGGGGTGGGCGATGCGATGGTACGTCAGCACCGTGAGCCACGGAGTTGGGGTGCGGTTGCGGAGCTCGAGCATCGCCGCGAAAGCGCCGCTGCCGTCGAGCACACGAGAGACGAAGGTGCGTGCCATGCGTCGATACTTCCTTCAGAGCCCGACGAGGTCGCTCACGGTGGTGAGCTCGAAGTCGTTCTCGTGGAGCCGGGCGATGATCGCAGGCAGCGCCGCGAGCGTCCACGTCTGTCCCTCGTGGAGAAGCACAATCTCGCCCGGCGACAGCTTGTCCGGCTGGAGACGAGCCTCGACATCGCGTGACTCGAAGGTGCGGCAGTCGTCCGAGTCGCACGACCACAGGACGCTCGTGTAGCCGGCGGCCGCGACGCGCATCATCGACATCAGGTTGATGTCGCCCTTCGGCGGACGCACGAGCGCGCGCGGGGTGACCGGCGGTGGGAGGTAGTCGCTCGTGTGGATCAGCTCGTCGACGAGCGTCTGCGTGTTCAAGGTAGGAAAGGAGCGGTGCGAGTAACCGTGGCCTGCCACCTCGTGACCCGCAGCGACGATCTCGTTCACCAATTGCGGGTATTTTTCGGCGTTTTGGCCGATCAAGAAGAAGGTTACCCGCACGCGGAGGCGATCGAAAAGGTCGAGGTACTGGGTCGTCAGCTCGTCAGGGCCGTCGTCGAAGGTGAACGAAAGGCGCTTCTTCTTCGGCCGGCCTTTGCCCCCGTCCCGCGCGGAGGCCTTGCCGTTGCCCTGCGTGATGAGCAGGCTGGAGGGTAACGCGCTGGACACTGCACGCCGCACCACGCGCGACTTGAGCTGGGCCAAGGCCGAAGCTTCGGGCGGCAAGCCTTCTCGCTCACTCACACCGCTCATGCCGTTTTTCCCGCTCGCCGCCGCACCATTCGATTCCATCTCCCTATTACCATGCGCGAACCGGGCTCAGCGTTGCGCCCTCCCACGCGTAATCGCCGCTTGAGGTAGCCATGGCCGAAGACGATTCCCGCACCAATGGGCAAGAAGACTCGTTCGAGGTCAAGTGTCCCGAGTGCAAGACCAAAGTCCGGGTCACGACCGTACAAGCCGAACGAGAGATGAAAGTGAAGTGCCCCAAGGGGCACGAGGTACCGCTCGTCAAAGCGTTCTGAGTCGCTCCTTGCCACCCGCCTGGCCTGAAGCGATTTTTCGCCTTCGTTTTTCCGGCTCCACCCGGGGAATGACTGGCGACTGGGCGGTGTTGTCCCCATGAGAAGTGAACCGCCTTGAACCGCAATAGCTCATCGGCAGCACGTGTAGCCACCGACCACCCCGCTGAGGGTGGGCCGGCTGGATCTGTCCGCTCGACCAATGTCGCCCGAGAGGGCGCACCGCCCGGGGCGGAGGACGACGCGGTTCGGGCCTATTTCCGCAAGCTATCCCGCCTCGCGCTCCTGACGCGCGAGGGCGAGGTGGTGCTCGCCGAGCGAATCGAGGAGGGTGAGCACCGCATCCTCCGCGCGCTCGTGCGGTCACCGATCGCGGTTCGCGAGCTCGCGCTCGTGGCCGATGAGCTGCAGGAATCGAAGCTCCACCTTCACGACGTCACCCGCAACAGTGGGATCGACGAGTCGGAGGAGGGTGTCACGATCACGCGCATCCTCCATCTGTTCGCTCCGGTCCGCGCGCTCGCGCGGCATCGCGTCGCCACGTCGACGGCCGAAGCCACGAAGAAGGCCCGCGACCGAGCGCAGAAGTCCTTGGAGCAGGTTCGCCTGACGAAAAAGGTGCTGACCCGCGTTTCGCAGAAGCTCCGCTCGACCGAGCGCGGCACCAAGACCACGCTCGAAGCGATTCGCCGCGGTGAACGCGAGGCAGAGGCTGCCAAAGCCGCCCTCGTCGAAGCCAACCTTCGCCTCGTCATCTCGATCGCGAAGAAGCACGACCACCAGGGGCTTCAGCTGATCGACCTCATTCAAGAGGGCAACATCGGCCTGATGCGCGCGGTCGACAAGTTCGACTACAAGCGCGGCTACAAGTTCTCGACGTACGCCACCTGGTGGATCCGCCAGTCGGTCGCGCGTGCGATCGCCGATCAAGGCCACACGATCCGCACGCCCGTGCACCTCGTCGAAACCAGCCGCAAGGTGATGCGCGCACGACGTCATCTCGAGCAGCTGCACGGTCGCGAGCCCACGCCCGAGGAGCTCGGCGTCGCGCTCGGCCTCCCCGTCGAAAAGGTGCTCATCGCGCAGCGCACCGGCCGTGAGCCGGTGAGCCTCGAAACCCCGGTCGGTGAAGAAGACGATGGTCGTCTCGGTGATCTCATCGAGGACCGCGGCATCGACGGCCCCATCGACACCATCACGAAGAAGCGGTTCGTCGAAGAGACGCGCGAGCTTCTCAAGACCCTGAGCGAGCGTGAGCAGCGGGTGCTTCGCATGCGCTACGGGATCGACAACGAAACCGAGCACACTCTCGAAGAGATTGGTGCCTCGTTCGCCCTCACGCGCGAGCGCATCCGTCAGATCGAAACGCAGGCCATGAAGAAGCTCCGGCTGCCCATCCGCGCGCTCCGCCTCAAGGGCGATCTCGACCGATAATCACGGTTCGCGAATCTTCGATTCACGAACCTAGTTTACTCTGCGGCGCATGGCGCACACCATCGAGGTCGCGAAGTCGGGTCGGGCGAGCTGCAGGACGTGCAAACAGAACATCGCGAAGGACGACCTTCGCTTCGGCGAAGAGTTCGTGAACCAGTTCTCGGACAGCGGCGGCGCGTCGTACCGCTGGCACCACCTGCCCTGCGCGGCGAAGAAGCTCCCCATGGCGCTGAAGAGCGCGCTGGAAGCGTACGAGGGCGAGGTGCCGAACCGCGCCGAGCTCGACGCGACGATCGAAGTGTCGAAAGCCAAGGCCAAGCCTGCGTCGTTCCCGTACGCCGACCGTGCCGCCACGGGGCGGTCGAAGTGCCTCGTCTGCCACGAGCCCATCGCGAAGGGCGCGCTGCGCGTAGCCGTCGAGCGCGAGATCGACACTGGCATGATGCAGACGAAGGGCGCCGGGTACATGCATCCTGCATGTGCCTCCGCGTGGCTCGACGGGGAATTCGCGGGCGAGATGACGTCCGAGTCCCTGCTCGCGGGAATCCAAGCCAACAGCACCGCCATCGACGCAGCGGCGCTCGAGGAGATCCGTGGGCACGTCGGTAGCGCGGCCCCCGCCGCCGCCGCCGCCGACGACGACTGAGCTACTTCTTTCGTTCGCGCAGATCGCGCAGGTAGAGCGCTTCGACCTCGGCGCGTGCCCAAGGCGTGCGCCGCAAGAACACGAGGCTCGACTTGATGCTCGGGTCGATCTCGAAACAGCGGATTTTGACCTGACGAGCGAGCGACTCCCAGCCGTGCTTTTCGAAGAGCTCGGTCACGATGCGCTCGAGCGTGAGGCCGTGCAGCGGGTTCTTGGGTTGCTCTTCGGACACGGACGCAGTCTGCCATGCGACCGCCGTCATCGGCGATCAGTCGTCGTCGCTGTCGCCGCCCTCGCCGTCTTCGCTCTCACCTGCTTCGCCCTCGCCGTCTTCGGAGTCGTCCTCGTCCTTCGTCGCGCCCGCTTGAGCGAGCGCAACCTCGAGGCTGCGGATGGCTTCGCTGACGAGGACCTCCGGGACCATGCTGAACTTCAACGGCTTGTTCCCAGGGATGGAAGCAAAGCCGAAGTCGCCCGTCGTCGTCGAGTCGCTCGGCATGTAGTACTCGCCGTAGTCGAACCACGCTTCGACAGAGCTGATGCCCGCGTCGGTTCGGAGTGAGAGCGTGCGACGAGCGCGACCGCGACGCGCAATCCATCCGCTCTCGATCAGCACGCGCTCGATCGCAGAGGCGGAGCGCGTCTCGCGGTTCGACAGGAGCGACGACGCGGTGAGGTTTCTCTGCGCGAGAGGTACACCCTTCACCTCGCGGAAGACCTGCACGAGACCCTGCTGCATGCCGAGGTCGACGAGCAGATCCTGCCACGGCGTGACATCGCCGAGCTTCATCGGGTGTGCGATCTCGACGTCGAGCCAGCCGGTCCACCGCGCGTCGTAATCGAGCGGAAGAAAGCCGAGACCACGGCTCGCGTCCCACGACGCGAGCACGCCCGACTGCGCGGATGCCTGCTTTCCGTTTGGACCACCGCGGGGAACCAAGACGAGACCTTGGAGGAGCTCGGCGAACGCCGCGTCCTCGACGAGCCACGCCACCTCGGCGGCCGAGATCGGCGACCCCGAGATCATCCGATCTTCGAGCACGCGTCGCGCGCGGCGACCGCGGGCACGATCGTCTTTGCGGCCGCGCATGAGCGACTGGTAGTCGTCGGTCTTGCGGAGCTTCGGCGGGACGCTCTTGAGCTTCTTGCCCTTCGCATCCTGGATGATGACCTCACCGTCGTCCTCGCCGAACGACACGGTGTAGCCCTCGATGATGAAGTCCCCCGACGGAAGCGGCGTCGCATCGCGCTTCGGAATCGGAACGGGGCCGGCGCGCCACACTTGGAGGTCGAGCGCGCCGATCGGCGGGTCTTCGAGCGCGGGGCGCGGTAGGAACGAGACGATCTCGGCGCTCGCGCCACCGCGGCCTGCGGCTTTGACGGGCGCGGCTTTGGTGGGCGCGCCTTTGGTGGGCGGTGACTTTTTCACGAGGGCCTTCACCTTGGCGACGACCTTGGCTTTGACCGCTTTGATTCCCATCACTTCTTCTCCGTCTTCTTCGCGACCACGGACGCGCCGATCTCTTTGGTGAACGCAGCGACGAGCTCCGCCGGCTCGCGGAGGACGATGAGGTTCTCCATCGCTTTGTCGCGATCGCTCCCGCCGCCGACCAACGACGAGAAGCGAAGCAACCGGAACTCGAGCGACCCCACGTGATCGTCCTCCTTGGCGCCGAGCTGCGGCTGCAGGCCGTAGTAGCTGGCTTTCACGAGCTTGCAGGTCTTCGCGATCTTCTCGAAGACCTGGCGCGTCGTGCTCGCGGCCTCGTTGCGGAGCTGGCCATGAAGCCAGGCGAGCATGACGAAGCGCGCCTGCTTGGGATCCTCGACGCCCTTCACCTCAGGGGCGTCCCAGGTGAGCGGACGAAGCATCTCGCGACGCGACATGTTCGCGCGCGTGAGCTCGATGCCGCGGCGAAGCGACTCGACCGCGGCAGGGAGGACGACGGCGCGAGCCGGCCAGACGATTCCGTCGTGGATGGCGCCGGGGAGCGCCTCGGTGCGCGTGGAGAGCTCGCCGAGGAGCGCGCCCCAGACATCGCTGTTCGCGGAGCCGGCTACGCTCGAGAGCTCCCACTTGAACAGGTCCTTCTTGAAGACGACGGTGACGTCGACCGTGAGATCGTTCGTCGCGCGGACACGGTAGACGCGCGCGTTTTCGTCGCTTTTGCCGACGATCTTGGGCTCGTCGGCGAGCGCGCTCGCGTCCGCCATCGAGCCGAGGATCTCCTTCTGGATCCAGGCGTGCACGGCCTTTTGGCGCGCGTTCGAGTCATCGACGTACGGAATCGGCAGGGCAGCCTTGCCGTACTTTCCGGCCGGCTTGGTGACGAGCCCCTCGCTTGCGCCGCGCTCGACCTCGAGCACGTGCGGGAGCCGCTGGCCTTCGGCGGCGGAGTCGTCGTCATCGACGTAGGAGTACTCCTCGGGGTCGAGCTTGAACTTCGACGTCGCCCCGTTGGAGAGCGCGCTCGCAATCGCGTCGGCGATGTCGAGCGCGCGCTTGGCGAGATCTTCGCTGGTCGTCGGGCGCTGCGCGAGGCCAAGCATCGAGAGCGCCGTCGCCCATGCGTCCGGCGAAACGGGCGCATTCTTCGGGAAGAGGTACTCGACGACGGGACCCGGATCGGCGCCGTCGATCGCCCAGAACACGAGGCCATCGAGCGGAGCATCGACGAGCTCTCGCACGACACGCCGGATCTCGGTGCGGCGCACACCAGGCACGCGCGGCGGAACGGATGACGGTGCTGGCGCGGGGCGCTCGAGGCTCTCGAGCACGCTCGCGCGCGCCGCGAGGAGCGGCAGCACGATGCCAGCAGCCGAATCGACGAGGGGCTCGGCGTAGGGCCCGAGCTTGGCGATCGCCGCGGACCCCGAGGGCCGCGCCGATATCTGCGCTTTCAAGTACTCGGCGAGACGCACGCGATCGGCGTAGAGCGCGCGGGAAAGCGCGCTCGTGTCCGGAGGCGCCTCCTTTAGCGCAGCGCGCAGATCGGGCGACGCCGCCATGCGCACGGGAACCGAGGCGTCGACGAGGATGGCCTCGGGGTAGATGCCGACACCTGTATCGAGGTCGAAGAACTTCGCGTCCGCGCGGTTCTCGACGCCGCACAACACCTGGTCGTTGAAGTCGAACACCTCGTAGGTCTCGTCGTCGCTCGGACAGCCGAACGCCAACCGCGGCTGGTTCCAGCTCTTCACTTGGGACTGGCCCCAGACGCATGCATCGACAGCAGGGGTCGTGAACGACGTTGCCGGCTCGATCTTCCACGCGCCGTCGACCAAGCGCGCGCGGCGCATGCCGCTCTTCTTGCTCTGGTAGTCGAAGTGAAACGTTCCGTCCTCGTGCCGGATGCCGTACGCGAGCCGCGAGAAGCCTGGGAACTTGGGATCGGGCAGCTTCTTTCCGCCGTCCACGTAGACGGCGCGGAGATCGCTGTAGCTCTGGTGAATGACGACGGGTGCGCCCGGCGCGTTGGCGTCGAGGAACGACCAGCTGCCGTACCCCTTCCCTTCAATCTCCGCGACGACGGCCATCTTGTGGTCGAAGACGATGACGTGCTCGGACCGCTCGGCGAACGCGAAGCGCGTGCCGACCTCCACCGAGCAGCCCCAGCCGCCCTTGAACTCCTCGGGCAGCGTCAGCTTGGCGACGACCTTGCCGTCGAGATCGAAGAGCTGCGCGAGGCGCTCTTTGACCACGAGCACGCGCGTTCCGTCCGGCGTGGACCAGAGCTTCACATTCGCGGCGCCCTTGGCGTCGCCTTTCATCACGACGGTCTGCTCCTTCAGGTCGGCCGAGATCGCCGTCACCGCAAACGCCTTGATCTCGCTGTCGTCGCCCC
>CAXSGV010000074.1:13366-18943 GCA_964236615.1 uncultured Polyangiaceae bacterium
TGCGCGGCAACAGGTAGTTGCGGCCGTAGCCGGCCGCGACCTTGACGACGTCGATCAGGTTCACGCTGTCGCCCCCGAGCTCCTTCTCGGGCTTCATGATCTTCTCGGCGCGCGCCGGCACGTGCGCGGTCTTGGCCGCCGCTGCGAGCGCCTCGTCGACGATGCGGCGCGACTCGGCGGCGCCACGGAGGACATCGGCGTCGAGCAGGTGGGCGATCTCGCTCGCGTTCTGGAACGCGACGCGGTCGCCCGACGATTTCACGAAGCGCGCGGTCGCGTCGGACGTGATGCCGACGCCGATGGGACCGAGCGAGCGAAGCGTCCCAAGGACGCGGCCCCACGCGGCGAGGCCCCCGCCATGATGAAGATCCTTCGAGAGGCGTGACGCAAGCAGCGGTCCGAGCTCGGCCAGGTGCTCGCTGGCCGTCGCCGGCGTGAGAAGCGCGAGCGACTCGCCGAGCACCGACACGATCGGCGGCAGGTTCGAGCTGTCGCTGTCGTCATCGTAGTCGTCGTCATCGTCGTCGTTCTTGGGCTTCTCGGTCTTGTTGAGCGCCGCGACGAGCGCGCCCGTCCAAGCGGCCTCGAGGCCGGGAAGCGACCGCAAGAGCGTGGTCGAGTGACCGTTGGTGCCCCGCGCCGGGATCGACTCGCTGAGGTCCGACAAGAGATCGGCGAGCGCGACGAACGACGTGAGGTCGCCCGTGGCGGCGCGCAGCGCCTCCTCGAAGAGCTGCGATTTCTCCCACAAGAGGTCGTGCGAAAAGGCAGCGATGCGACCGAGCGCCTTGCTCGCCACGTTCTCGACGCGCCCGCGATCGCTCGACCGCGGCGCCTTCGAGAGCATCGCGAGCGTGGCCTCGAGGAGGCGCTCGGCCTCTTCCTTCGTCTCGAGCTGGTCGGCGGTCGCGAGCAGCGTTTCGACGAGCACGGTGCGCCCGTAGGACGTGAGCTCGCTCATCACGGTCTGCAGCCGACCCCACACCTCCGCCTTCCACGGCCCGCCCTCGTCCTTTGCTTCGGGCGTCGCCGCCTTCTTCCAAAGCTCGGCGAAGCGCACGCGAAGGAGCTGCGTCTCGGAGTGATCCTTCGTCTCCTCGTCGCGCCAGCTGGACGTACGGCGTGCGGTGTTCCAGAAGGACGCTTCACCGACGGCCCACACGATCGTCTCGTCGAAGAGACGCGCGAACTCGGTCTCGACCTTGCCCTTGATGGCGGCACGACGCATGTCCTTCACGAAGTCGGTCGGCAGCGCGCGGCCCGACTGCACGAGGCGCCGGAACACGCGCACGCCGAACGCGAGCGCCGTCGCCACGCCGTGCTTCTTACCGAGCGTCTCCCAGGTGAAGTCGTAGAGCTTCGCGTTGAAGACGCCGTCGTCCGACGCCGCGAGCACGGTGCGCGCGAGCAGAGAGTCGTCGGCGCCCTTCTTGTTCTTCTCGACCAGCTTGAGGAGGTTGCCGAGCATCTTGCTGGCGTAGGTCGGGTTGTCGAGGCGTTGGTAGGCGCCCGCGGTCTCGATCAACATCTCGAGCGCGACGTCGCTACCGAGCTTTGCGAACGCAGGGATGAGCGGGACGAGCTCCATCTCCGCGCGGCCTGGCTTGCTGGCGGCCTGTTTCATGGCCTTGTCGTAGGCTTTCTCGGTCTTACGGAGCTCTTCGAGATCCTTCGGAGTCGACTCGAAGCGGGCGTACAGGCGCGCGGGAAACGGCACGGGCTGGCGCGGCTCGAGGCGAAGGAGCCGCGTGTCCTCGGCGCGGTAACCGAGGTGGCTGAGCGCAATCTGCTGGCTCGGCCACGCGTAGGCGCGCACCTCTTCGACGCGCGTCTTGCCCTGCCGCGACTTGAAGCGAACGAGGAAAACCGGCTCGAGGTCTGCCGTCTGTAGCCGGGGCCTCAGCCAAGCGCAGCGTCGAGGATGCGCACCAAGTCGAGGAGATCGACGAGATCCTCGACGTAGTCGAGCTTGGTCGTGTCGATGGTGACGATGGGCGAGAGATCGTAGCTCGCGAACCACGTCCCATAGAGCTTGTGGAGGCGCCGCAGGTACGCGTCGGGGATCGCGCTTTCCATCTCGCGGCCGCGCTTTGCGATGCGCTTCTTCGCTGCCGGCAGCGAGCACGTGAGCGCAATCAGCACATCGGGCGGGCGAAGCGCGCGACGGATACCAGCGTAGAGCCGCTGGTACACTTCCCAGTCGCGCTTCGTCATCAGCTTCTGCGAGTAGAGGTTCTTCGCGAATATTTCCGCGTCCTCGTAGAGGGTGCGATCGATCACTGCGGGCGTCGTGCAGCGTTCGAGCTGTTGGTGAAGCTCGAGCTTGTGCGCCAGGAAGAACGCCTGCGAGTGGAAGGCCCACCGCGCCATGTCGCCGTAGAAATCCGCGAGGTACGGGTTGGCTTCGTTCGGCTCGTAAAACGGCGTGAGCCCGTACCGCTTCACGAGCCACGCGACGAGCGACGTCTTGCCCGCACCGATGGTGCCGGCGACCGCGATGTAACGCTTCACCCGCGCATCGCCGCCATCGCGACGCCGAAGACCTTGCCCCACGTGGGCGCGGCTTCGAGCTCCGTCAGCTTCTTGCCGACCTCGGCCAGACTCTCGTGATTGGGGAACCACACCGGCTTGGGACGAATACGGAAGGGCGCGTACACGACGGATTTTTGCGGATGATCGAAGAGGTACGTGTTGTGAACGACGCCCACGCCGGAGCGGATGTCCTCGGGGACGTGCCCGGGGTACGCGCCCCAGCTCGTGACGCCTAGCCCGTAGAGGACCGCGGGCCACGCGTTCACGCCGATGCCCCCGTAGCGAAGGTCGGCGATCGCTTGGTCGACCTCGGCTTCGAACCTTTCGACGGTGGCGGGGTGCACGAGCATGCATGCCGACAGCGTTCCCCACACGGCGTCGTTCGCGAAGGGGACGGCCTTCGCGAGGAACTCACGCGCGTCGCTCGCGTCGATCGAGACCTCGGCAAGCACACCGCAGAAGGCCTCGTTGCGAAGCGCGTACTCGTTCGCATCGGCAGCGACGTCCGGGATCAGCGTCCACGGAACGACGCCTTCCCCCTCCGTGCCGAGCTTCTTGGCGCGGGGGTACGCCTCGATGAACTTCGCGTAGCGGTCCTCGGCGCCCGGGTAGTACGCCTTCCGCGGCGGCGCCTTGGCGAGCGCCTCTTCGACCATGCGCAGGAACGTCGGACGTTGCAGCCAGCCCTTCGCGGTGATGATGACCTTCGCCGCGTTGCAGTTGAAGCTCGCGTTCTGCGCCACCATGCCGGCGATGTGGCGCGCTTGGAACTCCATGTCGGCCGCTGACCAGGGCCCGGGGACGACGAGAACCGGCGTGACGCAGCCGAGCTCGGCGCTGAAGTGGCGCGTGTTGACCGGCGTGCCTTCGGCTTTTCGCCGCGCGCGCTCGTCGGGATCGCTGCCCCAGACGATGGCGTCGTAGGTGCGATCGGATCCCGTGACGTGGAGCGTGTCGACCCGCGGGTCCGAAGCAAGCGCGGCTCCGACGTCCGCGCCGCCATAGGCGACAGCGAGGTAGCCGTCGGCAATCAGGGAAGCGAACGCCTGCTCGAGCCGCGGCCCAAACGCCGCGTTGACGGGGTTCATCTTGAGAACGACGACCTCGCTCTCGACGAACAGCTTGTAAAGTACATCCATGGGCGGAATGGACGACACGTTGCCCCCGCCGAGCACGAGCGACACCGCTCCCTCCGCCTTTGGGGTGCGGTAAGCGGCGCCTTGCGTCGGCTCCTTGCCGGGCTCGATCCACACCTCGGCGCGCATGCCGGTGAAGAGCACCCGGTCCTGCAGTGTCCCCGGGAACACCTTCGCCACGACCTGGCCGCCTTTTCGTTTCGTCAGCGAGGGCACAGGCGGGTGCCCACCGTGCTCGAGCGCGTGAATCAAGAGCCGCACGTTGCGGATGGTGGTCCACGGCCCGGCGATCCACTCCTCGCCTTCGAGCACGTCGCCAGGCACGATGCCTTTGATTCGGCATATATCCTCGACCCATCCTGGCGCGACGGCGAGGAGGCCTGCGAGGCACTTCTTCAAGTACGCAATACGCTCCGTGAGCGTAACGGCGAGCCACGCGTCCTTTTTGGCGGCAACACGTGCGACGGCCTCATCGAGCTCGGGGGACATGGTCCGTCCTTTACCTTGCAGGCGTCGTCGCGCAAAATGCCGAGACCCCAGTGACCCGAAAACTTACCCGAAGCCTCGGACCGCGTCGTCTCTCGTTCCTCCTCGTCCCGGTGACGCTCGGCGCGGCCGCAGCGCTCCTCGACGTCGGTTGCAGCGATGACGACACCGCGGCAACGGCCGACGCGGGCGCGGACGTCTCCACCGACGTCACCACGGCCGACGTCGTGGCGGCCGACGCGACCCCGCAGAAAGACGCCAGCACCTGCGCGGACTCGGGCACCGATCTCCCCGACCAGCTCGAGTGCACGGGGCTTTACTCGGACTTCGCCGCGAAGAAGGTCGCGGCGCAGAACCGGGCCTACACGCCGGGTCTCGTGTTCTGGAGCGACGGCGCCGACAAGTCGCGTTGGCTTTACCTGCCGCCGGGCAGCAAGATCGACACGACCGACATGGACGAGTGGGTCTTCCCCGTCGGCACCCGGGTTTGGAAAGAGTTCCGGCTTGGCGGCAAGCGCATCGAGACGCGCCTGTTCGTGAAGAACGGCACCGACGACTGGGCGAAGACGACCTACCGCTGGAACGCGGACGAGTCTGCGGCGAAGCGCTTGAAGGTCGGGGCAAAGAACGTCGTCGGCACCTACGAGATCCCCGACGAGACGGCGTGCGAGCAGTGCCACGGCGGTCGCAAGGACAAGATGCTCGGCATCGAAGCGGTGAGCCTCGCGCTGCCGACGGCGAGCGGCATCACGCTCACCATGTTGAAGGCAGAAAACCTCCTGACCGCGCCCCCGGCGACGACGAACATCACGCTTCCGAGCGACGACGCCGGCGTCGCGGGCCCCGCGCTCGGATGGCTTCACATCAACTGCGGCGTCGCGTGCCACAACGCGGCCGCCCCCGGTGCCGGCTTCACTGGCTTCCACATGCGCCTGAGCGCAAAGGCGTGGCTCGACGGCGGCGTGACGACGATCTCGCCGACCGAGACGGACACCTTCAAGACCGGCGTCAACGTCGTGCACAACAGCTTCCGCGGCTCCTACTCGCCAGACGCCGGCTACTTCCGCTTCAAGTCGGGCGACGACACGAAGAGCGTCGCGATCATCGTCGACGGCATCCGCGATCAGCCGAACCAGATGCCGCCGATCGCGACGCACGCGGTCGACGACGCCGGCGTCTCCTCGGTGAAAGCATGGATCAAGTCGCTGCCACCGTGAGGTGCGTGCTGGCGACGAGGTGAGGACACCCGAGCTGGAACGGTGGCCACGGGTGACGTGAGTGGCGAGCCGGGACGCTGGACGGTCCATGGTTTGCTGGCCACGGGTGACGTGAGTGGCGAGCCGGGACGCTGGACGGTCCATGGTTTGCTGGCCACGGGTGACGTGAGTGGCGAGCCGGGACGCTGGACGGTCCATGGTTTGCT